>NZ_JANXRJ010000271.1 GCF_025353065.1 Lapillicoccus sp.
ACCAGGGGGGACCAGGGGGGACCAGGCGGTCAGGCGGTCGCAGACAACGACCCGAGGGCCTCGGCGATCGACCCGTGGTGCTCCGTCAGCAGGATGCGCGACTCCACGGCGCCGATCCCCGCGAGCAGGGCCAGCAACGCGGGCTTGAGCTCACCGCCCGCGTCCTCGAGCGCCGCATGGGCGGTGACCTCGTCGACCCCGGTGGCCTCGCAGAGGATCCGGACCACCCGGCCGCGCAGCTTGGCGTTGCTGGCGACGACGTCCACCATGAGGTTGCCCCAGGTATGGCCCAGCCGGATCATCACCGTCGTGGAGAAGCCGTTGAGCACGAGCTTCTGCGCCGTGCCGGCCTTGAGCCGGGTCGATCCGGTGACGACCTCGGGTCCGGTGTCGGGAGCGATGAGGTGGTCGACGAGGGACGCGAGCTCGGCGCCGGGGTTGGCGGTGACCAGCGCGGTCAGGCAGCCACGCTCGCGAGCCGCCTCGAGGGCGCCGCGCACGAAGGGTGTCCGCCCGGACGCGGCCAGCCCGATGACGACGTCCCCCGGCTCGAAGTCACGGGCCTCCGCCCGACCCGCGTCCACATCGTCCTCCACGTCCTCCACCGCGTCGGTCAGGGCGGCGCGCCCCCCGGCATGGTGGGCGACGAACATCCCCTTCGGCGCGTTGAAGGTCGGCCGGAGCTCGGCGGCGTCGAGCACCGCGAGCCGACCCGAGGTGCCGGCGCCGACGTAGTGTACGGACCCTCCCAGGCGCAGCCGGTCGACCGTCTCCTCGACGAGCAGGGCGAGCTCGGGCAGGACCGCGGCGACGGCAGGCGCGACCGCCGCGTCCGCGCCGTTGAGCAGCTGGAGCACCTCGAGGCTGGCCAGCCGGTCGATGCGCTCGGAGGCGGCGTTCCGCTCCTCGGTGGGAGCGGTCACGTGCACCTCGGTCATCACCCTCTGAGGTTACTTTCTGTCGAGTGGGCCGTCAATTTAGTGAATTGCTGACTGCTGAAACCGGTCCAGGTATACCCTCCCCCCCCGGCCCACCTCGCGGCCCCGGCTCAGTGCTCGACGTGGTGGGAGGCGACGGCCTCCCGGGTGTCGGTGATCGCCTGCTGCACGCGGGCCAGGTCACGTTGGGCCACGGCGATGTAGAGGCAGTCGATCACCGTGAGCGCGGCGATCCGGCTCGCCGTCGCGCCCGAGCGCAGCGAGTTCTCGCGCGCGGCGGTCGTGAGGACGATGTCCGCGCCCGCGGCGAGCCGCGACAGGGGGAAGTTGGTCAGGGCGATCGTGGTCGCACCCTGGGAACGCGCCTTGGAGAGCGCCTCGATCGTCTCCCGGGTCGTGCCGGAGTGCGAGATGCCGATCGCCACGTCGCCCCGGTGCAGCAGGGTCGCGCTCGTCAGGCAGCTGTGCGGGTCGTTCCAGAAGAAGGCGACCACCCCGATCCGGTGCAGCTTCTGCTGGGCGTCGGTCCCGACGATCGCGCTCGCACCGATGCCGTAGAGGTCGATGCGCCCGGCCCCCGCGATGGCGTCGGCCGCGCGGGTGAGCGCGCCGCGGTCGAGCTGGGCCGCGGTCTCCTCGACGGCGCTCGCGTCGGCGAAGGCGATCTTGGCGATGATGTCGTCGACCGTGTCGCCCTCGTTGATGTCGGTGTCGGCCACGATCCGCGACCGGGGCTGGGCCGACTCGGCCGCCAGCGCCAGGCGCAGCTGCGGGTAGCCGGGCAGGCCCAGCCGCTTGCAGAACCGCAGGACGGTCGTCTCGGACGTCTTGGCCTGGACAGCGAGCTCGCTGATCGTCAGACCGGCCGCGGCGCGGGGGTCGGCGAGCACGCACTCGGCCACGCGGTCCTCGGCGGGCGACAGCGACGGTCGCAGTCCACGCAGCCGGACGAGGAGGCCGGCGGGTGACTCAGTGACGGACGCACCGTCGGGCACAGGGGTTTTCTTCCGCGCGGGCATAGGGGTCAACCTAGCCGAGCGACGGTTCTCATCAGGCGAAAGCGCCGGATCTGACGCTACCGGCTGCGGCGCGCCGTGCCGAAGAGGCTCCGGGTGATCTCCCGGCCGATGACCGTGCCGGCCGAGCGCACCATCGACCGGAACGCCGAGGACGCGACGACCTTCTCCACCATCGACGGCTCCTCCTTGGGCGCCCGCGGCGCCCGCGGCGCCGGGGCAGCATCCTGGGGGCCGTCCGGCGCCTGCCCGGCCGCCTGCCCGGTCGCCTGCCCCGCCGCCTGCTCCGGTGTCGGAGCCGTCTGCAGCCTGGCCTGCAGCTTCTCGTAGGCCGACTCGCGGTCGACGACCGCGGCATACCTGGCCAGGGGTGACGCGGCGACGATCGCGTCCATGACCGCGTCCGGCGACGGCGCCATCAGCGACTGCGGGGCGCGCATCCGGGTCCAGGCCACCGGCGTCGGCGCACCCTTGTCGGACAGCACCGTGATCACGGCCTCGCCCGTGCCGAGCGACGTCAGCAGGGTCCCGAGGTCGTAGCCGCTGTGGGGACAGGTGGAGACCGCGGCCTTGAGCGCCTTCGCGTCGTCGGGGGTGAAGGCGCGCAGGGCGTGCTGGACGCGGTTGCCGAGCTGCGCGAGCACGGCGGAGGGCACGTCCTTGGGCGACTGGGTCACGAAGAAGATGCCGACCCCCTTGGAGCGGATGAGGCGCACCGTCTGCTGGATCGCGTCGAGGAAGCTCTTGGACGCGCTGTCGAAGAGCAGGTGCGCCTCGTCGAAGAAGAAGACCAGCTTGGGCTTGTCGGGGTCGCCGATCTCGGGCAGGTCGTGGAAGAGGTCGGCGAGCAGCCACATCAGGAAGGTGGAGAACAGCGCCGGCCGGTCCTGGACCGCCGGCAGCTCGAGGATCGTGACCATGCCCCGACCGTCGGGCGCGAGGCGCAGCAGCTCGGCCGAGTCGAACTCCGTCTCGCCGAAGAAGGCTTCCGCGCCCTGGTCGGCAAACCCGATGAGCTCGCGCAGGATCACGCCGGCCGTCGCCGACGAGAGCCCGCCGAGCGACTTGAGGTCGGCCTTGCCCTCGTCCGAGGTGAGGTGCTGGATCACCTCGCGCAGGTCCTTGAGGTCGAGCAGCGCGAGGCCGTTCTGGTCGGCGTAGTGGAACACCAGCCCGAGGCTCGACTCCTGGGTCGCGTTGAGGCCGAGCACCTTGCTCAGCAGCACGGGCCCGAAGGAGGTGATCGTCGCGCGGACGGGGATGCCCTTGCCCATCCCGCCGAGGGACAGGAACTCGCACGGGTATGCCGTGGCCGCCCACTCCTCCCCGATGCTCGCCGCGCGAGTGGTGATCCTGTCGTTCGACTCGCCCGCGACGGCCATCCCCGAGAGGTCACCCTTGACGTCGGCGAGGAAGACGGGCACGCCCTGGCCGGAGAGCTGCTCGGCCATCAGCTGCAGGGTCTTGGTCTTGCCGGTGCCGGTGGCCCCGGCGACGAGACCGTGCCGGTTGAGCACGCCGAGGGGGATCCGGACCTTCGCGTCGGGGTAGGGCTGGTCGTCGACGACGGCGGCCCCGAACTCGAGCGCCGGTCCGGCGAAGGAGTAGCCGGCCATGACCTGCGCGATGGTCTCGGGGACGGCCGCGGGGACGGCTGGAGAGGCGCCTGCGGGGGAGGCCGAGGAGGCCTGGGCCGGTGGCGGGGTCGTCGTCGGTTGAGTCACGATTCGAACTCTAGCCGGACTCGTCCCACGTCGGTCCGCTCTCGTTTGCCTACACTGACGCCCGTGATCTTCAAGGCCGTCGGCGACTCCCGCCCCTATCCCGACCACGGCCACGTCACGACCCGCGACTGGTCCGACGTCCCTCCGCGGATGGTGCGGCTCCAGGATCTCGTCACCACCAAGCGCAACCTCGACCTGGTGATGCTGCTGGCCGAGGACTCCACGTTCTACGGCGACCTGTTCGCGCACGTCGTCGAGTGGGAGGGGAAGTTCTACCTCGAGGACGGCCTCCACCGGGCCCTGCGGGCGGCCCTCCAGCAGCGCGCCACCCTCCACGCCCGTGTCCTCGTGCTTGACTAGCCGTCCGACCCGAGTGCCGCCGCAGGACACCGATCCAGCCGATCCGCAGACCATGACGTCCGTAGTGAAGGAGGTGCGCCGATGAGCTATGTGGTCGAGTCCGGTTCCTCGAGGCGGGCCCGCCGACGCCGCCGCACGGCGATCACCCTGATCATCGTCGTGGCCGGGCTCGCTTTCGCCTTCAAGCTCGCCGCGAGCCACTACTTCGACGGGGCCACCCCGGCGACGGCCAGCGGCTGTCCCACCTCGAAGACCACCACGGCGGCGAAGGCCGCCCCCGGGGCCAAGCCGGTCGCGCCGAAGGCGCCTGCAGCCCCCGCACTGGCTCCCTCCCAGGTCACCGTCAACGTCTACAACGCCACGAGCCGCGCCGGGCTCGCGGCCGAGACGGCAAAGCTCGTCAAAGCGCGCGGTTACGTCGTGGGGACCATCGCGAACGACCCGTTGAGCAAGTCGGTCGCCGGACCGGCAGAGATCCGGTTCGGGCCGAACGGCGCCGCGGCGGGCGCCCTGGTGCAGACCCTCGTCGCCGGGTCGGTGCCGGTGACGGACGCGCGCGCCGACGCCTCGGTCGACCTGGTGCTCGGCAAGACCTTCGCGGCGCTGACGCCGGCGCCCAAGACCCCGGTGACGACGCCCAGCCCGAGCTGCTGACGCGGCATACCGGCGCGGGGGCAGTTGCGGTCGCGGGTCAGGCCGCTGCGACCCTCGTCGCGATCGCGCTGATCGCGAACTCGTAGCCCTGCGGCCCGCAGCCGACGATGACCGCGGCGGCAAGCTCGCTGAGGTAAGAGTGGTGCCGGAACGCCTCTCGCGCATGGACATTGGTGAGATGCACCTCGACGACCGGGCCCTGCGCCATCGCCAACGCGTCCCGCAGGGCGATGGAGGTATGCGTGTAGGCACCGGCGTTGACGACGATGCCCACCGCGTGCCGGCACTCCTGCGCCGCCGTGACGAGGTCACCCTCGTGGTTGCTCTGCCGGAAGTCGACGTCGAAGCCGAGGCCATCGGCGTGCGCGCGGCAGCGGCGCTCCACATCGGCGAGGGTCTCGGAGCCGTAGACCGCGGGCTCGCGCTCGCCGAGCAGGTTGAGGTTGGGGCCGTTGAGGACGGCGATCACCGGTCGAGGCACGAGCGCCAGCCTATCCGGGTGTTGTGGGGTCTAGACCTCGCCCGCCGCTATGTGTCATCATTCATGTCACATGCTTGATGGCCTAAGGACAAGGACCCCTCATGACCACCACCCCCACCCGCGTCACCCGCACCTCCCCCGTCTCCCGGGTCGATGACGACGTCGCGACGCGCCTGCTCGAGTCGAGCCGGCTGCTGTCCTTCGACCCGATGACCGAGGTCGACTGGGACGCACCGCTCGACCCGACCCTCTACGGGCTCAGCCCCGAGTGGTCGACCCTCTACGGCACGCCGCTCTGGGACACCATGAGCGAGGAGCAGCGGGTCACCCTCACCCGCCATGAGATGAGCTCGATCATGAGCACCGGCATCTGGTTCGAGATGATCCTGCAGCAGATGGTGCTGCGCGACCTCTACGCCACCGACCCGGGCCGCGCCGAGTTCCAGTTCGGTCTCACCGAGATCGCCGACGAGTGCCGCCACTCGATCATGTTCGCCCGCGCCATGGAGAAGATGGGGATCGCGGCCTACTACCCCACCCGCACCGCGATCGAGCTGGCCCGCGGATACAAGACGCTGGCCACCGGCGAGAGTGCCTACGGCGGGGTCCTCGTCGCCGAAGAGGTCCTCGACATCATGCAGCGCGACCTCATGAGGGACGACCGGATCCTGCCGATCATCAAGGACACCAGCCGGATCCACGTCGTCGAGGAGTCGCGGCACATGACCTTCGCCCGTGAGGAGATGAAGGCCTCGCTCGTGGGCGTCGGCACCCTCCGGCGCCACCACAGCGCGCTGCTCATCTCGATCGTCGCCTCGGTCATCGTCGGCAACCTCGTCAACAAGGACGTGTATGCGGCCGCCGGGCTCGACCCCGCGCGCGCCATCGAGGCAGCCCGCACCAACGCCCACCACGCATCGATGATGCGCAGCAGCTCGGCGCACCTGATGGAGTTCCTCGGCGAGACAGGGCTGCTCACCGGTCCGGCGCGGCGGATCTACCAGCGCCTGCACATGCTCTGAGTCTCGTCCCCCACCCCGCCGGCTCAGCGCACGCCCCCCGCCACCCGCCCGCCGCTCCCGACCACGAGAGTCCCCCGATGACCTTCGCGATCACGCAGTCCTGCTGCAACGACGCCCACTGCGTCTCCGTCTGCCCGGTCAACTGCATCCACCCGACACCGGACGAGCCCGACTTCGGGCGGACCGAGATGCTCTACATCGACCCGAGGTCGTGCATCGACTGCGGCGCCTGCGCCAGCGCCTGTCCTGTCGACGCGATCTTCCCGATCGACAAGCTGACGGCGCCGCTGGCCCACTTCGCCGAGCGCAACCGGGCCCACTACGAGGGGCGCCCGGCCGATCCCGCCTGGGCACCCTCCCGCTTCGCCCGGTCGCTGCCCACCTCGTTCGCCGGCCTGCGGGTGGCGATCATCGGCACCGGGCCAGCGGCCTGCTACACGGCCCAGACGGTGCTGCGCACCACCGAGGCCCACGTGACGATGATCGACAGGGAGCGGGTCGCCGGGGGCCTCGTGCGCTATGGCGTGGCTCCCGACCACCCGTCGACCAAGCGGGTCGGCGAGACCTTCGCCTGGTTGTTCCACCATCCCCGGCTGTCGTTGCGGCTCGGCACCGAGGTCGGCGCTGACGTGACGCTCGCCGAGCTGCGCCGGTCGCACCATGCCGTGATCGCTGCCGTCGGCGCCCCGGACGACCGCCGGCTCGGCATCCCCGGGGAGTCCCTGCCCGGGTCCCTGTCCGCCGGTGACTTCTCGCGCTGGGTCAACGGCCACCCCGACGCCACCGCGCCGGACCTCGCCGTGGAGCGGGCCGTCGTCGTGGGCAACGGCAACGTCGCACTCGACGTCGCCCGGCTCCTCGTGAGCGATCCGGAGACGCTGCCGTCCGAGCTCGATCCTCAGGTCCGAGCAGCGTTGCAGGCCAGCCGGGTTCGTGAGGTGGTCGTCCTGGGGCGCCGCGGGCCGGAGCACGCGGCATACACCTGGGCAGAGCTCGAGGCCTTGCGCCACCTGCCCGGTGTCGGGCTCGTCGTCGACGACACACCGGGCGTGGCGGAGACCATCGCAGCCGCCGGACCGGCCGGTGCCCTGCACGGCGTGGAGCGCGAGCACATCGACTGGGACGCTGCGCCGGACGCCCGCCGCATCGTGCTGCGCTTCGGGTCGACGCCGCAGGAGATCCTCGGCGCGACCCGTGTCGTCGGGGTGCGCCTCCACGGAGTCGCCGGGCGTGACCTCGCGGCCGGGCTCGTGGTGACCTCGATCGGCCGGGTCGGGAGGGAGCTGCGCGGGATGCCGTTCGACGAGGACGCGGGCCGCGTGCCCCGCCAGGAGGGCAGGGTCATCGACCCCGAGACCACCGCACCGGTCCCCGGGCTCTACGTCGTCGGCTGGGCCAAGCGCGGTCCGACCGGCGGGATCGGGGCCAACCGTTTTGACGCGGAGGAGACCGTCGACGCACTCCTCGACGACGCGTTGGCCGGAGTCCTCGAGGCGCCCACGTCGGCTCCCTCACGGCGGCGGGGCATGATGGCCGGATGGGCAGCAGCGACGAAGACGACGACAGCCTGAGACCGCAACCGGCGTGGTCCCTCGCCGTCGCGTCGTGGCGGCGGGCGGTCCACGACCTGTATGCCGCGGTCCGCGCCGAGCCCGATCCCGTTGCCGCCCATGCGGTCTGGGCTGCAGGCCGGTCGGTGTTGTTCGCGACCCACCCCGCCTCACCCCGGCAGCCGGGGCAGGTGCTGCAGCACGCGGCATACGACCCGGCGATGCGCTTCGAGCTCCCGATGCTGCCCGCCGATCCCGAGCGCTGGGCTCCGCAGACCGGCACCGACGGCGCGGTCCCCTTCGACCGGGTCGGCCGCTTCGAGCTGCCGGGTCTCGGCTCGCTCGACGTCTGGTGGCTGGCGTCCTACGGCAACGGGTTCTTCGTCCCGCTGCGCGATGCGACGGCCGGCCGCTCGACCTACGGCGCCGGGCGCTATCTCCTCGACACCGTCAAGGGCGCCGACCTGGGGCGGGCGGACGGGCGCGGCGGCGTGAGCGGTCCTGGCGAGCGGTGGGTCGTGGATCTCAACTTCGCCTACAACCCGTCCTGCACCTACGACCCTGCGTGGGCCTGCCCCTTGGCGCCCACCGGCAACCGGCTCGCGGCCGAGGTCCCCGTCGGCGAGCTGCTCCCGGCCGCCTCACCGACGCCAGCCCGACCGGCTCGCTGACTTTTTCCGTCGTCGCAAACCGCAGACACCACGGAAGCCTTGTGCAATGCTAACGAAGGTCGGGCACCCCGTTGGGACGGTTTCGCGAGACACTGTGAACGACCCCAATCTCGCCGCCTGACAGGCGTTTTCGCGTGTCATAACCCGTCGACCATCCGAGACCCCCGATGGAACAGGGCTGACCTGAGAGGTTCATTTCGGTCAACCCGGTCGCTCCATCTCCGGCTGCCGTTGGACCCGGGAAGTCACCATGTCAGGAACACGCGTCACTCCAGAAGCCCCACCGACCGCTGCACCGTCGACCGCAGCCCCACCGGCGGCCGCACCGCCGAAAGAAGTCTTCGCCTCACCGTTGCCGGGGTGGATGGCCCCCGTCCTGCTCGTCACTGCGGGTGCGGGGCTCGCGCTGATGCTGCGCACCCTCTACGTCTGCTTCACCGGCGCCGGCCCCTATGACGGCCAGGTCCTGGTCATGACCCGGTTCGTGGACCGGGCGACCTGGTGGGTCATGGTCGGCCCCGGAGGCGCGTCGAGCTGGGCCACGCTCGCGGCGCTCGTCGCCTCCACCGTGGTCGTGCTCGGCCGGCGGGACCACCCATCAGCGGTCCCTGACCGGCTCCGCCTCGTCGGCGTGGGCCTCGCTGTCCTCCTGTTCCTGGTGGAGCTGTCCGGCCCGCTGACCGTGGCCGTCGGATGGTTCATGCTGACCCGCACGGCCGCCACCAGCTTCTGGGACCACGACCTCGTCAACGGTCCGCAGCTGATGCTCTGCCTCGTCCTTGCGGTCCTCGCCGGGCTGATCGCCTGGGTGCTGCGCAGCGGGCTGACGACGAGCGACGAGACACCGCAACCGGACTCGAGCGGTGCCGGTGTGTTGATCCCGTGGGCCGACGAGGTGGCCGCCCTCGACGACGTCGAGCCGGAGGTCGTCGAGACGGAGGTCGTCGTCCCGGACCACTCCGAGCTCTACCGCCGCCCGGTCCGCTGACCGGGCCACATCAGCACGGGTAGCCGTCAACGGGTAGTGCTGACCACATCCCGCTGTGGTCAGCGCTACCCGTTAACGATTCCGACCATGCCGTGGTGTGCCCACGATCGATTGAGTCACCTGCCGCCGACGACCCACTCGGCGTAGAACGCTCCCAGGCCCGCAGCAACGCATACACCGCAGATGATCCAGAAGCGGATCGTGACGGTGATCTGCTCCCAGCCGAGCATCTCGAAATGGTGGTGAATCGGCGTGATCCGGAAACAACCGCTTACCGACGCCGCCGTTGCTGCGCTTCGTCAACGTGAAGTAGCCCACCTGCAGGATCACCGAAAGCGTCTCCAGCACGAAGAGACCACCGAGGATGATCATCGACAGCTCGGTGCGGGTCATGATCGCCAAGCCGGCAAGTGCCCCGCCCAGCCCGAGAGAGCCGGTGTCGCCCATGAAGATCTTGGCCGGGGCGGCATTCCACCAGAGGAAGCCGAAGCAAGCACCCATCACGCACGCGGCGACCACCGCCAGGTCAAGCGGATCACGCACGCCGTAGCAGGTGGACGAGTTCACGAACTGGCAGTTCTGGTTGAACTACCAGACGCTGATCAGCACGTAGGCGCCGAACACCATCACGCAGGCACCAGCTGCCTGACCATCCAGGCCATCGGTGAGGTTTCACTCCGTTGCTGGCGCCGGTATTCATCAGATTTGCCCACAGCACGAAGAGGATGAGCCCAATGACGGTTCCGGCGAAGGCGAGGTTGAACCACGTGTCGCGCACGAACGAGATGCGATAGCTCGCCGGGGTGACGCCATCCCGGGAGAACCTGGTGGCCAGGATGGCGAAGATGACCGCGACGACGGTCTGACCGAAGAGCTCTTCCGCCGACCGCAGGCCGAGCGAACGATCATGGGAGATCTTGGTCCAGTCGTCCAGAAAGCCGACGAAACCGATTCCGACCATCAGGAAGAGCACGAGCAACCCGGACACGGTCGGTCCGGACCCCGCAAGCACATGCGCCAGGGCGTAGCCCAGCACCGAACTGGCGATGATCACGATGCCGCCCATCTGGGGCGTGCCGCGCTTGGTGTGGTGACTGGTCGGACCGTCGTCACGGACGAGCTGACCCCAACCCCGGCGTTTGGCCAGCAGAATGAAACTGCGGGTGCCGACCAGTCCACTGATGAGCGCAACGAACACGCCAATGACGACGAGCTTCACCGGCGCCGGCGTCGTTCTCGCACGTGCTCCCCCGCCATCTGCCCGACTCCCCGTGAACGGCCTGGACGACGACATTACCGTCCCGACGACGCCCCTCGGGTGACCGCGTCGACGCAGAGCAGATCAGCGGATGCTGTAGCCACCGTCGACGAGCAGGTCGGCGCCGTTGATCATGTCGGAGGCGTCGGAGCAGAGGAACAGCACGGCCGCCGCGATCTCCTCGGGCAGGGCGAACCGGCCCGTCGGGATCTGCGCCTTGAGGGCGTCGCCCTTCGGTCCCTCCCACGCCTTGCGCCCGAGGTCGGTGAGGACGACCGTCGGCGACACGGTGTTGACGGTCACCCCCCGAGGTCCCCACTCGGAGGCGAGCACCTTGGTCAGGCCGATCACGGCGAACTTGGACGCGCAGTATGCCGCGTGGTCGTCCAGCGCCACACTGCCCGCCTGCGAGGCCATGTTGACGATCTTGCCGTGGCCGGCCGCCAGCATGTGACGACCCACGGCCTGGCTCACGAGGAAGGTCCCGGTCACGTTGACCCCGAGGGTCTTCGCGAAAGCGGTGGCGGTGAGCTCCTCGGCGGGAGCCAGGAGGGCGATCCCGGCGCTGTTGACCAGCACGTCGATCCGCCCGTATGCCGCGTGGACGGCGCCGATCGCGGCCGTCACCGACTCGGGATCCGAGACGTCACAACCGAATCCGCGACACTGGCCCCCGAGCGCCTCTGCGGTCGACGTGGCGGCCGCCTCGTCCAGGTCGACCACGGCGACCGTGGCGCCCTTGGCCACGAACGTCGACGCGACCGCGGCGCCGATCCCCGAGGCGCCGCCGCTGACGACCGCGACGCGGCCGCCCAACCCGAAGGTCAGGTCGATGGTGGACGTGGACTCAGCCATGGTTCTCCTCCGGGTGATCCGTGTGATGCGTGTGGTGCGTGTCGTTCATCGCCTGCCGGACGTCGCGCACGATGCCGACGGCCGTCGTGTCGTGGGACTCGCCCGACCGCACGAGCTCCTCGTCGTCCATGATCGTCTGGGCGCGGTCGGCCTGACCGCCCTCGTCCTCGTCGTGCGAGCCGCCCTCGTCCTCATAGGAGTTCAGCACCCGCACCTTCGCCGCTGATCCGGAGTTCTGGTCGAAGTGGTAGCCGAGCCACTCCCGCGCCAGTCGCCGGGCCAGCTCGATGCCGACCACGCGCTGCCCGAAGCACAGGATCTGGGCGTCGTTGCTGAGGACCGCCCGCTCCACCGAGAAGCTGTCGTGGGCCGTCACCGCCCGGATGCCGTGGACCTTGTTGGCGCTGATCGCGACACCGAGCCCGGTGCCGCAGACGAGCAGCGCCCGGTCGGCCTCTCCCGAGGCGACCAGTCGCGCGGCGGCAACGGCGACGTGCGGGTAGGCGATCGACTCGTCCGCGCCCACGCCGACGTCGATGACCTCGGCCACCCGGGGGTCGCCCTCGAGGTCGCGCTTGAGGATCGTCTTGTAGTCCAGGCCGGCGTCGTCAGAGCCGACGACGACCCGCCAGGGCCGCGGCGTCGGTGCGGCGCCGTTCGACGTCTCGGCGCTCATCGCGCACCGTCCAGGACCCGCGCGACGGCCTGCGCGCAGAGGGCGAGCGACGTCGCCCCGGCGTCGGGCGTGCCCACGCTCCGGGCGGCCAGCGGTCTCGCCCGACCGATCTTCGGAGACAGCGCGGCGGTCGCCAGCGCAGCCTCGCTGCAGACCTCGGCGGCTCGCGACCATGCGACGGACAGCGTTGCGCCAGAGCCGATCTCGTCCGTCAGGGTCGCAACGAACGGGACGTAGGCGTCGACCATGGTCTTGTCGCCCACGCTCGCGCCACCGAGCCGTTGCAACGTGACGAGGCCCGCCGACAGACCCTGCGCGACGACCTCGTCCGAGGGGCCGTCGGTGTCGCCCCACAACGTCCCGACCGCGCCGAGCACCGCGCCCCAGAGGACCCCGGACGTGCCACCAGCCCGATCGGCGAAAGCATCCCCGGCAGCGACCAGGGTCGAGCCCGCTCCGGCCCCGGCTGCCACAGCGGATCGCGCGGCGTCCACTGCTGCCCCGACGCCCTTGACCATTCCCCGACCGTGGTCACCGTCTCCGGCGACGGCGTCGATCCGCCCGAGCTCCTCCTCGGCGTCGACGACGACCGCGTTCATCGCCTCCATCGCCGCGACGACGACCGCGGCGCACGAACGGGATTCGGCACTGCTCGGCGCGACGCTGACGGCGGTCTCCGGCGCGAGGTCCTCGCTGCGGCGGCCCGTCCCCTCAGCCGGCGCACTGACTCCCTTGCGGTATGCCGGGGTGTCCGCCGGCGCCCGCCAGAGCCGCTCGAGCTCGTCGTCCAGGAAGACGAGGGTCAGGGAGCACCCCGACATGTCGAGGCTGGTGACGAGCTCGCCCACCTCGGGGTCGACGACCTCGATCCCCGCGGCGACCAGCAGGGCCGACACCCGCGCCCAGAGGACGAACAGCTCTTCGTACTTCGTCGTGCCGAGCCCGTTGAGGATGGCCCCGACCCGCCCACCATGGTCCGCCGGACGTTCGGCGAGCACCCCCTCGACCAGTCGTCGGGCCAGCTCCGTGGCGGACGGCAGGGGCGCATCCTCGACGCCCGGCTCCCCGTGGATCCCCAACCCCACTCCCATGAAGCCCTCGGGGACGGAGAAGAGGGGCGAGTCGGCGCCGGGCATCGTGCACCCGCCGAAGGCGACGCCGAGGGTCCGGGTGCGGTCGTTGGCGTGACGGGCGACGCGCTCGACGTCATCGAGCCCCATACCCTCCTCAGCGGCTGCCCCTGCCACCTTGAAGACCACGAAGTCACCCGCGATGCCACGCCGCTTCGACACCTCGTCGACCGACGCGCTGGCGATGTCGTCGGTGACGAAGACGACTCTCGTGTCGATGCCCTCGCGCACAAGACGCTCCTGGGCCAGGGTGAAGTTCATGACGTCACCCGCGTAGTTGCCGGTCGAGAACAGCAGCCCCGCGTCGGAGGCCGCCGCCCGACCGACGGAGGAGGCGTCCGCGGTCGAGGGGGACGTGAAGATGTTGCCGACGACTGCACCGTCGGCGAAGCCAGGACCGACGACGCCACAGAACGCGGGGTAGTGCCCCGACCCTCCCCCGACGACGACCGCGACCTTGCCCGATGGGGTCTCGGCCGCCCGCACGACCCCACCCGGGAGGCCGACGACGCGGTCGCGGTGGACGTCGAGGAAGCCGACCAGCATGTCCTCGGTGAACGTGTGCGGGTCGTCGAATACGAAGGTCATGCTCGTCCTCTCAGGAGGCGTGGGATCGGAAGGCGTGCGGTCGGAAGGCGTGCGGTCGGTGCGCCAGATCAGCTGGCGGGGTTGATGACCGCCTTGACGGACGTGGGGTCGAGCTTCCCAGCGGCGAGGGCGTCCTCGGTGCGATCGAGCGGGAAGTGGCCGGTGACGAGGCGGTCGACATCCACCCGACCACTGGCGGCCAGGGCGATGGCCGTGGGCCAGGTGTTGGCGTAGCGGAACGTGCCGGTGACCTCGATCTCGCGGTTCTGCACGTGGGAGAGCGGGAGGGCGAGCTCGTCGCCGCCCATCCCCACGAGGACGACCCGACCCGCTCGCGCCACGGCGAGGATGCCGTCGCGGGTGGAGCCTGGGTGCCCGCTGCACTCGAGGAGGATCGTCGGCTCCAGCCCCGAGTCGGAGATGGGGGTCTCGTCGACCCGGATCACTCCCGTCGCGCCCAGCTCGAGGGCCAGGGCAAGACGGTGCGGGTTGATGTCCGCGACGACCACCTCGGTCGCCCCGAAGGCGATCGCGCACTGTGCCGCAACGAGACCCACGGGACCAGCGCCCGTGATGAGCACCCTGCTGCCCGCGGTCGTCCCGGCCCTGCGATTGGCCCAGACGCCGACCGACAGGGGTTCGAGCAGGGCAGCCGCGTCGTCCGACATGGAGTCGGGCACGGTGTGGGCGAAGGCGGCGTGGACGACGACGAACTCGGCGAGCGAGCCGTCGATCGGTGGGGTCGCGTAGAACCGCATGGCCGGGCAGAGGTTGTAGCGACCGGCGAGGCACTGCTCGCAGGTGAGGTCGGGGACGCCGGGCTCGATCGAGACCCGTTCGCCGACCCGGTCGGGGGAGACGCCGCCGCCGACGGACACGATCACGCCCGAGGACTCGTGGCCGAGGACCATCGGCGCCTCGACCACGAAGTCACCGATCCTCCCGTGCTCGTAGTAGTGGACGTCCGAGCCGCACACGCCGACCGCTGAGACCCGCACGAGCACCTCCCCGGCGCCCGCCCGAGGGACGGGTCGCTGCTCGATCACCAGGTCGCGGACACCGCGCAGGACTGCAGCACGCATCATGAGGGAAAGCTCCTTCGTCGGGTATGCCGTGGGGTCTCGGACTCTGGCGGGCCGGGGACGCGAGCCCCCGGCATACCGGAAGTGTGGCCTTAACCCCCGGTCCTTCGCCGGGTCCCGGGGGTTAAGGAGCTGCTGTCAGCTCGTGCCCTCGTCGGCGATCTTGCCGGTCTTGAGGTTGGCCTCGATGAGGGCCGGGAGCTGGGCGAGGAAGGCGTCCTTAGCGGTGACGATGTGCTTGGTGTAGAGCGCGACGTTCTCGGACGTCACCATCGGCATGAGGTAGACCGGGTTCTTGTTGACGTCCTGCTTGCGGGCGATCTTGGCGGCCACGGCGAGCCCGGCCGCGAGCTCGACGGTGCCGTTCTGGAGGTTGGTGCCGATGAAGTCGCCGCTGGTGACCGCCTTCAGCCCGTCCTCGATGCCGTCGACCCCGACGATCGGGATCTTCACGCCGGCCTCGCGGGTCGCCTGCAGGGCTCCGAGTCCCATGTCGTCGTTCTCGCCGACGATCCCGTTGACCTGGTTGCCAAAGCTGGAGAGCCAGTTCTTCGTCTTGTTGACGGCCTCGTCGCGCTTCCAGTTCGCCGTGTCCTTGGCGAGGATCTTCATGTTGGGGTACTTCGCGAGGATGTTCTGGATGCCCTTGGTGCGGTCGAGCTCGCCCGACTGCCCGAGGGGGCCCTGCAGCACGACGATGTTGCCCTTGCCGCCGAGTTTGTCGGCCATCATCTGCATCTCCTGCTCGCCGGCCTTGACGTCGTCCGGCAGGACGGAGCCGGCGAGGTCCTTGCTGTTGAGGCTGGCGTTGACCGCGAGGAACGGGATGTTCTTCGCCTTCGCCGAAGCGACCTGCGGCGCAAGGGAGTCGGCCTGGACGGGGACGACGATGATGGCGTCCACGCCCGCGTTGATGAACTGGTCCACCTGGCTGGCCTGGGTGTTGACGTCGAGGTTGGCGGAGTTGAAGAGCACCTCGATGTTGTTGGCCTTGGCGTAGGCGTCGATGCCGGCCTTGCCGGCGGTGATGAAGGACGACGTGTCGTAGACGCTGATGCCGACGCGGATCCGGGCGGTGCCACCGGCCGTGCCAGCGGCGGCGCCCGCGTTCTTGGTCGGGTCACCGGCGCCGCAGGCGGCCGCCGAGAGGAGCGCGACACCCGTGAGGGCGACGGTGAGGGCGCGCAGAGGTCGATTGGACATGGGTGTCTCCAGTTCGTGTGGTGGTGCGAGTGGGTGTGCGGTCGTGGCGAAGGAGGTGGGCGGAACTGAGGGGAAAGGTGACTGGTGGGGCCTCAGGTCCGACGACGGGCCGACCAGACGTCGACCGCGACGGCGGCGACGATGAGGACGCCCTTGATCACGCTCTGCCAGTAGGCCGGGACGATGAGGATGTCGAGACCGTTGTTGAGGGTCTGGATGAGGAGCAGCCCGAGGGCGGTGCCCCAGATGCTGCCCCGGCCGCCGAGGAGGCTGGCGCCGCCGATGACGACCGCGGCGATGGAGTCGAGCTCGTAGCCCTGGCCGAGGTTCGGTGGGCCGGAGATGACCCGGGAGGCGAGCATGACGCCCGAGAGTCCGGCGAGCATCCCGCTGATGGCATAGACGCTGAAGAGGATGCGCTTGGTCTTGACCCCGGCGATCTGGGCGGCCACCGGGTTGCCACCGACGGCATAGATGCGCATGCCGTAGGAGGTCCGGCGCATCACCACGGCGAGCAGGATGACGCCGACGATCATGACGAGGACGGGGATCTGGAGCCCGAACACCTTGTTGTTGGCGATCTCGCCGAACTCGGCCGGCAGCCCGTTGATGGGGGCGCCACCGCCGACGACGTAGGCGAGACCCGAGGCGGTCGTCAGCATGCCGAGGGTCGCGATGAAGGGTGGGACGTTGACCCGCGAGACGAGGAAGCCGTTGACGGCGCCCGCGACGAGACCGACGACGATCGCGACGACGACGCTCAGGATGAGCCGCTCCGGATGGTCCTTGACCGTCGCGGCGGCGGCCATGGCACTGAGGGCGATCACGGAGCCCACTGACAGGTCGATCCCCCCGGTCAGGATGACCAGCGTCTGCCCCAGCGCGATGAGCGCGAAGGGGGCGGCTGCGACGGCGATCGACTGGATGTTGTCGAGAGTGCCGAAGCGGGCGCTGCGATAGCTGAAGTAGGCGATGATCAGCACCATCACGATGACCATGGCGCGGCGGATCGCCTGGTCCCGGACCCACGTGGCGGTGAAGCGGCCGGCGGGTTCGGACTCGGGCGCCGAGGTGCCGGTGTCCGGCACCGGCGTCATCTGCTGGGTGGTCATCGGACGTCCTCCGTGGGCGTGGTGGTGGGAGTGTGGTGGGTCTGCTCGGTGTTGTCGGTGGGCTCGAGCCCGGCCGCGAGGCGGAAGATCGTGTCCTGCGCCGAGGGCGCCTGCAGGGCCGCTCGGTCGAGCTCGCCGGCGACCTCGCCGGCGCGCATGACCAGCGCACGGTGGGAGAGCGAGAGCACCTCGGGCATGTCCGACGACGCCATCAGGACGGCCATGCCCGAGTCGGCGAGGTCGGAGATGATCCGGTAGATCTCGCTCCTCGCCCCCACGTCGACACCGCGGGTCGGCTCGTCGAGGAGCAGCACGTCGACGTGACCGGTGAGCCACCGCGCGAGGACGACCTTCTGCTGGTTGCCCCCGGAGAGCGTCGCGACGTGCTGGGACAGGCTGCGGCTGCGCAGGCGGACGGACGACATGGCCTCCTTGACCACCTTCGCCCGATGGCCCTGCCGCAGCCAGCCACCGGCCGTGAACTGCGAGAGGCGGGGCAGGGAGCCGTTGTCCAGCACGCTCATCGTGAGCACCGCGCCGGCTCCCTTGCGGTCCTCGGGGACGAGCGCCATGCCGCGGGTGATCGAGGCTGCGGGTTGGTTGCGGGGGATGCCGTGCCCGGCGACGGACACCGAGCCGGCCACGGACCGCCGGACGCCGAAGATGGCCTCGAGCAGCTCGGTCCGGCCGGCCCCCACGAGCCCCGCGAGCCCGACGATCTCGCCGCGCCGGACGGTGAGGTCGATCGGCGCGGCATACCCCTGGACGTGGAGCCCGCGCACCTCGAGGGCGACGTCACCACCGGGTGCGTTGACCGTCGGGAAGAGGTCCTCGAGCTCGCGGCCGATCATCGCGTGCACGATGTCGTCGTCCGTGACCGCCGTCAGCGGCTCGTCGAGGACGAGTCCGCCGTCGCGCAGGACGACGACCCGGTCGGCGAGGGCGCGGATCTCTTCCATCTTGTGGGTCGTGTAGAGCATCGCGACGCCCTGGTCCCGCAGCCGGTTGACCACGGCATACAGGCGCTCCACCTCGCGGTCGGAGATGGCCGAGCTGGGCTCGTCGAGGAGGAGCACCTTGGCGCCGCTGCTGGAGTTCTTGACGATCTCGACGATCTGCCGCAGCCCGACCGAGAGGGTGCGCACGGCTCCCTGCGGGTCGATGTCGACGCCGAAGACCTCGAGCATCTGCCTGGCCTCGCGGGCCATCCGGCGGCGGTCGAGCAGGCCTGTGCGGCCTCGCAGCTCGCGGCCGAGGAAGAGGTTCTCGTAGACCGTCATGTCGAGGATCGGCGCAAGCTCCTGCGGCACGATCGCGACGCCCTGTCGGTGCGCCGCGTGCGGGTCGCCGGCCGCGAGCGGGGAACCCTCGATGAGGACGGCTCCGGCGTCGGGACGCAGCTGGCCGGACGCGATCTTCATCATCGTCGACTTGCCGGCGCCGTTCTCGCCGGCGAGCGCGGTGACGCTCCCGGGAGCGAGGGTGAGGGAGACGCCCTTGAGGACCGGGACTCCACCGAACGCCTTGACGAGGTCATGGCACTCGAGCGCTGGGGCTGTCACGGGATCTCCGACTTCGTCGTCGCATCTGGGGAGGTGGGCCACTGTCTGCCAGCGGCCGCTGTGTTCGTTCATGTGAAGTTCACACGAACAGACACGACTTTGTCAAGACAGCCGACCTGCGAGGTATGCGTGGGGGCTGGTCGCCCTTGCTGTGGCCCTAGTTTTGACAACAGTTTTCGTCAAGTGCTGAACGGGCGGCCGCCGGTCAACCACCTGTGCCCTGTGCCTGTGACACTCCATCGGTGACCATTCGTCACAGGTGTGTGACAATTTGCCTTCAAGGTCACAGGCAAGGAGACCACCGATGGTCACGAAGAGCAGCGTCGAGCTCGAGAGCCGCCGCCAGGCGTTGACCGAGCTGCTCAGCGTCGACGGGACGCTGCGCATCGAGGAGCTCGCCGAACGCTTCGGGGTCAGCACGATGACGATCCGGCGTGACCTGCAGGCGCTCGAGGACCACGGCGTCGTCCGTCGCGTCCGTGGAGGTGCCGTCAGCGGCGCGGAGCCGTTCGAGGCGCGCGAGCTCAGAGCCGGCGCGGCCAAGGAGGTCATCGCCCGCAAGCTCGTGGGCCTCGTGCCCGCGGGCGGGGTCGGGATCTGCATGGACGCCTCCACGACGATCGCCGTCCTCGCCGGCGCCCTGCCGCACTCCGAGAACCTCTCGGTCGTGACGGACGGGATCGAGACCTTCCTGACCCTCCATCGCGACACCCGCGTGCACGCCTACCTCACCGGCGGCCAGAAGGACCCCAACGCCGGATCCCTCGTCGGGCCGGTCGCCACCTCGACGCTGCGCCAGTTCTCCTTCGCGCGGGCCTTCCTCTCGGCGGCCGCGATCGACGCGCGTTTCGGCACCAGTGAGTTCTCCGCCGAGGAGACCGAGGTCAAGAAGCTGATGGCCCAGCTGTCCGACCACGTCGTGATGGCCGTCAACTCCGCGAAGTTCGAAACCGGTTCTGCCGCCAGGTGTCTCAACTGGGACCAGATCGACCTCATGGTCACCGAGCTCGACGTCACCGACCCACGGCTCGACCCCTACCGCGACCTCGTCGAGCTGCTCTGAGCTCCCCCGGGGGCGGCGGACCGGGGTGTCGGACCACCCCGCTCATCAGGACGGAGTGCTGACCACATCCGGCTGTGGTCAGCACTCCGCGCTGTCGGTCCGAGGACCCGAGCGAGGGCCCGGTCAGGCGGCGGCACCCCGGACGGCGCCGTAGGTGGCTGTCTCGAACGCGAGGTACTCGCCGAACGACGTCGGGTCACCGAAGGGCAGGATCTGGGTGGCCCAGAAGCCACCGATCCCGTGCTCGCGGTCCACCCAGTAGAAGAGGTTCGCGAGCCCCGCCCAGCCCTGCCCGCCGGCGGGACGACCGGTGGGTGCTTCCTCCTCGTTGATCATGAACGGCAGCGACCACGACTTGCGCAGGCCGGGCCAGTACTCCGCGTCGTTCGACAGCGACGGGATGACTCCGGGCAGCAGGCCGACCGACAGGCCCTCACCCAGGTGGCGCTGGACGGCCATCTCCACCGTCTCGGGCCGCAGGACCTGGCCGTGCTCACCCTGACCGTCGTTGAGCCACATCCGGATGAAGCGCATGTAGTCACCGACCGTGCCATAGAGCCCGTGTCCACCGAAGTCGACCTCGGGCGGCGAGGGCAGCTCGAACTCGATCGGTGCCAACGACCCGTCGGCGGCCCGGGCATGCATCCCGGCCGCTCGCGCACGCAACCGGTCGTCGATCGCGAACGTCATGTCCGTGATGCCGCAGGGGGCGAAGATGCGCTCGGCGAAGACCTCACCGAGCCGCTTGCCGGTGATGCCCTCGACGACCTGCCCGGCCCAGTCGAGATTGCTGCCGTACTCCCACTTCGTCCCCGGGTCGAAGAGCAGCGGTGTCATCAGGGCTGCCCGGGACGCGCTGATGACACTCGGCTGGCCCTTCTCGCTGGCCAGACGGGCGTAGTGCTGGTTGAAGAAGTCGTAGCCGAGGCCGGCGCTGTGGGTGAGCAGCTGCCGGGTGGTGGGTTTGCTCGCCGGCGCCCGCAGCTGCGGTTCACCGTCGGCGTCGAAGCCCTCGATGACCTGCAGCTGCGCGATGTGGGGGGCATAGGACTCGGCCGGTGCGTCGAGGTCGAGGGTGCCGTCCTCGACGAGCTGCAGGCAGGCCGTGGCGGTGATCGCCTTGGTCGTGGAGAAGAGGGCGAAGACGGTGTCGAGCGTCATCTCCTGCTCTTCGCCGAGGACCCGCTTGCCGGCGACTCCTTCGTAGACGTTGCCGGTGGCGTCGGTGACCATCGCCACCACGCCGGCCACGGGCGACTGCGCCCCGACGGCCCGGTGGAGGATCTCGTCGAGCTGCGGACCGAGCGCCGCTCGGTCGAGACCGGTGGAGGTGTGTGTAGACATGGTGTCTCCTCGTCGTTGAGGTGGGAACTACAGGGTGGCGGAGCGGGTCGTCCGAGGCAAGCGTGCTCAGCTGATGGCGAAGTGCGGGTAACCCTCGGCTGCCTCCTCCGCGCACTTGTCCCTGTAGACGCCGACCCCACCCGTGTAGGACAGCACGCGTCGCGGCTTGCCCGGCACGTTCGACCCGAGGTACCACGAGGTCGTGCCCGCGATGAGGGTCGCGTTGGCCGTCTCGTCGTGGTGCTCGACCCAGGCCTGCTCGCCCTCGTCGGTCGGCTCGATGACCGACTTGCCGTGTTCGCGGATGTAGTGGATGCAGTCGTTGATCCACTCGGTCTGCTGCTGCAGGCAGGTGGTCATGTTGCACAGGGCGGCCGACGGGGCCAGTGGCACGGCCGTGGTGAAGAGGTTGGGGTAGCCGTGCTTCATCAGGCCCATCGTCGTGCGGATCTCCGTGAACCAGTCCTCCTTGATGGTGTGCCCGTCGCGACCGCGGATGTCCATCCGGGTGAGCGCCCCTGTGCCGGCGTCGAATCCGGTCGCCATGATGATGACGTCGAGCTCACGCACCGTGCCGTCACGCAGCTCGATGCCTTCGGGGACGATGCGGGCGATCGGGTTGTCACGGACGCTGACCAGGTCGACGTTGTCCCGGTGGAAGGTCTCGAGGTAGCCCATCTCGAGCGGCACCCGGTGCGTGCCGAAGCCGTAGTCGGTGGGCACGAGCGCGGCGACGAGCGCCGGGTCCTTGAGCCGCGCACACATCTTCTCGCGCACGAA
This sequence comes from Lapillicoccus sp., assembly GCF_025353065.1. GTDB lineage: Bacteria > Actinomycetota > Actinomycetes > Actinomycetales > Dermatophilaceae > Lapillicoccus. Next base: position 22,058 of record NZ_JANXRJ010000271.1, read on the forward strand.
CTGCGAGATCTCGTCGTTGACCTCCTGCTCGAAGAACATCTCTCCGAAGGAGGCGAGCCACAGCTTGAGTGAGCCGTCCTCGTAGATGTCCTCGAGGATCTCGCGACGACGCTCCGGCGGGGTGTCCGCCCACACGTGGACGAAGTCGTACTCGAAGCCGGTGAAGGTGTGGGGCAGGTTCTGCTTCAGCTCCTCGAACCGCCCCTTGTACCAGGCCACTTCGGCGTCGCCATACTTCGGGTTCTTCATCGGCAGGACGTACTGTGGCGTGCGGGCGAAGACCGTCAGGTGGCCCACCTGCGGCGCGATGGTCTGGATGACCTGGATGCCGGTGGCGCCGTTGCCGATGACGCCGACCCGTCTGCCAGCGAGGTCGAGCCCGCTCTCGGGGTAGCGCGACGTGTGCACGATCTGGCCGCGGAAGGAGTCCTGTCCCTCGAAGAGGTGGTCCATGGGGGCGGAGAGCATGCCGGCGCAGGTGACGAAGAACTGCGTGTCGATGACCTCGCCGGTGTCGGTGCGCACGGTCCAGCGCGCCCGGTCCTCGTCGTAGGTCGCCTGCTCCACCCGGGCACCGAAGGTGATGTGGTCGCGCAGGTGGAGCCGGTCGGTGACGTAGTGCAGCCACTGCTCGATCTCGGGCTGGTCGGGGAAGCGGTGGCTCCAGCTCCAGTCCTTGTAGAGCGCCTCGTCGAAGAGGTACTGGTAGATGTAGGCCTCGGAGTCGAAGCGGGCTCCCGGGTAACGGTTCCAGAACCACGTGCCGCCGACGTCGGACGCGGCGTCGTAGATCCGGGCGTCGAGGCCCTGCTGGCGCAGCTGGTGCAGCTGGTAGAGCCCGGCGACCCCGGCCCCGATGATGACGGCGTCAAGCGTGCGGGTGGGCTCCCCGCCCTGGGCGGTCTCGGTGGGCGAGGTGAGGGTGTCGGTCATGTCCGTCGTGTCCTTCGGTCGTCGTGGCTACGTCGTGACGATCCACCGCAAGGGGTCCGCCGGTGGGCCTTCGTGAAGTCTCGTGCGCCATCCACTTCGGGTGGTGTCCCAATCTGGGACACCACCACGAGCGGGTCTGGTCAGCACCGCACCGGGTGCGGCACTCTGGACGCGGGGCACCGTCGCCGCATCCCGACCCGGTGCCCCGGGAAGGGTGGCCCCGTGGACGTGGAGGAGCGGCGGCTGCGCGCCCGCGCGGCACGAGCCGGGTTCCTGCAGGACGACCCTGGCGCGCCGGGGACCGGGGTCCCCGACGTCGTCACGGCGTCGTGGCGGCGCAGTCGGACGGCCGGCGTGGACGTCGACGTCTACCGCGTCGAGCACCACGACGACGTCGACTACGACTCGCGGCTCGTCCGGTGCGCGCGCCCCGTCATCGAGCGGCTCTCCGACGACATGGTCGACGTGCCGGTCACCATCGCCCTGGCCGACTCCCGGGCCCGCATCGTCGACCGCCTCGACTGCTCGACCTCGGTCGCCCGCGTGCTCGACCGCGTCGACTTCCTCAAGGGTTTCTCCTTCCGCGAGGTCGGCGCGGGCGGTGTCGGCACCAACGGGATCGGCACGGTCTACGAGGCCGGGGCCTCCGTGGCCGTCGTCGGCGCCGAGCACTTCAACGAAGCCCTGGTGAAGTTCGCCTGCACGGGGGCGCCGATCATCGACCCGCTGACCGGCCGGGTCGAAGGGGTGCTCGACATCAGCTCGCTCGCGGAGAGCTGGTCGCCGATCATGCACACGCTCGTGCGATCCGCGGCCGACGACATCGCACGCAACCTGCTGCTCGAGCGCAACCAGTCGGACCAGGCGCTGTACGAGATGTACGTCCTCGCGTGCGCGCGCTCGCACCGGGCGGTCGTGGCCGTGGGCCGGACCTCGCTGATCGTCAACGACCGAGCCCAGTCACTGTTCACCCTCGAGGAGCAGTTCCTGCTACAGCAACAGGCGCGGATGCTCATGGGACGGAGGCCGCGCCCCATACCCTCCGTGTCCGGGACCTTCCACGACACCTCCCACGACACCGTGACCTTCGAGAGCGGTCGGGTGGTGCACCTGCGCGTCTCCCGGATCGTCAGCGGTGACGACGTCGTCGGTGTCGTGATGCTGCTGCACGACGAGCGCCACTCCTCACGTCACCTGTCGCGCGACCCCGCCGGGTCGACCCCCTCCCGCTCGGCGATGCCGTCGGATCACCGTCTGCCGTCGCTCAGCCTCGCCCACCGGCAGACCTCCGTGATAGCCGGCGACGTGCGTCGGGCTCCCACCTCCATCACCGATGGAGCCTGTCCGGCCTGGCGCCGAGCCTGCGCAGACACCTTCGAGGCCCTGCGCGAGCGGCAGAGCCTGCTCATCATCGGCGAGAGCGGCACGGGGAAGTTCACCCTCCTCGCCGAGCTCTTCCAGCGGGCCCATCCCGGCGGGCGGTGCGTCGCGGTGGATGCGGCTCGGATGACCGACGGGAGCCGCTTCACCCTGCGTCAGCCCGACGAGGGCACCGGCCCCACCCTCTTCATCCTCCGCCACCTCGACGCCCTCACCACGGCTGGGGCGGAGCTGCTCGACGAGGTGATCTCGGCCTCCAGCGGTGACGAGTCCCGCTTCGTCGCGGCGACCGTCAGTGACGGCGTGGTCGGCTCCGGGCTGCCGTGCGCCATGGTCGTGCGCCACTTCGACCTCAGCGTGACCGTGCCGGCCATCCGCTACCGCGGCGACGACCTCACCGCCCTGACCGCCCGCGTCCTCGCCGAGCTCGCACCCGACCGGCGGGTGAGCCTACGCTCCGACACCGCCCGGTTGGTCGCCCGCTACAGCTGGCCCCGCAACGTCACGCAGCTGCGCGAGGCGCTCGTCAGCGCGCTCGGCAAGCGCCCGGTCGGCGAGCTGCAGCCGGACGACCTGCCGGGCTACTGCCACACGGCCGGCACCCGCACCCTCACCACCCTCGAAGTCACCGAGCGTGACGCGATCGTGCGGGCTCTGGCCCAGGTCGACGACAATCGCCTGCAGGCCGCGACGCTGCTGGGCCTCTCGCGCTCGTCCCTCTATCGCAAGCTCGACCGCTACGGCATCGTCCATCCCTGACCCCCGCCCGTATGCGTGCGGTCGGGTCACTGGCGGGGTGCGAATCGCAGGTCGGGGCGCGGTGAGGGAAGGTCGCCCGCGGCGCCCGGGTTGTCCTGCGCGTCCCACGCCTGGGCGAGGGACATGAGGTGTGCGGTGGCCTGAGCGTCCGCGGCGACGCGGGTGGGGTCGCCGATCGCGTAGTGGGTGGCGGTCGGTCCGTAGTCGTCGATGAAGGCGTGAAACCCGTTCTGGTACTTGGCCTGCAGCGCGTCGAGCATGTCGTCGGCGCCCGACATCGCGACGCGGTAGCGGATCCACCGGTGCAGGGGGAAGTCGAAGTCCAGGAGACGGGCGCCGGCCAGGGCGCCGCGGTCGGCGAGGGCCGTGATGGTCTCCGGCGCCATCTTGAGGTTCATGCCGCCCTCCCCGCGTTTCTGGCGGATGGTGACGATCCGGTCGCGGAACCCCGGCATGGTGATCTGGGTGTTGTCGACCCAGCTCTGCATGGTGTCGAGGATGGTCCGGCCGAACGCGACCATGGTGGGCATCGGGGTCGCCTGAGGAGGCTGTTCTCCCTGGCCCTGGGGGCTCGGTTTCCACACCAGGTCGTTGGGGTCGTCCGGGTCGACCGGGCTGAGGTCGATGCCGAAGGTGGGGCGACCGGGGAACGGCGAGTCGAAGAAGTGCATGGGGAAGTTGCTGGACAGTCCGCCGTCGGAGAACCAGACGGGGATGACGTGACGGTTGCCGGGGGTCCGGGCCCGGTCGACGGTGAAGAACGGGACGGCGCTGATGAGGCCGGGGAAGCTCAGGGACAGCCGGGCCGCGACGACGACGGGAAGGTCCCACGCCGGTGGCAGGTCACGCAGTGGGACGGCGTGGGTGGGGCACACCATCGGGATGGGGACGGCGGCTCCGTCGACGAGGTCTTGTTGCGGGGCCGACGGTTCGGACGTGGCCATCATGTGCGCCACGACCGTGTCGGGGAAGTACTGGCCGAGGTGCACCGGGCAGAACGCGAAGCTGCTGGCGGAGAAGGGAAACCGGTAGGGGCGCTGAAAGGTCAGGCAGGTGGTCATCACCTGCAGGTCGATGGTCCTCGCGGCCGCCGCCGCCATCACCGCGTGGCTGCTCGGCCGTTCGCCGGCACGTTCTCTCGCGGCGATCTCGCGGGCCAGGTCGACGGCATCCGTGCCCCAGAGGTCGCCGAAGGTCAGTGGCCCGTCGGTGCCGGTGAGCCCGGCAAGGTCATCGAACGTCGAGGTCATCCAGTCGGTCAGGGGTGGCTGGTTGGTGGCCGGGTCCTGGGTGTGACCGTCACACATCCCGAATCCGTTGGTGGTCATGACGTCCAGGGCGTGGCGGCCGAAGGTGACCGCGGAGAGTATGACGGCGGCGACGGCGGCTGCGGGCACCCAGAGGACCGCGCACACCACCACCAGCCACCAGGTGGGATGTCCGGCGACCAGTACGGCGGCCAGCGGAACGCCGAGCAGGATCGCGAGCGTGAGGAGGAACGGGCGCGGCGCCTGGGCAGCGACCGTCGTCGCGGTCACCCGAAGCTTCCGTGGTCTGCTCCAGCTCGGTTCGAGCCAGCCGGACAGCACGCGGAATACGGGTCGGGTGGACGGACCCGCCTGGAACAGGCCGCCGAGACGGGTGCCGAGCTGGGTGGGCAGGTCCTCGAGCTTGGTGAATCCGCCTCTGTCACGGCCATGCTCGGCGGCTGCGACAGCAGCGGCGGCGATCGCACCGGCGGAGGCTCCGCCGACCTGCCGGAAGGTGTAGGTGCCGGACAGAGCCGCAGCAGCCCTCGGGTAGACGATCCCCGAGCTGATGCCCCCTTTCATGATCAGGTCGCACTCCTGCCTGACCACCGCCGATGTCACGGCGGCGGGTTCCTGGGTGGCTGGGGTCGTGGGGCCCGCTGACGGTATGTCGCTCACGGTCTGACCTTTCCTGGTGGACGAGTTCTGGCGAGGGTGGACGAGCGGTTCAGGTCGTGGTGGCTGGTCGGGGTCCGGTGTTGCGCAGGGAACCGAGCTTGGAGAGGGCGTCGAACCAGAACGGGGCGCCGAAGGAAGCCGCGAACACGGTCAGGGCCCAGCCGAGGACCTTCGCGAGCCAGCCGCCGACCGAGGTGGGGGTCGTCCCGCCGCTCCATCCCAGCGGCAACCCGGACTGGGTGTGAAGGCTCGACAGCTCGTGAGCCACGCAGCCGGCGGTGTCCGTCGGGGAGGCGGCCGGCCCGGCCTGGCAGAGGGTCTTGTTCTCCGCGGCGGCGACGACGGCCTGCTGCAGCGGACCATCGGCATACACCTGGTTGGCGATCGCGATCGTGTCCACCTGAAAGCCGATCGCCACCAGCGCGGTGACCACGATGAGCCAGCGTTTGGCCCACCGCTTGTAGGACCCGGCGATGCGGGCCATCTCGTTGTCGTACCACCGTTCCAGCGAGACCCGGAACGCGGTCACGTCGCCCTGTGCCGCCGTCAACAGGCTCTCCACGGCCCCGACGAAGGGCACGCCGTCATCCAGCGTCCTGATGCTCGCCGCGATCCGGTCGAGGGAGAGCTGGCCGGTGCGGTCGGGCACGAGGATGTCGATGAGGGCGGTGGCGAACGTCGACGAGGGGAGATAGCTCGGGTTGCGGACCCGGTCCCCGCTGGCGCCCGTCTGCTTGAAGGCGCTGACCAGCGGATGTCCCATCAGCTGCACGGTCCGGCTCAGTCCCTGGTCGCTGCTGGCCTTGAGGTCCGAGGTCGCCGGTCCGGCCGCGAGCGCCGCCCCATAGAGCGCGGTCTCCGCCGCGACGCCGCGTCGCAACGTCGCCACTCGTTGAGTTTTCCGGGCCGGCTTCGGGCGGACTGTCGGCATAGTCGGCGCAACGGGGGCGGCAGGCGCAGTAGGCGCGTCGAGCAGGTCACGCAGCCCGCGCAGGAGGTACTTGGCTCGCTTCGAGACCAGGTTGGAGATGAACTCCACCACCGCGGACGAGGCCAGGGCTACGACGAAGAACGAGACGGCGACCGCGGCGGCAGTGTCGAGGACCGGGCTGTTCGGCATGGCGGCTCCTGCGCTGGGGTCAAGGTCTATCGAACATCTCGGCCCGTGGGAAGACCGATGCCGATTCGGTGCTGCCTGACGTCAGGAAGGAGGCGCGGACCCGGCGCATTGATACAGGGAGCCGGCGACGTGAACAGAACGTGTCACTGGTGCTCCGCTTCCTGGGTCGGGTCTTCGTCCACGACGACAAGCTGGGGTGTGGCTGCGCCTCTGCTACGGCCAGGACAGCGATGAGCCGCACGTCGACTCCGCCCCTCGAGATCCCCCACCCAACGTGCTCGAGATCCGTGACGTAGACCCGTCGAAATCCTCGGCTCTGCTCTCACGTCGTCCTGCTGGAAGGCCCGCGTGCTGTCGTAGAGTCCACCCTCCTGCGGGCGATCGCCGAGAGCTGTGGGGCGACTGTGCTGGATCGTGATGACCCCGCAAGCCGACAAGCGGTCGCCAACCCCACCGGCACCTTCGTCGCGGGCAGGACGCCGATTTGTGTCAAGCGGGGCCGTTCGGTGCTCGGACCTCGATTTCTGGGTTTGTCGCCGCGCAGCATTCCCCGGGGCACCTCAGAACGACGGCTCACAGCCGGCAAGAGCCCCCTCTCCACGTCGGATCCGTCCTCGCCCCGCTCCGTGTGGAGTGCTGACCACACCCGGCTGGGGTCGGCACCCCGCACTCCGGGTCCGCAAGGGTCGAGACACGCGAAAGCCCCCTCACCGCAGGGTTTCGGGGGCTTCCGGGTGCCTCAGGGGACACGCGCGGTGGCGGTGGGATTTGAACCCACAGTGGGCGTTAACCCACACACGCTTTCGAGGTCTGCCGCGAGGGGTTCAAACGGTGCTGCGACCGCTCGGGCACGCTCAGCCGCCGTCACCGGGGGCCCGCTCGACCCGCGCTGGACGCACACGAATGAGACTAGAACTGAGACCAAAGGAGGAGGACT
>NZ_JANXRJ010000304.1 GCF_025353065.1 Lapillicoccus sp.
AGCCGGCGGCCGTTGCGCCGGTGAAGGCTGCGGAGCCGGCCGCGTCCGGTGGTGGTGACTGGGACGAGCCGGCGGCCGTTGCGCCGGTGAAGGCTGCGGAGCCGGCCGCGTCCGGTGGTGGTGACTGGGACGAGCCGGCGGCCGTTGCGCCGGTGAAGGCTGCGGAGCCGGCCGCGTCCGGCGCGGGTGACTGGGACGAGCTGGCCGCGGTGCCTGTCGTCGATTCGAGCGACGAGGCAGCGGCAGAGCCCGCACCCGAGCCGGATTCGGGCACAACCGAGTTCGGCCCGGGCTCGGCCCCCGCGAGCGAGGACGGCTCGGCCCCGACGGGTCACCCGATCAAGGGCAACGTCGACTCCATGTTGTTCCACACGCAGGAGTCACCGGCATACGGGCGCACTCGCGCCGAGGTCTGGTTCGCGGACGAAAACTCCGCCCGCGCTGCCGGATTCCAGAGCTGGGACGCCAACCGCCAGGACTGAGGGGACACAGGAATGCACGAGTCCGAACTGTGCGCCGGTTCGCCGGCACAAACCGGACTCGTGCCGGTTGACAGTCCCCGACCCGATCCGACCCCGACGCGGTCAGTCGCCGAACGCGTGACGCGCCAACACCCGGCTGGCCTCGAAGCGGCGACCCAGCAGCGCCCCGGGCAGCTGGGTCGCGGCGTGCGCACGTGAGGTCAGCCGGGCCCGCGCGGCTCGTTCCGCACGGGTCCAACCGAGCTTGCGACACTGTCGCGCCGCGATCGCGAAATAAGCCCGCTCGCCCTCGAAACGGCTGCCGTCGACCAGCTTGACCGACGACGCGCTGGCCCGGTGCCGCCGGTAGTGGAAGCACACCGTGGGCTCGAGCAGCAGCAGCCGCCCGCGGCATACGAGGTCGATGACCAGCGCGAGGTCCAGCACGATCGGGAAGCCGTCGCGGAAGTCGACCGAGCGGATCCGGTCGGTGCGGAAGGTGAGCGACGGCCAGTAGAGCCAGTCCCCGTGCAGGAGCGACGTCACGAGCTTCTCGCCGCCGAGCAGGGTGGCCTCATCGACCCGCGGCCGGACGACCCGCCGCTTGACCTCGTCGGCGAGGGTGCGCACGACCCGGCCGTCGTCGTCGATCACCCGCACCCCGGGCTGGATGATCGCGGCCTCGGGGAAGCGGCGGTGGGCAGCGAGGACCACGTCGACGTAGCCCGGCAGCAGGATGTCGTCGCAGCCGAGCAGCATCATGACGTCCTGGGTCGCGAGCGCCACGCAGTGCCGGAAGCTCTCGGTGATCCCGCGGTTGACGTCGTGTCGCAGGTAGCGGATGCGCGGGTCGTCGAGCTCGGCGAACCACTTCGCGACGCCGGGGTCGGGATAGGCGTCGTCGACCACCGTGAGCATCCAGTCCGGATTACGTTGGGCCACAACGCTGTCGACCGTCTTGCGGAGGAGGGCCGGATCGCCCCAGAAGGGGACGAGGATGTCGAGGGCCACGCCCACAGGGTATGCCGTGTGCTCACCGCGTCGCGCCGGTCACCGCCCAGCCGTCCCCCCGGAACCGGAACCACAGTCCGACCGCCCGCAGCGCCATGAAGCCCACCCCGAACCAGACCCACAGACCCGCCAGGTCGTGGCCGAACCCGCCCGGGAGCGCCGTCCCGCCACGTGCTGCCCACAGCAGTGCCGGCACCCAGACGAGCGCCGCCGCGACCATCGCCACCGCGAGCCAGACGGTGTCGCCGGCACCCATGAGGACCCCGTCGACGACGAACACGTAGCCGGCGAGCCACTGGGTGAGGGCGATGACGACGAAGGCTCCGGCCGCCGCGTCGACGACGGACCGGTCGCTCGTGAACGCGAGCCCGATGACGGGGCTCGCTGCGAGCAGCACGACCCCCGTCACCACCCCGGCCCTGACCCCCCACCGCGTCATCGTCCGGGCGGTCCGCCGGGCGCCCTCGGTGTCGCCGCGGCCGAGCGCCGCACCGGTGAGGGCCTGTGCCGCGATGGCGAGGGCGTCGAGCGAGAAGGCCAGGAACGTCCAGACGGTCTGCGCGATCTGGTGCCCGGCCAGCGTCGCGTCGCCGTAGCGCGCGGCGGCCGCGGTCGTCACGAGGAGGACGGCGCGCAGCGCGAGGGTCCGGACCAGCAGCGGTATGCCGCCGACGGCAGCACGCATCAGTCCACCGGCGTGCAGCCGCAACCGGGCCGACGCGGCGAGCGCCTTGCGGATCACGACGACCACGAGGCCGGCCGCCATCCCCGTCTGGGCGATCACGGTCCCCCACGCGGATCCTGCGATGCCCCAATGGAGTCCGAAGACGAAGAAGAAGTTGAGGACCACGTTGAGGCCGAACCCCGCGACCGAGGCGACCAGGGGCGTCCGGGTGTCCTGCAACCCGCGCAGCACCCCGGTGACCGCCAGGACCACGAGCATCCCGGGGATGCCGGCCGCCGAGATCCGGAGGTAGGTGGCGGCCTGCTCGACCACCTCCGACGTGGCCCCGAACCGCCCGCAGAGCCAAGGCGCGGTGACCGCGACGACCACCGCGGTGACGACCCCGAGACCGACCGACAGCCAGAGGCCGTCGATCCCGGCGCTGATGGCTCCACGGGTCGAGCCGGCCCCGAGCTGTCGGGCCACGACGCTCGTCGTGCCGTAGGCCAGGAAGACGAAAACCCCCGCGGCAGTGAGAAGCACGGCAGACGCGACCCCGAGTCCGGCGAGCGGTGTCGTGCCGAGGTGACCGACGATGGCGGAGTCGGCGAGGAGGAAGAGCGGCTCGGCCACGAGGGCGAGGAAGGCCGGCACGGCCAGCCGCAGGATCTCCCGGCGCTCGAGCGTCGCCGGTGTGGAGGTCACCCGGCCGAGCCTAGACTTTTGCGACCTGATCGTCGGACCTCGCGTCCACGCCCTGACCTATCGACGATCCATGTCCCCGGGACCGTAGCGGCTCAAGAAGGTGGCCACGCCCTGAGCGGCGACTGCCTCGAGCTCGTCTTCGCTGTAGGGGTGGGCTCCGGCCTGGAGGGTGAGTCGGTTCAGCGGCGCAGCGACCACGAGCCAGGTCAGCTGCTCGGCCGCGAGGTCGGAATCGTCGATGCGGAGGAGCCCGCGTGCGGCGAGGACGTCGAGCGCCGTCGCCAGGACATGGATGTTGCGGGACCAGCTGCGCGTCACGTAGTCGGAGGCGACCTCGGGGAACCGCTGTGCTTCCGCGGCGATCAGGGTTCGCATCTGCAGGACGGGTGGGCTCAGCAGTCCGGCCTGCATGACGCGAGCGAGCACGAGCAGTCCCTCACGGGCGTCGTGGGCCTCGGAGAGGGCGGTCGCGTGCGGGCGCATCGCGTCATACCCGTGCTCGACCCAGTCCAGCACGACGGCGCAGTAGAGGGCATCCTTCGACGGGTACTCGCGGTAGAGCGACTGCTTGGAGATGTGGGCGTGGCCGGCGACGGCGTCCATGGTCGTCCCTCGGTATCCGTTGGCGATGAACGCCTGGCGAGCGATGGACAGCAGTTCCGGGAGCTCGCTCCCGCGGGGTCGGCCACGGCGAGCAGAAGTGGGGCTTGGTGACACGCTCCTACTTTAGTACTTGACAGTACAGACGTGGGCGAGCATTATCGTACTTGCCCGTACTAAATAAAATGGAGGTCCTCGTGATCGGTCTCGGAATCGCCACAGCAGCACTCGTGGCGTTCGTGCTCAGCTCGGTGTACTACGCGGCGCTGACCCCCCTGGAGCGCCGGGCGGTCGGCGAAGCAGCGCTGGACCGTGGACGACCCCAGGCGTGGAAGGTACTGACCGAGCTCCTGCGGACCGCGATCGTCGCCTCGGCATTCGCCTGGATCGCCCACCGCGCCGGTGACCTCGGCGTCAGCAACGCCATCGTGCTCGCTCTGATCCTCTGGGTCGCCTTCCCCGTCGTCCTGCTCACCGGCTCTGTGACGTGGGAGAGGGTCCACCCCGCCACCGCAGCGATGCACGCTGGCGACTGGCTGCTGAAGCTCGTGCTGATCGCGGTCATCCTGGGCCTGCTCCACTGACCGCGACCCGACGGGCAACCACCACGGCACCACCCGAAATCGACACGACGAGGACGCTGACCCATGAAGAGCACACCACCATCGACGGCAGGACCGCTCGACCACACCTTCACCGCCAGACTCACCAAGAGCCCCGCCACAGGCGGCTGGACCTATGTCGTCATGGCCGGCTCGGCCGAGTTCTTCGCGACCCGCGGTCTCGTCAAGGTGAGCGGGACCATCGACGCCCACCCGTTCCGCAGCTCCTTCATGGCCCTCGGTGACGGGACGCACAAGCTCCCGGTCAACGCCACCATCCGGCGCCACCTCGGCAAGCAGGCCGGCGACACCGTCGAGGTCCACCTCGACGAACGGCTGAGCTAGAACTGCCCTGTCACCCCGTGAGGACCAGCCGGCCCCAGTCGGCGCGGGTGACAGCGTTGTTCGAGGTGCGCTTCGGGTTGTTGCTCACCATGTCGCGCAACGACCCCCGTGCCGACCCGCTGGAGACCGCGTCGCTGACGTTGAGGTTGATCCCGAAGGCCTGGTCGGCGGCGACCGAGGAGACCCGCAGCATCGTCCAGGGGATGGCCGCCTCGATCACGTAGCCACCGTCGACCTTGCCCACCACGCTTGCCGCCCCCTTGAGCGTCGGGCCCGAGGCGAAGACGGCACCCCTCGCGACGTTGATCGCACCGATGGTCCGGCCGTCCTGCGTCGGACCCATGAGCACGTGCAGGTCGGTGGGTTGCAGCGCCGCGGTCGAGGTGATGTCCGGCGGCCCGAACTCGAAGCTCACGGCGTCGCCGTTGAAGAGCTGGCTGGGCTGGGCCTCGTGGGTCTGCGTGATGGTCGGGTCGGTCACGAGGACGAGGAGATAGAGCGCCGTGTCGTCCCACCGCAGCGACCACCGTGCGTGGACGCTGGCCGTCGCGCCCGCCGGTGCCACGACGACGTCGGAGCTGTATGCCGGGACGCCGGCCCAGTCGGACGCCCTGCCGTCGATGGTGGGCGGCGTCGTGGTGAAGGCGGCCTCGAGGTCGGTGCCGCTGCGCAGCTGGACTCCGCCTGCGCCTCCGCCGTTGTCGTTCTGGGACGACCGGCCGTAGATGCCCAGCCCGACGGCGGTCCCGACGAAGAGGACGAGGAGCCCCGCCACCCATGTCGCGGCCGTGTGCCGCTTCCGAGGTGGAGTCGGGGTCGGCTGCTGCGCGCGCGCTGGTGACCAGGCCGGCTGTGGGTTCGGCGACCAGGCCGGTGCCGGGGCCGGCGCGGCATACGTCGCCGGCGACTGCTGCCAGGTCGTTTCGAGGTCCGGACGACGGGTGACGACCTGGGTGGGGACGGTGGGAGGCGGCCCGCGGACCGGCATCGGTTGCGTCGCACGTGTCGGTGCTGTGATCGGCGCGGTGGGCACCACGGGTGGCGCCTGCGTCTCGACCGGGGCCGCGACGATGTTCTCGAACACCTGGCCGTCCTTCGAGCGCAGGAAGAGCACCGGCGTGGCCCACTCGGCCTGGTATCCCGACAGCAGGGCCTTCCGGGCGCTGGTCACGGCCTGGTCGACGGGCAGACCGTCGGACAGCGACCCGTAGAACTCGCCGGTGAAGGTCACCGCCGCCCCGTCGCTGATGGGGAACTGCATCGCGACGACGGCTGTCGCGTCCTGCTGGACGAGGCCCTGCGCCATCCCGCTGAACGGGTCGAGCGTGTCGACGCGCGCGGACCGGCAGGCGTTCAGCAGGACGAGCCGCAGCGGGTCGTGGTCGCGCACGTGGGGCCCGAGGGTCCGCGCGGTGACCGGGGTGCTGCGGCCGTACTTGTCGGTGAAGAAGAGCACGCCGTCCTGCTGGCGTTCGTCGTAGTCGCCGTGCCCGACGAAGTGCAGGACGTGGACATCGTGCTGCCGCAACCAGGTCCCCAGCTCGGGGAGGGTCGCGGCGGGCAACCGGTCGAGCACCACGAGGCCCGCGTCGATCTTCGGCCCGAGGGCATCGTGCACCTTGGCCCACTCGGCCTCGACGTCGAGCTCCGGCAGGTCGGTCGGCGAGGAGATGATCATCAGGATGCGCAGCGCCCCGTCGACGACGAGGGGTCGCGGCGACTGGGGGACGTCGAGGAAGCGCACGACCGGGGTCTTCTCCGACTGGGCGATGAAGGCGTTGTTCCGCCGGTCGTAGAGCAGTTCCCACGGCAGGCCCGCGAGGCTGGGCGCATCGTCGAGCCGGAGCCGCAGGCGCAGGCCGTCACCGGCGGCCTGCGCGGCGTCGATGCTGCGCGACCACGCGAGCATGAGGTCCTCGGGGAAGACCGACTCGAAGAGCGGGCCGCCGAGGTCCATCGTCGCCTGCACCTGCGGGTCGGCGGCTCCGCGCCGCGTCCCGGATCGGCCGGGGTCGAGGCGCAGCAGGAGGTTCTCGAGCTGCGTGCTCTCCCAGGGCAGCCGGAACCGCGCCGTCGGCGACTCCCCGAGCGGGCAGCCGGTCACCCGCACCTGGAACATGCCGTCCGCCTCGGCCTCCACGAGGAGGTCGAAGTTCTGGTAAGTGCGCGAGGCCATGAGCTGGACACCTTTCGCAACGTCCGTGGATACAACAGGATGGAGCCGCGAGTTCGGCCGATGATACTGCCGGGCACCGGCGGCTGTCCGGTGTTCCTGTCCGGTGCTTCGTATCAGCCCGCGCCGGACCGCCTCCCCATGGAGGTGGACCTCATGACGGACGTCGACGGCTGGAGCGACCTGGCCGATACGGTGCTGACCGGTCCGACGATGGCCGGAGCCGGCGGATCGCTTCTCGACGTGCTCGTGCGGCTGGGCCTCGAACCCGTCGAGCGCGACGAGCTGCATCGCGCGGTCTCGCGTCGGCAGGACCCGGCCGGACTGCTGCTGGCCGCGTTGGTCACACGCGCTGCGGGCCCGACCACCAGCCCGTATGCCGCCGTCCCCGCCGCCGACACGACCGACACGGCCATGGACGCAGCGATCGCCCTGGCCGCGACCCTGCTCGGCCGTCCCGACTCCGAGCTCGCGGGCGCACTCGGAACCACCGATCTGATGGTGCTGGCTGCGCTTCCGGCCGACCGGGCGGGCCAGCTCCTCGTCGATCTCGTGACCCGGGTGGCCGGGCTTCCGTCGCCGGCACGTGACGCGGCGGGGTCGGCGCTCCTCGCCCTGGTGGGACGGCTCGACCTGTCCCGGATCCCCGTGTCCCGGATCATCCAGGCGGGAATCCCGTTGCCGCACCTGACTGCTGCGATTCTGGCGGGCGCCGCCGTCAACCGTCTGGTGAGCGGATCGGCCGAGGCGCTGAACCGCGGCGTCGACCCGGCAGGGCTGCTGGCGATCCTCGACGAGGCCTCTCGGCTTCGGGTGCCGGGGCCGGACGCCGGGCCCGTGACTGCCGAGCCGGATACTGCCGAGCCGGATGCTGCCGAGCCGGATGCTGTTGACGAGGCCACGTTCGACGCGGACGAGGACGGCGGTGACAGCGGCGGCGGCACCACCTGGCGGGGACCGATCGAGCACCGCGACGAGCCAGGCACTGCGCCTTCCCCGTCGCCGCAGACCGCCCCTCCACCGGGTCGGACGGCCTACCCACGCCTCGACGTCGACTCGCACCAGCCCCGGCCCGAAGTCGTCGTCATCGACGCCCCCTTCGACGTCGTCGTCGGGCTGCAGCCGCGCAAGGACCTCGGGCTCACCGCGACGGGGCGGATGACCTTCACCGCCGGCGAGATCGTCGACCTCGACCTCGTCCTCGTCTACGACCCGAGCTCGCTACGGCCCCAGCTCGATTCGCGCGCCCACATCTCCTCGACCGATGCCGACCCCTACCCCGTGGCCACGCTCTCCTTCACCGCGCTCTACGGCGAGGACCTCCCACCGCAGCGCCGCATCGGGGTGCACGTGCTGCGGGGCGGCAAGGTCGTCGCGGTCGCCTGGCGGACCGTCGTGGCCGTGGACTCGGCCGCGGACGTCGCCGGCGCCCCGGTGCCCGCGTCGCGCGAGCCCGACCTGCTCGACCTCACACCGATCGTCGACGAGGACATGCCCGACCTCGTCCTCACCGTCTTCCGGGCCGACGCCGCCGACGGGTCGAGGTTCGTCTGGACGGCCTATCCCGCGGCCTCGGGCGTCACGGTGCCCGACGCCCCGAATGCCTCACAGCTCGACGCCGACGCCACCGGCTTCGCGGCCGAGATCCGCCGGACCATCCAGTTCTCCCAGGGCCCGCAGAGTGACTACCTCGAGCTCGCCGGCCGCGCGCGACGGATCGGCCGCGCGATCCCGGACGGCATCCAGGCCGCCATCCACGCCGTCGTCGGCGACCCCGCGCGACAGACCGCGCCGACCATCCTGCTGCTGACCGAGGAGCTGTCGGTGCCGTGGGAGCTCGCCGCCGTCACCCCCTCGCTGCAGACGCCGTGGGGCGGCACGTCGCCGTTCCTCGGTGCCCACGCGGCGATCGGGCGCTGGCCGCTGTCGGAGCACAAGCCGCGTCCCACTCCCCGCACGAGCGTCCCGGTGACCCGCAGCGCCGTCATCACCGCCGACTACACCGGTGTCACCGGGTGGGGCAAGCTCGACAGCGCGCTCGCCGAGGCCGCCGAGGTGGGTGCCCTCTTCGCGCCGGCCTCCGACCAGATCCGGCCGTCGCTGACCTCGGTCATCGCGTTGCTGCGGGGAGACCCCGCCGTCGACCTCGTCCACGTCGCCCTCCACGGGCAGTTCGACGCGCAGGGTGGTCAGGAGGGGTTGGTCCTGCTCAGCGACGTCCCGCCCGCCCCGGCCGGGGGCACGGCCCCGCCGCCCAAGCCGTTGTTCCTCACCCCTGCGCAGGTGGAGGTCGGCAACCTCGCGGCCGGGCCGTTCGTCTTCCTCAACGCCTGCCAGGTCGGAGCCGACAAGCGGGTCCTCGGCGACTACGGCGGCCTCGCGTCGACGCTGCTGCGGATCGGGGCGGCGGCGGTCGTCGCCCCCCTCTGGAACGTCGACGACGCCGTCGCCGCCGCCATCGCCCGCGACTTCTATGCCGCGACCTGGACGCCGGCGACGGGAGCGGTCGGCGTGGGCGAAGCGGTCCGCAGGATCCGGGCCACCTACACCGAGGCTGCCGTCAGGTCCGCCGCCCCCGGCATCGGCGCCACCCTCGTCGCCTTCCAGGTGCTCGGGCACCCGGCTCTGCGCCTCTCCCGAGGCTGAGTCCCCCGTCATACCAACCGTTCTCGCCCCATCCCCACCCACCCGAGTCACCGAGGAGTCCGCCCGTCATGGCCGAAGACCTGCGCCCAGAAGGCATCCCCGTCTACGTCGACAACGTCGTCATCACCACGCCCGGCCTCAGCGGCCGTGTCGAGGTGCACCAGGCCGGGTCCGACGGCATGCGCGGGGCGGAGGACTCGACCGAGCAGTTCCGCCAGGCGCTGGCCGACGCCGGGATGTCGGAGCAGCTGACCGTCGAGATCTCCGGCCAGTCCGAGCTCGACGGCAACGGCGGCAGTCGCGGCGGCGGTGGGGGCGACGAGATCGTCCTCGAGACACCGGCCCCGGGCGACGGCAACGGCCAGGTCCTCCTGTATGCCGCCGAGGACGGCTCGTTGTCGTGGCACCTGCCCGACTCGGTCCCGACCGACCAGGTTGCGACCCGAGGTGGGGAACGGCGGACCTACCGGCTCCCGCGACAGGTCGTCATCGCCGAGCAGGGCGCCGACGGGACCGGCCAGCGGGGAGTCCTCGGAGCGCTGGGCACCAAGCTGTTCAAGCTGCTCGTCTTCCCGCTCATCGACCCCGTCCTGGGCAAGGTCGGCGACTACTTCGCGGGCAGGTGGGAGCAGGAGTACCGCCGCAACCAGGTCCGGTGGTTCGCCCCGGACGGCTACCGGTCGGCGACCGCGGCGGCGTTCGGGGCCGACGACTGGACGACGCTGCGCGGTGGTGCCGCGCTGCTCTTCGTCCACGGCACCTTCTCGCAGGCCCACTCGGCCTACGGGGCCATCTCGCCGGACGTCATGGCCGCGCTCCACGAGCGTTACGACGGAAGGGTGTTCGCGGTCGACCACTTCACGGTGTCGGCGACGCCGCACGATAACGTCGGGTGGCTCGCGGACCAGATCGCGGCTGGTGAACCGCTCGTCCTCGACGTCGTGACGCACTCGCGCGGCGGTCTGGTCGGCCGGGCGCTCGCCGAACGGGCGGTGGAGCTCGGTTTCGCCGACAAGCTCACGGTGCGCACGCTGGTCATGGTGGCCTCGCCCAACGCCGGGACGGTGCTCGCCGACAAGGACCACCTGTCGGCGCTGCTCGACCGGGTCACCGACCTCGTGTAGTTCGTGCCGGACAACGGGGTCACCGACGTGGTCGGGATGGTGCTGGCGATCCTCAAGCAGCTGACCATCGGGGCCTTCGGCGGGCTGGAGGGCATCATGTCGATGAACCCCGCGGGGCCCTACCTCGCGGCCTTCAACGAGACGCCGGGCAGCACGGCGGTCTATCGGGCGATGGCGTCGAACTACGAGCCGGTGAAGGGGTCGTCGCTCGCCCGGATCGCGCGTGACGCCGGCACGGACCTGATCTTCGCGGCCCTGAAGAACGACCTCGTGGTCCCGACCGAAGGGGCCTACACGGTCGCCGGCGCGACCGGCTTCCCGATCGCCGATCCCTACGTCTTCCCCGACTCGGCCGGCGTCGACCACGGGGGCTACTTCTCCCGACCGGAGTTCGGCGAGCAGCTGCTGGCCTGGCTGCCGGCGAAGGCCTGAGCTGATGTTGACGCGCCAACGGCAGACCAGGGCGCGGAGGCGTTGTCGCGTCAACGTGAGCGCGGTAGGTTGACCGGGTGAAGTCGAAGAAGGCGCCGAAGAAGGCGAAGGGCTCCAAGGGGTCGAAGGGGTCGAAGGCGTCGGAGAAGTCCACGGCATCGGATGAGTCCACGGCGTCCGCCGTTCCGGAACCCGTCCCGGCCGTGCCCCTGGACGACGACGAGATGCGGTTGTGGCAGTCCTGGAAGGTCGCGACCGAGCGGGTGGGCGGCGTGGTCCAGGAGGACATCAGGGCGGAAACCGGCCTGTCCGACCCGGACGTCGCGGTCCTCACGAGCGTCGCCGAGACCGGTGGCGGCTCGATGCGCCAGAGCGAGCTCGTCGCCGTCCTCGACTGGCACCGCAGCCGGCTGTCCCACCAGCTGACCCGGATGGAGGGCCGGGGTCTGGTGACACGGACCCCTGCCGGTGACGGGGTCGCGGTGGGCCTGACACCGGCCGGAGCCGCCGCCGCCTCGAGCGCCCGCCCGGTGCACGACCGGGCCGTCCGCGCCCACCTCATCGCGCGCCTTCCGCCCCGCGACCGTCGGCGGCTCCTCGCGATCCTCGACGCGCTCGGAGGCTCCGGCACAGACGTCGTCACGTGATGAGAACTGCACGCAGTCCTGGAGCGAGCCCTGCACAGGAGTGGTCACGGGATGAGCACGGCACACCCAGCCCGGCACGCCCGACCCTGAGTCAACCGAGGTGCTGAGTCAACCGAGGTGCTTCAGGGCCTCCCGCCGCGACAACGCGGACAGCCCGCCCTCGTGCCTCCCGACGAACGCCCGCACCCAGCCGGGATGCGTCCGCGCCGCATCCCGCAGCGCCCACCCGATCGCCTTGCGGATGAAGAAGTCCCGGTCGGCGAGGTTCGGCCCGATCGTGGCCGCGAGCAGGTCGAGGTCGACGCGCTCCCCCCGCCCGACCTGGCCGATGATCGCCGAGCGACGCACCCACAGGTGCTCGTCCTCCGCCCACTCCCGCATCCGCAGCCCCTCGACCTGCGGCTCCTTCTCGAGCACCTCCAGCACGAGGTGGGTGGCGATCTCGTCGACGACGTCCCACCACGCCCCGGTCTCGATCAGGTGGCGCCACAGCGCCATCGCGTCGCCGTCGACCCACCCGCGGTAGTGCCGGTGCCGCGCGAGGGCGATCGCGGCATACCACTCCTCGCGGTGGGTGACCTCGTCCCACAGCGCCCGGATCGTCGCCTCCCACGCCGGCCGGTCGAGCCGGTGACCCGGGTCGTCGAGCACCGGACGCACGGTTGCCCGCAGGACGGGAGCGGTGAGCCCCCAGTAGGGGAGCGACGACTTCATGTAGGCCTGCTGCCCCGTCGCGCGCGCAGGGTCGGCGGCCGCGGACAGGGTGGCCCGTAGGCTGTCGACGAGGTCGCGGTTGACCGACACGGCACGAGCCTAGGGTCACGCACTGACGCCCCACCGACACCAACCGGGACCCGACCGACACCCGACCGACCCGCCCGAGGGCGAGCACGCGAGCAGGCACCGATGACGAACCGACAGACCCTGGCGCTGGTCGCGGTCGTCGCCCTCGCTGCCGTCCTCCTCGTGCTGCGTTCTCCCGTCGGCGGTGACCCGTCACCCCAGACGCCGACGATCGCCGCGGGTGGCCAGTGCCTCGGATTCGCGCCGACCGGGGACGGGCTCGCCGACCGGGCCCTGCTCGACCGGGCCCTCGCGACCTGGGTGGCCGGGTCCGGCGTGCCGCTCCACGCCGTCTGCGCGATCAACGCCGGGTCGGTCGACGGCGAGACCTACGTGACGATGGTGACCACGACGCGGTTCGCCACCTACGTCGAGCGCACCGGCACCCGGCAGGGCCTGCTGAGCACCACCGGCGACCTCGCCGACCCGGGTCCCCGCTTCACCCTCCCGGCCCTCCCGGTCGGCGCCGGCCGCTGGCAGCTGTCCCGGGACGCCCGGTCGGCCGCGGTCCACGTCGGCGCCCCCGGTCGCCCGCAGCAGGTCGCGCGCATCCCCGACGGGCAGGCGGTCGTCCCCGTCCAGGACCTCGTCGACGCCTACTCCGCGGCATACCCCGGCGTCCTGCCGCACCTCCTGCTCCTGCTGCAGTCCGGCCCGACCCTCTACGCCGCGGTCGGTGGCAGCCCGTATGCCGCCTCGACCGACCTCGTCTTCCCCGTCGCGCTCGCGGGCGGCGCGCTCGGCCGCACGGAGTACGACACCCTCCTCGCCTCACCCTCGGGGGTCCCGCTGCTCAGCCAGGCGGTCGGTTTCACACCGGTGGGCCGGCAGGTCCCCCAACGGATCTCGCGCTCGCTCTTACTCGTCGGCAGCGCGACGGCGCCCGCCGGCCCGGTCCTCGTCGTGCGTCAGCACCCCGAGGCGGACCCCACCCAGCCGGAGGCCGTCTCGATCGTCCAGCTCAGCAACACCGGCGCCGACGTCCAGCCGATCGGGATCGTGCCGGCCGTGTCGGTGGTGCCGGCGGGGGGCGGCTGGTCGGGGGGCGTGTGGCTGAGACCCGTAGCCGAGGGCGACCGCGACCCTGGGACGTTCGTCGCCGTGGGTGCGCCGGCCGGCGTCCGGGACCCGCCGGTGACGCTGCGGATCACGAGCGGTGGCCGGTCGGTGACCCGCGCCGGCCCCGTCGTCGTCCTGACCGGCGCCGACCTCCCGGGTCTCAGCAGCGTCAACCACCCGCCCGTCGCGGTCACGGCGACGGGGCTGCCGGACGAGGTCCTCCCGCCCCTGACGGTGGGTCCGTAGTCGTCAGCCCGTGCGGGCGTAGCGGTCCGCCGAGCGGGCGCGGGCCTTCGCGGCCTCGACCTCGCGGTCCTTCGGCGGGGCGGCCGTCGTCAGGTGCTCGAGCAGGTGCGCCGTCGCGTGCTCGATCTCCGCGACGGCCTGGTCGATCGCTGCCTGGTTGGCCGCCGACGGCTTCTGCGTGCCGGAGACCTTGCGGACGTACTGCACCGCGGCGGCGTGCACCTCGTCGGACGTCGCCGGCGGCTCGAAGTTGTTCAGCGGGCGGATGTTGCGGCACATGCCTGCGACGGTATGCCGCGCTGGCCAGTTTGTCCGCGTCTGGGACCACGCTGCTTCGGGGTGGGAGGAAGCGGGTCCGATGGGCCCGCGGCATACCGACGCCGACACGCCCGACCCTCGGCTGTGGACAAGATTTCTTTTGCGCGATGCTTGTCCACACCCGGTGGACACGTCCGTTCCCGCACGTCGCCCCGCACAGATCCGCAACGACCGACGGGGAAAAGCTGTCGGTCATCCCCAGGTTCTCCCCACCCCGATGTGGCGTGGCGCACACGGTTTCCCCCAGGTTGTCCACAACCGCCGTTTGTCTCGGAGCGGCTGCGGTCCTAACGTGACGCACGCACCCCACGGGGGCTGGCACCCCGGTTCGGGGGGACGGGTCGCCAGCCCCGGCATCCGCACCCGGACGGCCCTGTTTTCCAGGCCTGTCGGTGCGTCATGTTGTCATGTGTGGACACCAGTTCGAACGGCGCTGGTGCAGGGTGCGAGGGTCCGCCGTCCGGGTTGTCCTTAGGTTCGGGGAGGCAGGGCGCGTGACCATCCAGGAGCTGTTTCCCGGATCGAGGGACGTGCCCGGCGACGAACGGCTGCCGCCCCAGGACGTCCCCGCCGAGCAGTCCGTCCTCGGCGGCATGCTGCTGTCGAAGGACGCCATCGCCGACTGCGTCGAGACCGTCAGGGGCCCCGACTTCTACCGGCCGGCCCACGAGTCGATCTACGACGCGATCCTCGACCTCTACGGCCGCGGCGAGCCCGCCGACGCGGTCACCGTCTCCGACGAGCTGACCAAGCGCGGCGACCTCACCCGGGTCGGTGGCCAGGCCTACATCCACCAGCTCATCGCCTCGGTCCCCACCGCCGCGAACGCCGGATACTACGCCCAGATCGTCGCCGAGCGCGCCGTCCTCCGCCGGCTCGTCGAGGCCGGCACCAAGATCGTCCAGCTCGGCTTCGCGCAGGGCGGCGGCGACGTCGAGGACATCGTCAACGCCGCCCAGGCCGAGGTGTATGCCGTGGCCGACAAGCGCGGCGGCGAGGACTACGTGATCCTCGGCGACGTGCTCGAGTCGACCGTCGACGAGATCGAGGTCGCCTCCGGCCGGTCCGGCGAGATGACCGGCGTCCCCACCGGCTTCACCGACCTCGACTCCCTCACCAACGGCCTGCACCCGGGCCAGATGATCGTCATCGCGGCCAGGCCGGCAATGGGCAAATCGACTATTGGGCTGGATATCGCCCGTTCCGCCGCGATCAAGCACAACCAGGCGGCGGTGGTCTTCTCCCTCGAGATGAGCAAGACCGAGATCACGATGCGACTGCTCTCGGCCGAGGCGAGCATCCAGCTGCAGCACATGCGCAAGGGCACGATGCGCGAGGAGGACTGGCAGCGCCTCGCCCAGACGATGGGCCGCGTCTCCGACGCGCCGCTCTTCATCGACGACTCGCCCAACATGTCGCTCATGGAGATCCGGGCCAAGTGCCGCCGGCTCAAGCAGCGCCACAACCTCAAGCTCGTCGTCATCGACTACCTGCAGCTGATGTCGTCCGGCAAGCGCGTCGAGTCCCGTCAGCAGGAGGTCTCCGAGTTCTCCCGCGCGCTC
>NZ_JANXRJ010000026.1 GCF_025353065.1 Lapillicoccus sp.
TGGTGTGCACCCCACGACCTGAGCGCCAGACCACGACCTCAGCGGGAGGGGGTGCGCCCGTGAGGCCCGAGTCGAGCGACGCGTATACGCTCACAACGTGACAAAGCGGGCCGAAGCGACGAGGCACTGGCTCATCGAACGTCGGCTCCGCGTCTATCCCCGCCTCCTGCTGGGTGTCCTCGCGGTGGCGATCCCGGTCTACGCGAGGACCTTCCACGACGGAGTGGACGGGCGGGGGCAGTCGGTCGGCAGCGACTTCATCGCCTTCTGGTCGGCCGCCCGCCTGGCGGTCGAGGGACATGGCAGCTGGGCCTGGGACGTGCACCGCCTCGCCTCGGACGAGTTCGCCGCATTCCCCGGACTGGCGGGCCCCACCGCGTGGGTCTATCCCCCGGCGACCCTCGTGGTCGTCGCCCCTCTCGGTTACCTCTCCCACACCGCAGCGTTCCTGGTGTGGACCGCGGTCGGGCTGGGTGTCTTCTACGCTGCCCTCGGCCCCATCATCCGCGGGCAGAGGTATGCCTGGCCGCTCGCCGTGGCGTTCCCCGGGGTCTGGCTGGGGATCGCGCAGGGCCAGACCCAGTTCGTCGTGGCCGGTCTGGTCGGGGGCGCCCTTCTCCTGCTCGATCGCCGTCAGTGGTGGGCCGGAGTCCTGATCGGCCTGCTGGTCATCAAGCCCCACCTCGCGGTGCTGTTCCCCGTGATCCTGGTCGCGGGACGGCGTTGGGGAACCTTCGCCGTGGCGGCCGTCACGGCACTCGGCGCCATGGCCGTGGGGGCTCTCGTCTTCGGGTTCGGCTCGATCCGGCTCTGGCTCGACGGGATGGGTCTGGTGGGCGCCGCCGTCAACGCCGGTGCGCTACCGGTGGACAAGTTCGTCACGCCGTATGCCGCCTTCCGTCTCGTGGGACTGCCGCAGGGCGCCGCCCTGGCTCTGCACGGCCTGGTCGCTCTGGGTGTCGTCCTGGTGGTCTGGCGGGTGTGGGGGCGCACGTCCGACCTGCGGTTGCGGGGCAGCGCGGTGGTGCTGGGCACCTTCCTCGTCACCCCGTATGCCGCCGACTACGACCTCGCCCTCCTGGCCTTCCCGATCGCCTGGCTCGCGCTGCTCGGTCTGGAGAACGGGTGGCTGCGGGGCGACCGGAACCTGCTTGCCCTGGCCTGGGTGCTTCCCTGGCTGGCCGCGCCCATTGCGGCAACGACGCACATCGTGGTGACGCCACTGCTGCTGGCGTGCCTGCTGCGTCAGGTATGGCGGCGAACGGCCCCCTGGCCCGCGGCATACGGCACGGGGCCCGTCCCGACCACCCGGTCGGGACGGGCCCCTCGGCCCTAGGTGCGGGGCCTACTTCGCCCTGACGATGTCGACCTGGTCGGCCGGCACGTAGCCGATCCGGTGACCGAGGTAGACCTCGTAGTACCGCTCCTGTCCCATCACGTCGACGTGGTCGAGCGGCGGGGGGGTGTCGAACGTCATCGCGTAGTAGTAGTCGGTCGGCACCTTCGAGTCCGCCAGCACGACGCGCTGCCCGGCCTTGATCGTGTAGGGCAGCGGCGTGACCGTCTGCGGGGTCATCCCGGCCGGGTACTCCGACGCCTTCGGGTAGGCCACGCCGTAGGTCGGGACCGAGGTCACGCCCTTCTTGGGCACGAGGTAAGACCCGTTGACAGGGATCGCCGTCGGCTTCGTCGCGGAGTTCTTGAACCACGCGATGTTGCCGAGGTACCAGATGGCGGTCCAGTCGCCCTGCTTGCCGGCCACCGCGAACTCCGTACCGGTCGCGGCGCGGGCACCGATGTCGGCGACCGCAGTCGTGGACGCCCGGCCGTCGGGATAGAGCCCGATGTCCGAGACCAGGGGGGCCGCGTCGCTCGGGGAGGTGTGCAGGTAGACGAAGTTCGTCCCCTGGGCCGCGCAGGCGACGCCAGCCGTGTCGCACCCGGTGACCGCCTGCCGGTTGCCCTTGAAGCCGGGCAGGATGCGGACGATCTGGCTGCTGGGCGTGCCGCTCAGGGCGTCGAGCGGGTGGCCGAGCAGGGCGAAGTAGTGCTCCCAGTCCCAGTAGGGCCCCGGGTCCCAGTGCATTCCCGGGATGTATGCCGGGGCGATGCCGGGCACCTGGTCGTGGCCGATGATGTGGGCCCGGTCGACGGGGATGTTCCACTCCGTCGTGAGGTAGCTGACCAGCTTGGCGGACTTGCGGTAGAGCGCCTCGGTGTACCAGGTCGCGCCCTGCGCGGCGATGCCCTCGTGCTCGATCCCGATCGAGTGGGTGTTCACGTACCAGTTGCCCGCGTGGTAGGCCACGTCCTTGGGGTTCATGTGCTGGGCGATGTGACCGTCGGAGGAGCGGATCGTGTAGTTCCAGCTGACGTAGGTCGGGTCCTGGACCAGTTGCAGGGTCGACTGGTAGGACCCCTCGGTGTCGTGGATGACGATGTAGTTGATCTTGGGGCTGCCGACGTCGCGCTGGGCGACGTCGTGGTTGCCGTAGTTGCCGCCCCCGAGGTCGACGTAGGGGGCGGGGATCCACTCGCAGCCGAGGCCCACCGGACAGTCGATGTTGGGGTTGGCCTTGGGTGCGGCCAGACCCAGCTTGGCGAACTGGCTCTTCTGCGGGGTCGTCGCCGTCGCCCGCATCGCCACCGACTTGCCGTCGGTGGTGGTCCGGGCCGCGCCGGTGGCGAGGGCGGCATACGCATCGTCGGCGAAGGCCTGAGCGTCCGCGGCGTCGGAGGAGCGGCTCGCGTCGGCGACCGTCGCATACCACTGGCCGGGGTCGCTGGCCGCGCCCACGGGGAGGCCGAGGGACCTCTGCTTCGCCGCGAGCAGGGCGGCGCCACCACGGATGTTGGCGGTGGAGTCCTTGCGCAGCACGTCGCGGTCGACGCCGAGCAGGGTCGCGGCCCGGCCGAGGCTGTCGATGTTCTTCGGGATGACTCCGGCGTTGGACCCGAGGGTGCCGTTCTTCCCCTCCGCCTGGTCGGCGGCGAAGAGCGAGCCGTCGATGAGGTTCATCGGGCCGTAGCCACCGTCGGTGTTGTGGGTGCCGCCGTGTCCCTCCCAGAGGCTCTCGGAGTAGGAGACCGCTTCGAGGACGGTCTGCGGGACACCGAACTCCTGGGCGGCGGCGGCGAACGCCTGCGCCCGTGAGGTGGGGCCGGAGTCGGCCGGTGCCGCCTCCGCGTGGGTGGATCCCAGCGCGAGCGCGCCGAGCACCGAGAGCGAGCAGGTGGCGGCCAGTGCGCTACGGCGCAGGGCCCGACCACGCGCTCGCGCGTTGGTCTGGGGGTCGAGGGGTGGGTTCGCTGGATGAGTCATGTGAGGCGCCTCCGGGGTGAGACCAACGCGTCAGGAGCCTGTAGTCAACCATCGCCACGGCACTTGCGCACCTAGTAACTAATTGACAGATGAATCACCCGGTATAACCTCGACGCGAACCGTCCGATATCTCCACCCGACACCCTTCGAGGGCCCCGTGATCGTGCTCTACCTCGTCATCGTGCTGGTCGTCGTCGCGCTCATCGCCCTCCCGTCGACCCGCAAGGCGTTCGGCAACCCGCGGGCGCTCTTCACCCGCGAGGGGGCGACGGAACAGGCCCGGCGCGCCAAGGACGCGGCGCGAGCAGCGGCCGAGAGCGCACGTGGGGCCGCAGGCTCGGCCACCACCGTCGCCCGGGGGACCTCCGAGGTCGTCCGCGACGTCAGCGCCTCGGTGGTCGCGAGCCACGCCGGGCGGCAGCTGCGCACCCTCGGCCGCACCCTCGTCATCGACGCGTCCCCGCAGACGCTCGCCCCGCTGCTGACGGAGGGGATGGAGGCGGCGGCGGTCGTCGACCCGGTCGCCGTCACCGGGGACGAGACCCAGGCCTGGATCTACTCCGGAATGCGCGACGTACGCTTCTGCGCGGTGCCCGCCATCACCGCCTCGGGCGTCGCGGGCACGGTCTTCGGGGTGGTCTCCTTCGAGGTCGACCTCGGCGAGCCGCAGGGTGTCTCCGCCGCCGGCGAGGCCCTCGAGAAGGTCAGCCGCCTCCTTGCCGACCACGGGATCGCCTTCGCCGACGTCACCCGGACCTTCACCCCCGGCGCCGAGGACACGAGCGCCGGCCCGCGGGTCGCCGACCCGCTGGGCTGAGCCGCGGCATACGCGCTGAAACCGAGCCGGGTATGCCGGGCCGGCGGCTAGGGTCGGGCGGCATGACGGACGGGAAGGGCGACTCCGGTCGCGCGGAGTCCATCAGCTGGCTCGAGCTGTTCTTCGACCTCGTGGTCGTCGCCGCGGTCAGCGTCCTCGCCGACAGCCTCCGCGAGGACCTCACGGCCCACGGGCTCGGGGTGACGGTGCTCGTCTACGTCGCGATCTGGACGAGCTGGACCCTGGCGGTGTTCTACGCCAACGTCGCTCGCGAGAAGACCCGTGTCCGCACGATGACCTTCGCGATGTTCCTCATCGCGCTGATGACCGCCAGCGCCCCGCTGCACGACTCCGCGCGGGCCAACCTGTTCGCCGCGGCATACATCGTCCTGCGGCTCCTGCTGGCCCGCAGCTCGCTCGAGACCGGCCGGTTCCTCGACAACTTCCCCGGCCTCCAGCAGACCGGGGCGATCCTGCCGTGGGTGGTGAGCTTCTGGTTCGACACCCCGGGCAAGTACTGGGCGTGGGCGGTCGGGGCCGCGATCGACCTCGTCCTGTCCGTCCTGCGCGCCGACGAGGTGTCGGGGCGCAACCTCGCCCGGCTCAACCAGAAGCGGCACGACGACCACCGGGGGCATCGGGTCCCCGACCTGGTCGTCGTCGACATCGACCGGCACCACCTCGACGAACGGCTCGGTCTCTTCGTCATCATCGTGCTGGGGGAGGCGGTCGTGCAGCTCGTCCAGGCCGCTGCGACGGCCGAGTGGACCACCGACTTCGAATGGGTCGCCGTGGCGAGCTTCATCCTGCTCGTCGGGCTGTGGCGCACGACCTTCGCCCACGGCTTCACCGGGGCGCCGCACACGAGCCTCGCCGACCTCCCACCGCGTTTCGGCCTGCCGCTCCACCTCGTCTCGACGCTCGGGCTCGTCCTCCTCGCGACGGGGTTGAGCATCCTCCTCACCGAGAGCGGGGCGGGGCACGTCGAGCCGGCCGTGGGGTGGCTCGTCGCCGGCGGGATGGCGGCCCCCCGCGGGGTCGCACTGGTCGCCGGGCTGTCCGCCCGGACGGCCGGGTGGGAGTGGGTCCTCCTCTTCGCCGGCACCGCCACCCTGTATGCCGTGGTGCTGGGTTTCCTCGCCCCCCACCTGCTGCCGGTGTCCTTCGCCTGGCTCGCCGTCGTGCCCGCGGTCTGGCAGGCCACGATCGGGGAGCAGCTGTCCCAGCGCCGGAGCGTCGCGATGGCCAGGGCCGCCGGACTCCAACCCCGGGAGGGTTGACGCTGCGTCAACGGGGTTGACGCACGCTATAACCAGCGTCAACCCCCTTGACGCGGCGTCAACCCCCTCGGCGTGCCTTGGCGAGGCTCGGCGGGCGTCCGGTGCTCGCGCGCACGACGAGGTCGGGCTCGATCAGGGCGACCGGCGCCGTGGGGTGGCGGTCGGCGGTCAGGATGTCCAGCAGCAGCGCCATCCCGAGGCGCCCCATCTCGTTGAAGTCCTGGCGCACGGTGGTCAGGGCGGGTGAGAGGTAGGCCGCCTCCGGGATGTCGTCGAAGCCGACGACGCTAAGGTCCTTCGGCGCCGAGAGACCGTGCTCGTAGAGCAGGTGGAGGAGACCGAGGGCCATCTGGTCGTTGGCCACGAACACGGCCGTGGGCGGTCTGGTGGCCGCGAGCAGGACGCGACCCGCGGCATACCCCGACCCGGGGGACCAGTCGCCCGAGACCACCGGCGGCACCGGGGCGGACCGGCTGGCGAGGGCCTCCCGCCAGCCGCGCTCGCGCTCGCGCGTCTCGAACCAGTCCTCGGGCCCCCCGATGTGCCAGACCGTCTCGTGGCCCAGGTCGAGCAGGTGGGTCGTGGCGAGGAACCCCCCGGTCCGCTGGTCGACGGCGGCCGCCGGGATGCGGGGGGAACCGGTCCCCTGCACGGCGACGACCGGCAGCCTCGGCCGCGTCTCGGACAGGGCCTGCGCCGCCGAGAGGTGCGGGACGATCGCGATCACGCCGTCGGTCGAACGCTGCACGAACGAGTCGAGGGCCTCGGTCATCGACACCCGGTCGAGGGTCGGCACCGTGGCGATGCTGACGCCGTAGCCGCGCTGGCGGGCGGCCCGCTCGATGCCGAGCAGCGCCGCGCCGGGCCCGTACTGGCTCGTGTCGAAGGTGAGGACACCGATCGTGCCGGACCTCCCGCTGGCCAGCGTGCGCGCGGCGACGTTGGGGGAGTAGCGCAGCTGACGCATCGCCGTCTCCACCCGCTCACGGGTGGCGCCGTTCACCTGACCTCGACCGGTGACGACCCGCGACACCGTCATGGCCGACACCTGCGCGAGCCGCGCGACGTCGGACATCGTCGTGGGACGCATCTCAGCAGTCATGGGTCACGCCCCCGATCGGCATCTGCACAGGTTACGAGAGGCGTCGGCCGAACCCGGCCGAACCCGGCCGAGGCCGGCTCAGCGGGTCCGGCCGGCGACCGGCTCAGCTCGTCGTGGCCCGCAGCCGGATGGCGCACCACGACACGGGCGGGAGCTCGGCGCGCAGGACGCCGTCGGCCACCTCCACCGAGGCGAGCGCCGTCGGGACGACGCGGTCGGGGTGCTCCCGGTCGTTGGTCACCGACGGGTCGCCGCCACCGATGAGCCAGCTCTCGGCGACCTCCAGCTCACCGAAACCCGTCAGGCTCGAGGCGAGGGTCAACGGCGCGTCGGTGCTGCGGTTGAGGGCGAAGACGATGACCTCACCCGTGCCCTCGTCGTAGGTGGCGGTGGCGTCGAGCAGCGGGACCTCCCCGTAGCGAGCGGTGGTGTAGGTCTCGCTCTGGGGCTCGACCCGCAACACGACCCCGGAGGCGAGACGGGAGGTGAGGGCGAAGGGGTGGAAGATCGTCTGGCGCCAGGCCGGCCCGTCGGGCGCGGTCATGATGGGGGCGATGACGTTGACCAGCTGGGCGAGGCACGCGACGCCGACCCGGTCGCTGTGGCGCAGCAGCGAGATCAGCAGGCCGCCCACGACGACGGCGTCGGCGACGTTGTAGACGTCCTCGATGAGCGGCTTGGCGACCGTCCAGTCGTCGCCGGCGCCCTCGTTCGCGAATCGCGTCTGATACCAGACGTTCCACTCGTCGAACGAGATCTCGATCCGCTTGGGGTTCTTCAGCTTCGCCCCCACGCTGTCCGCCGTGGCCACCACGCTGTCGATGAAGTGGTCCATGTTGACCCCGGAGGCGAGGAAGCTGCCGAGGTCGCCGTCGAGCTCCTCGTAGTAGGCGTGCGCCGAGATGTAGTCGACCTGGTCGTAGGTGAGCTCGAGGACCTCGGCCTCCCACGCGCCGAAGGTCGGCATCGAGGAGTGCGAGCTCCCGCAGGCGACCAGCTGGATGTCCGGCTCCGCGCTCCGCAGGGCACGGGCGGTCTCGGCCGCGAGACGGCCGTACTCGTGCGCCGTCTTGTGACCCGTCTGCCACGGCCCGTCCATCTCGTTGCCGAGACAGAAGAGCTTGACCCCGTATGGGGCGTCGGCCCCGTTCTTGCGCCGCTGGTCGGAGAGGGCGGTGTCCTTGTCGTGGTTCATGTACTCGTGGGCGTCGAGGGCCTCCTGCACGCCACGCGTGCCGAGGTTGAAGGAGTACATCAGCTCGACGTCGGCGCTGCGGGCCCACCGGGCGAACTCGTCGATGCCGACGGCGTTGGTCTCGAGGGTGTGCCACGCGAGGTCGCGGCGCACCGGTCGGTCGGCCGCCGGTCCGACGCCGTCCTCCCAGCGGTAACCCGAGACGAAGTTGCCACCGGGATAGCGCACCACGGAGACGCCGAGCTCCCGCACGAGCTCGAGCACGTCGCCGCGGAAGCCGTCGGTGTCGGCGCTCGCGTGCCCCGGCTCGTAGATCCCGGTGTAGACGCACCGCCCCATGTGCTCGACGAACGAGCCGAAGATCCGCCGTCGCACCGGGGCGACGACGAAAGCCGGATCCAGGTGCACCGATGCCGTGGTCATGCGCATTGCCTTCTCTCATCAGGGTGGAGCAAGAGGGTCGGGGCAGCGCACAACGATTCTCCATCGACGCTGATTGCGCTAACTGTAGGGCGCGGACGGCCGGTGGACAACCACGGGAACCCGTCACCCGATTCGCTCGATGAATCGACCAATGAATCGACGGGAGGGTCTTGACATCCTCACCGGACAGCACCACTGTTATCGCTAACTTACTCGTCGACGAAGACGGGTGGAAGGACAGGGCTCCCATGGACGCAGACTCTTTCCGTACGAGGGGAATCTCCCGAAGAACCCTGCTGCAGTCGGCGGCGCTGGGCGCCGTGGGCCTCGGGACGACGGCAGCGCTCGGTGGGTGCGGGAGCCCACTCGCGGCCGGCCTCGCCGGCAGCGCGCTCGACCCGGGGGTGGTGACCTTCTGGAACCTCTTCGGCGGCGGTGACGGGGTCCGGCTGACGACCATGCTCGACGCCTACCGCACGCAGCACGGCGCCGGCTCGCTGACCGCATCGACCTTCGCGTGGGGCGACCCCTACTACACGAAGCTCACCCTTGCCACGGTCGGCCAGAAGGCGCCCAACGTCGCCGTCGCCCACCTCACCCGGATGCAGAACCTCGCTGCCGCAGACCTGCTGACGCCGATCACGGACGCCATGCTCAGCTCGGTCGGCCTGGCGGCCGCCGACTTCAACCAGAACGTCTGGAAGAGCCAGCAGCGCGACGGCAAGAACTACGCGATCCCCCTCGACACCCACCCCTTCGTCCTCTTCTACAACGTCGAGGTCTGCCGGAAGGCCGGCCTGCTCACCCCGGAGGGGGCGCTCAAGCCGATCCAGGGTGTGGCCGAGTGGGAGGCCGCACTGACGGCCGCGCAGAAGGCCACCGGCGCGTATGCCCTCGGCGTGGCCAACGTCAACGAGTACGCCACCCCGTGGCGCATGTTCCAGACCTTCTACTCCCAGATGGACGGCAACACCCCGTTCCTCGGGGACAACGGCAAGACGCTCACCCTCAACGAGGACCTGGCGGTCAAGACGTTGGCCTACATCCAGCGGATGAGCGCCAAGGGCTGGATCCCCAAGACGGCGGACTACGGCGGGTCCGAGACGATGATGTTCACCGGCAAGGCCGCCTTCTACCTCCAGGGCGAGTGGGAGCTGACGACCGCGCAGGCGGTCCCGGGCCTGAAGTTCGGGATGGCGCCGATCCCGCAGCTGTTCGACAAGAAGGCCGTCCAGGCCGACTCGCACACCTTCGTGCTCCCCAAGCTCGACCGCACCCCGGAGCAGCTCACCCGGGACATGGGCTTCATCAAGTTCATGATGGAGCAGAGCGTGACCTGGGCCAAGGGCGGACACATCCCGTCCTACCTGCCGACGCTCAGCAGCGCGGACTACAAGGCGCTCGAGCCGCAGGCGAGCTATGCCTCGGTCGCCGACTACACCGTCTTCGACTCCCTCGCGTGGTACTCGGGGTCGGGCTCGTCCTTCGAGAACATCGTCGGCTCCCAGATCGGCCTCGTCCAGCAGGGCCTGTCGTCTCCGACCGACGCCCTGTCGAGCATCCGCAAGCAGCTCGGTCCGTATCTGTCCGCCGCCAACCCGCTCTGACCCGCGGACCGCGAGGAGATCATCACCATGACCACTGAGACCCCGTCCCTCCCCCGCACCCGGCCACCGGCCACCAGCCCTCCGAGGGCCGAGGCACCCACGGCCGTCGAGCGCGAACGACCCGCCTGGCTCTTCCTCGCGCCGTTCTCGATCATGTATCTCCTCTTCCTCGTCGGTCCGACGATCTACATGATCGTCGCGAGCCTCTACAACACCAGCCTGGTGAAGTCGGGGCTCGGCACCTTCGCCGGACTGAGCAACTACGTCGAGGTGCTCGGCCGCCCCGATTTCCAGTCGGCCATGGGACACACGGTGCTCTTCACCGTGCTGACGACCCCGCCCCTGGTGATCCTGGCCTTCGTCTTCGCCGTCCTCGCCAACCGGATCCGCCGCGGCCAGTGGTTCTTCCGGCTGGCCTTCTTCCTGCCCTTCGTGCTCCCCTCCGCGTCGATCGCCCTGATCTGGGTCTTCATCTTCATGCCGGACACGGGGCTGCTCAACCTCGTCCAGGGCTGGCTCGGGATGACCCCCAGCGCCGTTCTCGCCGACCCGAACTGGGCCATGTGGGGCATCGCGGCCGCCACGGTGTGGTGGACCATCGGCATCAACTTCGTGCTCTACCTGGCGGGTCTGCAGGACGTGCCGCGCGAGGTCTACGAGGCCGCCGCGATCGACGGCGCGTCACCGTGGCAGCAGATCCGCTACCTCACGATCCCGCTCCTCGGGCGCACGACCACCCTCGTCGTCCTGCTGCAGATCATCGCCAGCCTGAAGATCTTCGACCAGGTCTTCCTGATGACCTCCGGCGGACCGGGGCAGGCGACCCAGGTGGCGCTGACCTTCATCGCCGGAGTCGGTTTCACCGATAACCGGATCGGCGTCGCCTCCGCGGCCTCGGTCGTGCTCTTCGTCGTCATCATGCTCATCGCCGCCGCCCGACAGGGACTCACCCGATTCCAGAACGCGAGGGCCTGACCATGGCCAGCACGACCATCCAGAAGACCCCCGGCATCTCTGCCGCGGCACCCCCACCCGCGCGGTCCGGCTCCGGAGGCGGTCGGGTCCAGCAGGACTCACGCAGCTTCACGATCATCAGCCGGGTGCTGCTGATCTTCTTCGCCCTGCTGTGGCTGGTCCCGACCCTCTGGGCCATCCGCACGTCCCTGGTCTCGAACGCGACCGCGTCGCTCGGGGCGAGTGCCGTGCTCACCGACACCAGCCCCACCCTGCACTCCTACTCCGTGCTGCTGCAGAGCGGCGACATCTGGAACTGGTACATGTCCAGCGCGATCACCTCGGTCGCCACCGTCGCCCTGACGGTGCTGTTCGCCTCGATGGCCGGATTCGCGTTGTCCCGCATGGTCTTCCGCGGTCGGAAGGTCGTCTTCATCCTCATGATCATCGGCATCATGGTGCCGACCCAGGTGCTCGTCGTGCCGATCTTCCGTGAGCTCAGCGCGATGCACCTGCTCAACACCTACTGGTCGGTGATCCTGCCGCAGGTGCCGGCGGTCATCGCCGTCTTCATCTTCAAGCAGTTCTTCGACGGGCTGCCCAAGGAGTACGAGGAGTCAGCACGCATCGACGGTGCGGGGTTCTGGCGGATCTACTGGTCGATCATCCTGCCCCTGTCCAGGCCGGTCCTGTCGGCGGTCAGCATCCTCACCTTCGTCACCGTCTGGAACAACCTCATCCTGCCGTTGTTCACCCTCTCCAACCCCAAGCTCATGACGATCCCCGTCGGGCTCGCCACGGTCCAGGGCTCCTACGGCCAGCGCCTCGCCGACATCCAGGCCTCGGCCATCCTCGGCGCCCTGCCGCTGATCATCATCTACTTCTTCTTCCAGCGCCGGATCATCGAGGGCGTCGCGGGCGTCGGGGTCAAGGGATGAGCACGAGCACCACGGACGAGCAGTATGTCGTGGGGGTCGACTACGGCACGCTCTCGGGTCGGGCCGTCGTGGTCCGGGTGCGCGACGGCGCGGAGCTCGCGACCGCCGTCCACGACTACCCGCATACTGTGATGGACCGGGAGCTGACCACCGGGCCGGCAACGGGGACAGCCCTGCCCGTCGACTGGGCCCTGCAGGTGCCGGCCGACTACGTCGAGGTCCTGCAGGTCGCGGTCCCGCGGGCGATCGCCGACGCGGGCATCGACGTCGCGCAGGTCATCGGGATCGGCACGGACTTCACGGCGTGCACGATCCTGCCCGTCGACGCGCACGGCACCCCGCTCAGCGAGCTCGACCGGTGGGCCGAGCGCCCGCACGCCTACGTCAAGCTCTGGCGGCACCACGCGGCACAGCGGCAGGCGGACCGCATCACCGACCTCGCGCACGTGCGCGACGAGCCCTGGATCGGACGTTACGGCGGCCGGATCTCCTCGGAGTGGGAGTTTGCCAAGATGCTCCAGGTCCTCGAGGAGGACCCTGCGGTGTATGCCGCGACGGACCGGTTCGTCGAGGCGGCGGACTGGATCGTGTGGCAGCTCTGCGGTCGCTACGTGCGCAACGCGTGCACCGCCGGCTACAAGGGCATCTACCAGGACGGCCGCTATCCGAGCGCGGACTTCCTCGCCGCTCTCGACCCCGGCTTCGCGGACGTCGTCAGCACCAAGCTCGAGCAGGAGATCGGCCAGCTCGGCTCTCCCGCAGGGCGGCTCACCGCCCAGGCCGCAGCCTGGACCGGACTGCCCGAGGGCATCGTCGTCGCCGTCGGCAACGTGGATGCGCACGTCACGGCGGCGGCGGCGGACGCCTGCGCACCGGGTCAGATGACCGCGATCATGGGCACGTCCACGTGCCACGTGATGAACAGCGACCAGCTGGCCGAGGTCCCGGGGATGTGTGGTGTCGTCGACGGCGGGATCGTCCGCGGCCTCTGGGGCTACGAGGCGGGACAGAGCGGCGTGGGCGACATCTTCGGCTGGTTCGTCGACACCTCCGTCCCCGCCGACTACCTCGCCCGAGCCGACGCCGACGGTCGCTCGGTGCACGAGCTCCTCAGCGACCTCGCCGAGGCCCAGCCCGTCGGCGCCCACGGTCTCGTCGCGCTCGACTGGCACTCCGGCAACCGCTCGGTGCTCGTCGACCACGAGCTGTCCGCCGTGGTGGTCGGGCAGACCCTCGCGACCCGGCCGGAGGACACCTACCGCGCGCTGCTCGAGGCGACGGCGTTCGGCACCCGCACCATCGTCGAGGCCTTCGAGCATTCCGGCGTGCCCGTCACCGAGCTCGTCGTCGCCGGAGGGCTGCTGAAGAACCGGTTCCTCATGCAGCTGTATGCCGACGTCACCCGCCTGCCGCTGTCGACGATCACCTCGACGCAGGGGCCCGCGCTCGGGTCGGCGATCCACGCGGCCGTAGCGGCCGGCGCCTACCCCGACGTGCCGACGGCGGGTGCGGCCATGGGCGGGCGGACCGTCGCGGCATACCGGCCTCGCGAGGAGCAGTCGCGTTCCTACGACACGCTGTTCGCGCACTACACCGCCCTGCACGAGCACTTCGGTCGGCCCGGTCCGGGACGCGACATCCTCTACGGCCTGCGGGCCATCCGCCGGGAAGCGCTGGCCCGCGCGGGGTCCTCGCCGGCCGGGTCACCCCAGCCCGACGCACCGTCGGAGCCTGCGGAACCCTCCGGGTCGGAGCCCTACGAGGCGTATACCAAGGTGTCCCGGTGACCGCCGACCTGGTGTCCTACGACGCGGACGTGCGGCGTGACGTGCAGCAGGTGCGCGAGATCGTCTGCGCCCTGCACGCCGAGCTGCCCCGGTGGGAGCTCGTGGCGTGGACCGCGGGCAACGTCTCGCAGCGGGTCCCGGGCGCCGACCTCTTCGTCATCAAGCCGTCGGGCGTCTCCTACGACGAGCTGACACCGGAGTCGATGGTGGTCTGCGACCTGCAGGGGCGGCTGGTGGAGGGGGAGCACGCCCCCTCGTCCGACACCGCCGCGCACGCCTACGTCTACGCGCACCTGCCGCACGTCGGCGGCGTCGTGCACACGCACTCGACCTACGCCACGGCGTGGGCGGCGCGCGGCGAGGAGATCCCCTGCGTCCTCACGATGATGGCCGACGAGTTCGGCGGGCCCGTGCCGGTCGGCCCGTTCGCCGTCATCGGCGACGACTCGATCGGCCGGGGCATCGTCGAGACCCTGCGGGACTCGCGCAGCCCGGCGGTGCTGATGCGCAACCACGGGCCCTTCACGATCGGCCGCGACGGGCGGGCGGCGGTCAAGGCCGCCGTCCTCGTCGAGGAGGTCGCCCGGACGGTCCACCTCGCGCGCCAGCTCGGCGCCCCCATGCCCATCGACCAGGAGCACATCGACTCGCTCTACGCGCGCTACCAGAACGTCTACGGCCAGCAGCCCGTGCCCGCCACCCGACCGCCCGACTGATCGAGGAGATCGAGAGAATGACGAACGACACTGCGACGCAACAGGTCTGGTTCCTGACGGGCAGCCAGGACCTCTACGGGGAGGACACCCTCGCGCAGGTGGCCCGGCAGTCGCAGGACGTGGCCAAGATCCTCGGGGCGGCGTCCGAGGTGCCGGTCGAGATCGTCTGGAAGCCGGTGCTCAAGGACTCCGCCGCGATCCGGGCGGCGGCCCTCGAGGCCAACCAGGACGACCGCTGCATCGGCCTCATCGCCTGGATGCACACCTTCTCGCCGGCGAAGATGTGGATCCGCGGCCTGACCGCGCTGCAGAAACCGTTGCTGCACCTGCACACCCAGGCCAACGTCGAGCTCCCCTGGGCCACCATCGACATGGACTTCATGAACCTCAACCAGGCGGCACACGGCGATCGCGAGTTCGCCTACATCCAGTCCCGGATCGGGATGGAGCGCACCACGGTGGTCGGCCACGTCAGCGACCCGAGGGTGACCTCCCGCGTGGGGACGTGGGCGCGGGCGGCCGCCGCCAACACCGCCTCCCGGTCGCTGCGGCTGGCCCGCTTCGGCGACACGATGCGCAACGTCGCCGACACCGAGGGCGACAAGACCGAGGCCGAGGTCCGGTTCGGCATCTCGGTCAACAGCTGGAGCGTCAACGAGCTGGTCGAGCGGGTGGACGGGGTCGGGGGCAGCGAGCTGGACCTCCTCGTCAAGGAGTACGAGGAGAGCTACGACGTCGTGCCGGAGCTGCGGCACGGGGGCGAGCGGCATACCTCGCTCCGGTATGCCGCGCAGCAGGAGCTGGGCCTGCGCTCCTTCCTCGAGGAGGGCGGGTTCACCGCCTTCACGACGAACTTCGAGGACCTCGGCGGCCTGCGGCAGCTGCCGGGGGTCGCGGTCCAGCGGCTGATGGCCTCGGGATACGGGTTCGGGGCCGAGGGCGACTGGAAGACCGCCGCGCTCGTGCGCCTGGCCAAGGTCATGGGCGCCGGCGCACCGGGGGGCGCGTCGCTCATGGAGGACTACTCCTACGACCTCACCCCGGGCTCCGAGCTGATCCTCGGCGCACACATGCTCGAGGTCTGCCCGTCGTTGACCACCTCCCGCCCGAAGCTGGAGATCCACCCGCTGGGGATCGGCGCGCGGGAGGACCCGGTCCGCCTCGTCTTCGACGCCGACCCGGGCCCGGCGGTCGTGGTCGGCATGACCGACATGCGCGACCGCTTCCGGCTGACCGCCAACGTCGTCGAGATCGTGCGCCCGCCGCAGCCGCTGCCCAAGCTGCCCGTGGCGCGGGCGGTCTGGCGTCCGCAGCCCGACTTCGCCACCGCCGTCCAGGCCTGGCTGACCGCGGGCAGCACCCACCACACGGTGATGACGACGGCCGTGGGCATCGAGGCCTTCGAGGACCTCGCGCAGATGCTGGGGTCCGAGCTGCTCGTCATCGACGACGCCACCACGACGCGGGAGTTCGCGCAGACCCTGCGGTGGAACGCGGCCTACTACCGGCTCGCCGACGGGCTCTGACCCGCTCGACTCGGTTGACCCGCCCGACTCGGAGTCGAGTCACCTGACGGAGTGCACGGGGAGTCGAGCGGCTCGACTCCGGGTCGAGCAGCGTTTGCCGGGGGGCGGGCCGACCCCGGCGGTGTGAGTGTCGGTGCCGACGGGCACAGTGCAGACATGCCCGTTCTGCCGACGCCACCCTCTGCCGCCGACGGTGCCTCGGTGGACGACGTCGTGACGTGGGTGGCCGAGCATCTCGGTGACCTGACCCTCGAAGGCCCCGGTGAGATCGCCGCGGGGGCCCTGCGCGGCGGCCAGCAGGCGGCCGACGCTGCCCTGGCCTCGCTGGACATCACCGGCTACGCCCGGGACCGCAGCGTCGTCCTGCCCGTCTCCCGCCGCGGCGCCAGCCGGATGTCGCCCTACATCCGGCACGGTCTGGTGACCCTGCCGGAGGTCTGGTCGGCGGTGTCGGACGCCCCCTCCCGTGATCGCAGCCGCTACCGCGACGAGCTGCTGTGGCAGGAGTTCGCCCGGCACCTCTACGCCCGGGTCGGACGGGCCTCCGGGGAGGCGTTGACCCGGGAGCAGCCCCGCACGTCCGGCTGGGAGGACGAGCCCTGGCCGGCCGAGATGAACTGCATGAAGGCCGTGGTGGGCGAGCTGCACTCCGACGGGTGGCTGGTGAACCAGACCCGGATGTGGCTGGCGTCGCAGTGGGCCGTGCGCGCCGGGGCCGACTGGCGGGCCGGCGAGCAGGAGATGTTCGCGCACCTGCTGGACGGTTCGCGGGCGGCCAACCGGCTGGGGTGGCAGTGGACGGTGGGGACCGGCAGCGGCAAGCCATACGGCTTCAGTCGCTGGCAGGTGGAGAAGCGGGCGCCGTCGCTGTGCCGCGACTGCGCGCTGTCCTCAGCCTGCCCGATCGAGCAGTGGCCGGACGCCGAAGCCGGGCCTCAGGTGTCCGGGCCCGATCTGGGCAAGGCCCCCGTGCCGGCCGGACCCGCCGAGGTGGTCGGTGCCGGGACCGGCGAGCAGGTCTGGCTGACGGCCGAGTCCCTCGGTGTCTCGGACCCCGCGCTGGCGGCCGAGGAGGGCCGACCCGCGGTCTTCGTCTTCGACGAGCCGTTGCTGCGCCGACTGCGACTCTCCGGCAAGCGGCTCGTCTTCCTGGCCGAGACCCTCGGTGAGCTGGCCGGGCTCCGTGAGCTGGAGGTCCGTCGCGGCGTGGTGACGCAGGAGCTGGCTGGTCGGTCGCTGGCCGCCACCTGGGCACCGGTGCCCGGCTGGTCGCGGATCTCCCGGTTCCTCGAACCCGTCGAGGTGCACCCGTGGCCCTGGCTGGTGCGCCCGGGGACGGCGTCCGTCCGCTCCTTCAGCGCCTGGCGACGCGACAGCCACCGCTGAGGATCCGGTCACCGGGTGGAGCCGTCACGGTCCTGACGTGGACGATCCCACCCACGAGGCGTCCTCCCCGGCCAGCGGCGCAGGGATATCACCGGTGTCGCGGTCGAGCTCGCGGGGGAGCCCGAAGCTGTCGAACAGGTCGAGGTCGAAGTAGGTCGTGACCGCGCTGACCCCGCCGCGGGCGAGGGTCAGCTGCTGGATCTGGAACGCGCGGTGGACGCCGTCCTGCTCGCGCATGTAGACGGCATACGCCGGCTGTCCGTTGGCTCCGGAGGTCGCGACGAGCCGCATGTCGCCCGGGCCCTGCGCGGGGCAGTTGGTCGCGATGAGGACGCCGATCGCCTCGCGCCCCTGGTACCACCCCGTGAACGGCGGCATGTCCCAGACGGCGTCCTTCGTCAGGAGGGCGACGATGCCCTGGATGTCGTAGGCCTCGAAGGCGGCGACATAGCGCTCGAGCTGCGCCCGGACGGCAGGGTCGTCGACGGTCACCGACGCGTCGGCCCTCGGCGCGAGGTCGTCGACGTGGGCCCGGGCCCGCTGGAGGAGGCTGTTGACAGCGGCGACGCTCGTGTCGAGCACCGCGGCGACCTCGCTGGCCCGCCACTGGAGGACGTCACGCAGGATCAGGACCGCGCGCTGCTGGGGCGTGAGGTGCTGCAGCGCGGCGATGAAGGCGAGGCGGATGTTCTCGCTGGTGAGGGCGATCGCCTCGGGGTCGGTCGGGGTGGTGCCGACGCCGACGAGCCTGTCGGGCAGCGGCTCGAGCCAGGTGATCTCCGGTCGGGACTCGAGGGGGCCGTCGGGCGCCGAGGCCGGGGCGCCGAGACCGGTGGGCAGGGGTCGGCGTGCCCGGCCCTCGAGGTGGGTCAGGCAGGTATTGGTGGCGATCTGATACATCCACGTGCGCACCGAGGACCGCCCCTCGAAGCGGCCATAGCCCCGCCACGCCCGCAGGTAGGTCTCCTGGACCTGGTCCTCGGCGTCGTGGACGGAGCCGAGCATCCGGTAGCAGTGCGCGATGAGCTCGCGGCGCAGCGGCTCGACGAGGGCGAGGAAGTCGTGGTCGGTGACGACGGTCGTCATGGGAGGAACCTACGGGACGGCGCCGACATCCGGTGGCGTCAGCGTCGGCCAGCCTGGGCCAGCGTGGGTCTCGGCCACTCGAGCGCCGTATGCCGGGTCAGCCGGCAATCGCGACCGGCGCCGGGCCGCTGGTCGAGGGAACCGACGGCGAGGTCGCGAGGCCGCCGGCGGTCGGGGTCACCGACGCCGTGGTGGGGGACGCGGTTCCGGTGGCGGTCGAGGTCGCGCTCGGACCGACGCTGGTCGACGCGCTCGAGGTCGCACTCGAGGTCGCGCCGGAGCCGGCGGTGGTGGTCGGGGACGGCGTGGAGGTGGTGGCGCCCGAGCCGGAGGTCGACGGGGTCGTGCTGGGGAGCACGTTCTGGCCGGGGCCCGAGGACCCCGTGACCGCGTGACCGATGGTTGTGCCGGACGACGACGAGTCGGACAGCGGATGGCCGAGGACCGCCTCGATGCCCGTGACGAGCCCGAGCGCCAGGACGATCCCGAGGACGAAGCCGATGGCCACCCGCACCCAGCCCCGACGCTGCAGCGGACGAGGCGCACCCGGCATACCGGGCGGGTCGGCGGAGGTGGCGGAGAGGACCACCGGCAGCTCGACCGGGAGACCGTGGGTGTCGCCCGGCCGGACGACCTTGAGGTGGACGCTGGCGGAGCGGAGGGAGTGGGCGTAGACCGCGGTCGCGATGGTGGCGACGAGCGACCCGACCACGGCGCCGATGATCGTGCCGGCCACCCCGAGGAACGAGGCGGCGACGGCGGCGGTCGCGGCGGCCAGGGCACTGGCGAGGACCTGAGGGACGCTGAGTCCGAACGACCGTGGGACGGGCTGCGGCAGCGGCGCCGTCGGCGGGGCGAGCGGGGCCAGCGGGCTCACCGGGCGCTCCGGGCGCCGGATGGGGCAGCCGGAAACTCATCGGTGCAGGGGCAGGAAAGGTGGGAGATGGTCATGCCGGAAGCAGTGCCTTAGGGGGGAATTCGTGCTCTGTCGCGCTCGAGCCGTCCGCCGCCATCGCCGGGAGTTCGTCTCGCGTCTCGTTGTGTCGTCCGGTGTCTCGGACCCCTCCAGACTACCGGCCCTGATGGGTGCGCCCTGTGCACCTGCCCGTCGCGACCCCCCACAACCCCGCTTCCTGCGCGCGATGCACCGAACACGCCCGAAGTGCCCGATGATTCGGGGCATTCGGCGCAGGAAGCGGGGTTGTGACGCGGGTCAGCCCCGCAGGACGGTGAGCGCGAGCCGGATCCCGTGCTCGAACAACGACGTCCGCGCGCGGAAGGCGTCCTCACCGAACTGACCGAACACCTCGGCGCTCACCGCGCCGAGCATGGCCGTCCAGAGAAAGATGCCGCTGGCGACCACGGCGTCGTCGGCGTGCTCGATCGCGAGGTCGCTCCGTGTTGCCGCCAGGTCGAGCGCGAGGTCGGCAGGGACGGGCACGGGACCACTCCC
Organism: Lapillicoccus sp.; assembly: GCF_025353065.1. GTDB lineage: Bacteria > Actinomycetota > Actinomycetes > Actinomycetales > Dermatophilaceae > Lapillicoccus. The sequence goes on from NZ_JANXRJ010000026.1 coordinate 19,593, forward strand.
GACGGGGAGGTCCCCGTCGCGGACACCGGCGTCGAGGACGCTGACGAGGCGACGCATCACGCGCGTCCCGGGTCCGATGGTCTGCTCGCCCGGCGCGTGGTAGCCCGGCACGGGGCTGCCGTAGAGCAGGGCGAACCGGGAGGGTTCGGCCAACCCCCAGGCGCGCACCGCGCCGGCGAGCGCCAGCACCTGGGCCTCGACCCCACTCCTGGCGGCGTCGGGGCCCTCGAGCATCGCGAGCTCGTCGAGCTCGTCGAGCTCGTCGAGCTCGTCGAGGGCGGCGTCGACGGCGTCGGCGAGCTCGGTATAGGCGTCGACCACCAGGAGGGTGAGCAGGTCGTCGCGGTTGGCGACGTAGCGGTAGACCGCCGAGCTGACCATCCCGAGGTCGCGGGTCACCGCCCGCAGCGAGAGCCCGGCCGCGCCCTCCTCGGCCAGGTGGGCCCGGCCGATCTCCAGGATCCGCGCGGTCACGGCTTCGCGCCGCTCAGCCCGTATGCCGCTGGGCCCGGGTGCCGCGGGTGCCGCGGGTGCCGCGGGTGATGCAGGTGCAGCGGGTGCCGCGGGTGCCGCCGGTGCAACGGGTGATGCAGGTGCAGCGGGTGCAGCGGGTGGCACGAGCCCTGCGGGGTCGGCCGTACGGCGTCGGGAGCTGGCGGAGGACGGCATACGGGAAGTGTAGCAAGTCCGAGAGCAGTGCTCTTGCTTTTTCCGCGACCAACCTCTACATTCGCTGACAAGAGCACTGCTCTCCCTTCCCGAGAACCCCACCACGAGGAGCCCGCCATGACCACACCGACCCCGACCTCCAGCTCCCCCGGGGCCCGCTACCTCCCGCCGACCAGCCGGCTGGACCTCGCCTTCAACGCCTCCGTCGCCTGGCTCACCGACCACGGCATCAGCCTCCTCGGCTCCCGCGTCCTCACCGTCCGCGGACGGAAGACCGGCGCGCTCCAGCGGGTGCCGGTCAACCTCCTCACCCTCGGGGACGAGCGTTACCTCGTCGCGGTCCGCGGCAACACGCAGTGGGTGCGCAACGTCCGTGCCGCCGGCGAGGCCGAGCTCCGGGTCGGGCGCCGCACCGAGCGGGTCGCCATGACGGTGGTCCCCGTGGACGAGCGGCTGCCGGTCATCCGGGTCTACCTCATGCGCTGGGGCTGGGAGGTCGGCCGCTTCATCGAGGGCCTGACCAAGGACTCCGACGACGCCACGATCATCGCCGCGGCCCCCGGCTTCCCCGTGTTCCGCGTCGCGAGCCTGGCCGGGTGAGCTTCGCCCTCCCGACCTGTCCGCACATGTCCCTGCCGGCCGACCCAACCACAGGGTCGGCTGCGGCGTCAGAGGGGTAGGACAGCACGGCATACCGTGTTTTCCGAGTGCCGAGGTTTTCGAGGTTCCGAGACATGGAGGTGGAGTCATGACGACCACAGCAGGATCGACCCGCGCCGACGGGCACACCGGTGGCCGCAGGACGCACGGAGGCAACCGCGCGCGCCGCGGCCGCCGACTGGCGGCGGGCTTCGCCGGTCTCGCCCTCGGAGTGACAACCGTCGCGGCCTGCAGCAGCGGCTCACCCGCTCCGACGGCCGGCGCCGGGACGACGACCGTGACCAGCACGACGACCGCGCCCCCCAGCCCCTCGACGACCTCGTCGTCGCCGGGCACCGGCAGCACGACGAGCCCCGGCTCGGGTGGCCAGCCCAGCCCGACGTCGTCGAACGGCGGCGCCGAGGCCCCGGGCGCGCCGGCGACCACCGGCCTGACCGCCTGTGCGCCCAGCCAGATGCGGGTGACCGTCATGGGTGCCCCGGGCGGCGGCTCGGCGGGGCACGAGGAGATGCAGATCATCGCGACCAACACGGGCCCGACGCAGTGCACCCTGCAGGGCTACCCCGGCGTGTCCCTCACCGCCCCCGGCAGCGGCGCGCAGCTCGGCGCCGCGGCCGACCGCGTGCCCGGGGACGCGCCGCTGATGCGCCTCGAGCCCGGGAAGACGGCGGTCTCCTCGATCCTGGTGGCGCAGGCGGCGCTCTATGGCAGCAGCTGTGGGACGACGACGACGGCGGCGGGCTTCCGGATCTACCTCCCGGGTCAGACCACCGCGAGCTTCGCCCCATCGCCCGTCTCGGCGTGCCAGCCGGCCTCGGTGCACCAGCTGAGCGTCAAGCCGTTCACCGCCTGACACCGCCTGACACCGCCTGACACCGCCTGACACCGCCTGACACCGCTTGACACCGCTTGACACCGCTTGACACCGCCTGACACCGCCTGACGCCGCCTGACGCCGCCGGGCAGCTGCGTCCTGCGTCCCGGGTCAGAAGGGCCAACGTCGTGGGAGCCGTCCCCTGATCCGCTGGGCGAGGTCGAACCGGCCCCAGGTCGGCACGACGGTCAGCAGCACGAGCGGGAAGAGGTCCTCCGCCGGGTACTGCCAGAGGTAGAGGTTCGTGTGCAGGAGCATGAGCCAGACCGGTCCGATGAGCAGCAATCCCCCGAGCGCCGCCGCCCGCGGAAGCACCCCCAGGAGGAGGCCGAGCCCCACGGCGAGCTCGGCCAGGGTGAGGAACCACCCGAAGAAGCCGTAGTTCGGGAGGACGACGTCACGGTAGAACGCCCCCAACGGCGCGATGTAGGTCTTCGAGGACGCGTCACGCGCGATCTCCTCAGCCACGCCCCGATCGACGAGGTTGAACGACAAGAACCCGAGGTCGTAGCTCGCCCTGCCGATGACCTTGGCGAGACCGTTGGTCAACCAGACCAGACCCGTGAAGACGCGCAGGGCCGTGAAGGCCTTCGCCATCAGCTCGGCTGACGCCGGGTCGACCGTCCTCGGGGAACCCGTCTCGGCCCGTCCCGTGCCGTTCCTGAGGGGACTGCTCATGGTCATGCCTCCGCTGGTGGGCCTGAGGTCGCCCCGTCGAACCGCCGGGGTGAGCCGTGCAGCACCACGCTAGACCTCACGGGCTCGGACAGGAATGACGTCGCGGTTACGGCCTCTGGTGGACGGCGGTGCCCCTGCCCGCCGGCGCCCCTCCCCCGGTCGCCGTCACGCGCACGGGAAGCTCGCGGCCAGGACGTCGCCACGCCGCCGATAGCCGAGGTACTCCTCACGGATCGCCTCGATCGTCGGCCGGAGCGGCAGCAGGTCGGCGCTGACCCGCATCGCCTCGTCGGTGGCCCCCACCGGATGCCACCAGATGCCGTCGGCGGTCGCGCACACCTCGGGCACGAGGGTCGCCCGGGTGAGGACGATCCCCTGGGTGGCCTCCCCCTCCTTGGCGATGTGCCGCACGACCAGCTGCCCGGGCCTGATGCCGAGAGTGGCCGCAAAGCGCTCGACCTCGACCTCCTCGCCACCCGCACGAGAGGCGACGGTCATGGCGATGCGTACCGTGAAGCCCATCTCCCGCGCCGTCCGGATCCCCTCGACCGCCCGCGCCCAGGTCCCGGCACCACGATGCCTGTCGTGGAGGTCGGGGGTGGCGGAGTCGAGGCTCACCTGGAGGGTGAGGGCCTCGCGCGGCATGGAGTCCAGGGCCCGCAGGCGGGCTCCCCGGAAGAGCATGGCGTTCGTGAGCATCACGGTGGGGGCCGCGGTCGTGCAGATCGCGACGACCTCGGCGATGGCCGGGTGCATGAGCGGCTCCCCGCCGGTGAGGAACAGCTCGGTCGCGCCAGCCTCGCCGGCCTCGGTCACCAGCGCCGCCACCGAGTCCACGCCGAGGACGCGAGGGTCCGCCTTGGGAGACGACGAGACGCAGCAGTAGTCACAGGCCAGGTTGCAGTGGAAGTTCGTGTAGAGCCACAGGCGACGACCCGGCATACGGTCGGGCGGCAGGATGCTGTCGAGGTCGCTGAGCCGACCTCGGTAGACCTCGACGGCATCGGGATGGACCGCGAGCACGCTGTTGCCGGTGCCACGGCACCAGGTGTCGACGACCTCCACCTCGGCCGGCGACTCGACCGGCACCAGCGTCGTCGTGCCGGCGGCCAGTCGACCGACGACGTCGACGAGCCGGATGGACAGCTGTGCCCGACGCGCGGACCGGACCTGATCCGGCCCGGCGGTCGTCACCACGTGAGCGGGATCGCCTGCTCGCGCATGGCCTCTTCGAGCGAGCGATACCCCTCGAGCTGCGGACGGACCCACCGCGTCAACCCCTCGAGCTCGAGGATGCGGCGGTGCTCGGGGACGTCCCAGTCCATCGCGAGCAGGTGGGAGGTCCACGCCTCGGCGCGATCATCGTCGAGGGAGGCGAGCGCCGTGAAGTTGCAGTGACAGTAGTCGGGGCTGGTCCACACCTCCTCGACGCCCAGCTCGCCGGCCTGCTTCAGCTGCTGCCACGTCGTGATGCCCAGCGCCGCTACGTCGGCCTCGTCGCCGAGCACCGCCTGCAGGGCGTCGAGCTCGCTGCGCCCCGTGTCACCGTGCTTGCCCACGTCGGAGTCGAAGATGACCGGACGCACGTCATCGAGGCTGATGCCGGCATCGGCGAGGAACTTGATGGGCAGGATGCGCGCCTGGCCGGAGTCCTTGGAGCCCAGGGCGAGTCGTTGCCCGCGCACGCTCTCGAGACCGTGCAGCCCCGACCCCTCGCGCGCCACCAGCACCGTCTTGAAGGTCACGTCGGTGTCGCGTTGCGCCAGCGCCCGGCAGGTGCCGCCGGTCAGCCCGACGGTCCGGAGGTAGGCGAGGTTGGTGTTCCACGCGACGTCGACGTGCCCGGCGAGAAGGGCGTCGACCTGCCGCTCGTAGTTGGAGTAGAGGACGAAGTCCATCGGGGCCGACGAGTCCGCGAAGTACTCCCGGATGCCCTCCCAGATCGGGACGACGTTGGCGGTGTAAGCGACGGCGCCCACGACGAGGGCAGCCATCAGAAGAGATCCATCCCGCACAGCGCCTTGCCGTAGAAGTCGTAGAGCACGTCGGAGGTCGGAGCCATGACGTGTCCGGCGCGGGCGTCGCGGAAGGCCCGCTCGACGGGGAGGTGCTTCGAGAAGGCGGCGCCCCCGCACACCCGCATGGCTTCGTCGGTGATGTCGAGGGCCGCGTCGTTGGCGGCCGCCCGGGCGCCGAGGACGTAGAGCATGGTGTCGTCGGCGGGCTCGGCGATCTTGCGCGCCGTGGCCCAGACGTACTCCTCCATGGCCGCCAGGACCGTGCCGGCCCGACCGATCCGGGCCCGGATCGTCGGGAGATCCGCGAGCCGCGTGTCGAGGTGCTCCAACCGGGCACCGCTGACGTGCCGGACGGCCGCCTCGAGAGCAGACCGGGCCAGTCCGAGGGTGATCGAGGCGTTGCCGAGGTTGAACCACGGCAGGACGACACCCATCATCGTGCCGAAGGCTGCGCCGGAGTCACCCAGCCGCAGGGTGTCGTCGACCGCAGTGTCGAAGCGCATCGGTGAGGAGGAGTTGCCCCGGAGGCCCATCCCGAGCCAGGGCGCCGAGACCTCGAAGCCCCCGTGGTCGGCCGTCACGGCATACAGGTCGGCAGTGGTGGGCGTGTCGGCGTCGACCGAGCGGGTGCTGACGACGTAGATGTCGGCGTGACCGGCCGAGGTGACCCAGCTCTTGTCCGCCGTCAGACGCATCCCGTCCGGCGTGACGGACGCCTGCGAGACGGGCGCCCAGAAGTGGCTTCGGCTGCCCTTCTCGCTGAACGCCAGGCTGCCCAGAAGCTCTCCACCGGCCATGCCCTTGAGCACGTCGAGCCCGCTCGGGGGACTGGCGGCGAGCGGCATCGCCGCCGCCACGTGCATGAGGTAGATCATGGCCGTGGACCCGCACGCCCCGGCGAGCCTGCCGGTGACCCGGGAGAACACCTCGGGTCCGGCCCCCATCCCGCCCACGCCCTCCGGGAGGGTGAGTCCCAGCAGTCCGGACCCCCGCAGGGCGTCGACCGCCTCCTGCGGATAGCGCCCTCGCTCGTCGACGTCGCCGGCGTGCCGAGCCGCCACCTCGAGAACGGGGGCCAGTGCGTCGAGAACGGGGGCGAGATGATCCTCGATCGTGGCCATCGGTCAGCATCCTGTCGTCGTCGGGAGTGGCCCGACCGTACCGCCACTTATCGGTCGGGGTACAGAGCAGGCGTGAGGCTCGTGTGGCTGGGTGCCGCGCCGCTCGGGTGCAGTGTCGGTCGAAGGTTTGTACGCTGATGGCGTGGCCTCCCGGACCGGCGATCTCACCCGCCCCCACAGCGTGAGCGACGACCGCACCCTCGGGCACCCGGAGTGAAGGTCCTCGTCGCCGGCGCCTCCGGGTTCGTCGGCCGCCGTCTCACCCCCGCCCTCGTCGAGGCCGGGCACGACGTGATCGCGATGACCCGCCACCCGGAGACGTATGCCGGGCCCGGGCGGGCCGTGTATGCCGACGTCGCGGAGCCCGAGAGCCTCAGCGCAGCGCTCGTCGGCTGCGACGCGGCCTACTACCTCGTGCACTCCCTCGACGACGAGGACTTCGAGACCAAGGACGCGCAGGCGGCCGGGTCCTTCGGTCGGGCCGCCAAGACCGCGGGGCTGCAGCGCATCGTCTACCTCGGCGGACTCGGCGACGACAGCGACACCCTGTCCGCGCACCTGCGCAGCCGGCGCCAGGTCGAGCACCTGCTCGGCGACGCCGGCGTGCCCGTGACGACGCTGCGCGCCGGGATCATCATCGGCAACGGTGGCATCTCGTGGGAGCTGACCCGCCAGCTCGTCCAGCATCTGCCCGCGATGATCACCCCCAAGTGGGTCAAGACGCGTACCCAGCCGATCGCCGTCGCCGACGTCATCCGCTATCTCGTCGCCGTCCTCACCATCGACGCAGCGGCGGGACACGCCTTCGACATCGGCGGACCGGAGGTCCTCGAGTACTCCACGATGATGAAACGGGTGGCCACCATCCAGAACCGTCCCCTGTTCCTCCAGGCGGTGCCGCTGCTGACCCCGTCGCTCTCCGCGCGCTGGCTGTCGCTCGTCACCGACGTCGACACCCAGACCGGCCGGTCGCTCATCGACTCGATGAGCAACGAGGTCGTCGTCCGCGACGACACGATCCGGCAGCTGGTGCCCTTCGAGCCGATGGGCTACGACGACGCGGTGCGGCAGGCCCTGCAGGAACGCGCCGAGGAGCAGGACGCGAAGAAGGTCTCCGGATGAGCTCGGCGGGACGGCACCGGCCCGGCACCGCTGGGGCAGAACGCGACCGGACCGGGCACGACCAGGCTGACGGCGACTGGGCCGAGCGCCTCTGGGACGAGGCGCGTCGGCGACTGATCGACGTCCTCCCCAAGCCGATGGCCGAGCAGGTGCCCCCGGTCTACGAGGAGAGCGACGCCATCCGGATGCGTCGTCGCCAGATCGTCTCCGGCTTCGGTGTCGCCGGTGCCGGCCTGCTGGGGCTCTCGCTCGCCGCCAAGCCCGGGTCGCGACGGTTCTACGTGCTCACCGGTGCGCTGGCGGCGACGTGGACCGCTGGGGCGATCGCCTCGGGACCGCTGCACCTCGGCTGGATCCGCACCCTCGGCGAGTCGACACGTCGTCCGGTCCTCACCCCGATCGGGACGGGCGTGCTCGCCTTCGGCGCGTTCTACGGCGCCGCGTTGGTCGCGAGGGAGATCCCCCTGCTCGAGGGAGCCATCGGCAACGTGCTGCGCTACGCCGACCAGGGGTCCACCCCCCTCGTCGTCCTCACCACCTGCACCAACGGGATCGCGGAGGAGCTCTTCTTCCGCGGCGCGCTCTACTCCGTCTTCCGCGATGAGCACCCCGTGCTCACCTCGACCCTCGCCTACACCGCGGTCACCGCCGCGTCGCGCAACCCCGCGCTCGTCCTCGCCGGCGGCGTCATGGGGGCGCTCTTCGGCCTGCAGCGCCGGGCGTCGGGGGGCATCCAGGCCCCGGCACTGACCCACCTGACGTGGTCGGTCCTCATGCTGAGGTTTCTGCCACCGTTGTTCCGCAAGGCAATTCGTCAGGAGCTCCGTGGCTGAGCAGCACCCGTCCGAGCCCGCGTCCGAGCCCCCGTCGGTGCTGTGGTTCCGGCGTGACCTGAGGCTCGGCGACCACGCCGCGCTGATGACCGCGGCGAGCCACGGTCCGGTCACGGCGCTCTTCGTCCTCGACGACACGCTGCTGGCGAGCAGCGGGGGGCCGCGCACGGCATACCTGTTCCGCACCCTGCGTGCCCTCGACGCCGACCTCCGTTCGCACGGCGGCGCCCTCACGGTCCGTCACGGCACGCCGCAGGACGTCGTGCCGGCCCTCGTCCAGGAGATCGGCGCCGCCGCCGTGCACGTCAGCGCCGACTTCGGACCCTACGGCGCGCGTCGCGACGAGCGCGTCGCGGCGGCGCTGGGCGAGGTGCCGCTCGTCCCCACCGGCTCGCCGTATGCCGTCGCCCCCGGTCGCGTGCTCAAGGCCGACGGCACCCCCTACAAGGTCTTCACCCCGTTCTACCGCGCGTGGTCCGAGCACGGCTGGCGTAGGCCTGCGGACTCCGACCCGGCGAGGGTGACGTGGCTCGTGGTCGACGGCGACGCGATCCCGGACGACCCGGCCACCGACGCGGAGCTCCCCGAGGCGGGTGAGGCGGCTGCCCTCGAGACGTGGAAAGCCTTTCAGGAGAATGGTCTTCGTCACTACGCGAAGATCCGCAACCGCCCCGATCTCGACCAGACCTCCCGGATGTCGCCACACCTCAAGTGGGGCACCATCCACCCCCGCACGATGCTCGTCGACCTCGAGGGCGGCAACGACGCCTACCGGCGGCAGATCTGCTGGCGCGACTTCTACGGGCAGGTGCTCCACCACTGGCCGAGCAGCGCGCACGACTACTTCAAGCCCGACATGAAGCGGATGAGGTACGACGGCGGGAAGCATGCCGACGAGGCCTTCGAGACGTGGGCGAAGGGCGAGACCGGCTTCCCCATCGTCGACGCCGGGATGCGTCAGCTGCTCGCCGAGGGGTGGATGCACAACCGGGTGCGGATGATCGTCGCGTCCTTCCTCGTCAAGGATCTCCACCTCGAATGGACCCGTGGCGCAAGGCATTTCATGGATCACCTCATCGACGGCGACCTCGCCAACAACCAGCACGGCTGGCAGTGGACGGCGGGCACGGGCACCGACGCGGCACCCTACTTCCGGGTCTTCAACCCCGTCAGCCAGGGCGAGAAGTTCGACCCGACCGGCGACTACGTGCGGCGCTGGGTGCCGCAGCTGCGCGCCATACCGGGCGCGGCCGTGCACCAGCCGTGGACGCAGGACGAGCCACCCGCGGACTACCCGCCACCGATGGTGGACCACAAGGTCGAGAGGCTCGAGGCCCTCGACCGGCTCAAGGCGATCTCGCGCGAGACCTGACCTTCCGCGCGGGCCCTTCCCCTCGGGTCGAGCGCACTTGACCTGCTGCTGACCTGTCGGACACCTCGCGGTCGCCGAGCCTTCACCCGGCCGATGACTGAGTGGCACGTGCGTCCCAGCCTCCGTCCCTAGCCTCGCCAGCTGTCAGCTATGGATTCGAGAAGGACGGCACCAATGAGGATGCACAAGAGACAGACCCTGGTGGTCGCCGCGGCGGTCACCGCGGTCGCGGTCGGCAGCGGCGCGGCATACGCAGCCGGCGCGTTCGGCAACACCCCCCTCGGGACGAAGACGGTCGGCCTGCAGGCCGACAGCTCCTACCTCACGCAGACCAACCAGTTCGTCACCCCGGCCGGCGACGTCACCAAGGTGACCGGGCGGCCGTTCGGGCTCGCCCTCAGCCCCGACGGCCGATCGGCCGTGGCCCTCAACACCGGCGGCGCGACCACGGGCATCGTCACGGTGTTCGACCTCGTGCGGCACACGGTGCGCCAGCAGACCGGCACCGGCAAGATCTCCAACGGCGGCATCATCTACGACAAGACCGGCACGCACGTGTATGCGGCGCAGCCGGCGGGCCTCGCCCGCTTCGACGTCGCGGCCGACGGCACCCTCTCCGGACAGGTGACGATCGCCCTCCCGGGCGTCGGGACGAACCTGGCGGTCCCGGCGGGGATGGCGTGGGCGCCCAACGGCACGGACCTGCTCGTGACCCTCAGCGCGAACAACACCCTGGCCGTCGTCGACACGACGACCGCCACCGTCACCCGGCAGATCCCCGTCGGCAACGCGCCCAACGGTGTCGTGGTCGTGGACGGCAAGGCCTACGTCAGCAACCAGGGCGGCCGGCCCGCCAAACCCGGCGACCGGACGGACCTGTCCTACGGCACGCCGATCGTCACCAACAACAACCAGGCGGTGCCCTCCACCGGGTCCGTCTCCGAGGTCGACCTCGTCGCCGGCACCCAGCTGACGACGTTCAAGGTCGGGCTCGAGCCGAGCGCCCTGCTCGCCGTAGGGTCGTCGGTCGTGGTCACCAACACCGACGACGACACCGTGGCGAGCATCGACACCGTGAAGCAGCGGGTCGGACGCACCTGGGTGGCCAACCCGGCTCCCGGCTCGCCCTTCGGAGCCCAGCCCAACGGCCTGACGATGCTGGACCCGACCCACCTCGCGGTGAGCCTCGGCCGCGACAACGCGGTCGCGGTCTACACCTACACCGACGCCTACAGCTCGCCGAGCTTCGAGGGCCTCATCCCCACCGGCTCGTTCCCCACCGGTCTGGGCTTCAGCACCTCCCTCAAGCGCCTCGTCGTCGCCAGCGAGCAGGGCGTCGGCTCGGTCGGTCCCGACGGCACCAACGTCCAGGGGGTCGGCACCAACCCCGCGACGTCCCACCTCGGCTACAACTTCATCGGCACCCTGCAGACCCTGCCCGTGCCGACGAACGCCCAGATGGCGACCTTCACGAAGCAGGTCTTCGCCAACAACCAGTGGAACGGCCTCAGCGAGCGCAACCGGGCGGGCAGCGGTAACGCGAAGCCGGTCCCCGTGCCGCTGCACGTCGGCGACCCCTCGACGATCCAGCACGTGTTCCTCATCGTCAAGGAGAACCGCACCTACGACCAGGTGCTCGGCGACGACACCCGGGGCAACGGCGACCCGTCGCTGGCCCAGTTCGGTGGCGCCACCACGCCCAACATCCACGCCCTGGCGAAGCAGTTCCCGCTGGTCGACAACCTCTACTCCGACGGCACCAACTCCGCCGAGGGTCACCACTGGCTCGACCAGGCCTTCGTCAACAACTACATGCAGCAGATGTACGGCAACTACGAGCGCTCATACCAGACCGGTGACCCGCTGAGCGACGTCAAGACCGGCTGGATCTGGGACAACGCCCTGGTCCACGGCAAGTCCGTCACCAACTGGGGCGAGCAGATCGACCGTTACGTCGACCCGGCGGGCAACGGCACCGTGACCGGCAGCTGGCCGCAGTGGTACCACGACTCCCAGGTCCTCGAAGGCAAGGCGACGGGCCCGCTCAACTACCCGATCGGGTCCTACAAGGCCAAGACCGACATCCCCTCCCTGGCCCAGGTGACGAAGCCGAACTTCCCCAACTTCGACCTCAACATCCCCGACCAGTACCGCGCCGACCTCTTCCAGAAGGACTTCGCGGGCTACGTCAAGAACGCCAACCTGCCGGCTCTCAACATGATGTGGGTCATGGCCGACCACACGGCAGGGACCTACCCCGGGGCCATCACCCCCTCGGCCTACGTCGCGGACAACGACCTGGCCACGGGACGGATCATCGACACCATCTCGCACAGCCCCTACTGGAAGAACACCGCGATCTTCGTCGTCGAGGACGACTCCCAGAACGGGGTCGACCACGTCGACGGCCACCGCAGTCCGACCCTGGTCGTGAGCCCGTATGCCGCGCACGGCACCGTCGACCACTCGTACTACAGCCAGCTCAACGTCGTCCGGACGATCGAGCAGATCCTCGGGCTGCCGCCGATGAACCAGCAGGACCTGACGGCCGAGCCGATGTACCAAGCCTTCACCCCCGACGCCGACCTCACGCCGTATGCCGTGCGGCCGAACCAGATCTCCCTGACCGCCACCAACCCGGCGCTCGCGGCGACGGCCGGCCCGGTGGAGAAGGCGTGGGCAGCGTGGTCGGCCAAGCAGAACTTCCGGACCGAGGACATGGTCAACATGGCGCAGGAGAACCGCGACATCTGGTATTCCACCAACCACTTCACGGTCCCTTACCCCGGTGACACCGAGGTCCTGCTCCCCACCGAGGTCCCCGGCGCTGCGGCCGCGCCGGTGGCTGACGCCAACTGATCCGCTCCACCTGCTCCACCTGCTCCGCGACAGGAACACACAACGCCCCGGCTGCGTCATTGACGCAGCCGGGGCGTTGTCGGCCTCGGGCCGGGACGGTCGGACGGGATCAACCCTCACCCCGCCTTGAGGGTGAGCAGGTTGTCGAGCGGGTCGGTGAGCGATTGGACGTAGAAGGCGACGACCGTCGTCCGCAGCGCGCAGGCCCCCCACCAGTCGAACGTGGAACTGGCCCGCGCCTGATCTGGGAGGCTGCGCAGACCATGCCTTCTGGCCGTGACGTGATGACCGCTCTCGTCAGTCGCTGGCGCCGAGGTAGTGGTCCATCGCGCCATCCCGCTCGCACACGGCGGCCCAGCGTTCGCGCTCGGCGGAGATGACCTCGAGCTCCCACACGCAGCCGATGGCGCCGTCGCGATGACGTTCCAGCACGGTGGGGGCCTCGAGGGATGCGGTCCAACTTCGTTGGATCAGGTCGACGCCATCCCATACGTGCGCCAGGACGAAGAAGGCGGGACGCGCGGTGTGCACGAGGACGAACCCCGCATCACCGTGCACCTCTGCGGCGAACTGCTCCACGAGTGGTCGAACGGCCGCGTGAATTGACGCGGGCGGCCACGCACCCTCGACAGACATCTCCCAGAGGCGGAACCCCGTCCCCGCGAAGTGCTCGAGTCCCATCAGGCGCGCCGGACGTGAGGACACCATGGCCCAAGACTGCCACGACCGCCCGAGGACCAGACCTCATGAGGCCTGGCTTTGAAAGTGCTGACCCGGACGACGGCTCGGACAGCTGGCGATCTTTCGGTCTCGCGGGAGCCACGAGTGATGCCCTGCCGCCTTCCGGACTCGCGATCCTCGCGATCCTGGGCCACCTGAGGGCCCCGGACTGCGAGGATCGCGAGTCCGGTACGCGGAAGGGGGGACGCGCAGAACGGTGGCCCGGGGAACGTTCTCCCCGGGCCACCGTTGCTGTCGTGAAGCCGTGAGCGGCGTTGCTGCTGCTGGATCCTGACTACTGCAGGATCAGCCGGCAGGTCCCGGCGTCGGGAGCGTCACCCGAGATGTTGGCCAGGGCCTGGAAGCCGTACTGCTTGAGCGTCGAGGCGTAGGCGCCCGAGCACAGCTTGCTCTTGCCGGTGGCGTCGAAGCCGATGAAGCGCAGGGCCGGGCCGTACTGCGGTGCGCGGTTGTCGACGTTGTGGAAGACGTAGCGGGCGCCGGGGTAGGCCGAACCCTCCTTGTAGGCGGCGGCGTTGGGCGTGTACGCCCCGGCCGACCCTCCGGTCAGGGCGAACGTCGTGCTGCCCACCGTGACCTTGCCGAGCGTGATGGCGTTGCGGGTGTCGGGGACGACGGCGTTGCCCTGGGCGATCCAGGAACCGGCCGAGAACGGGACGATGGCGTTGGCCCGCGAGGCGGACGGGATGGCGCTGCCGTCGTTCTCCGCGACCTGCGTGACGGTGCAGGTCGAGCTGAGCCGCGGGTCGACGCCGTTGAGGAAGTTGGCCACGAAGAACGAGCCCGTGCCGGAGCCGGTCTGCGGGAAGAACCGGGCGATGGCGCCGGAACCCGCCTTCGGGATCTGGCTCCAGTCCGTGATGGAGCAGTTGTAGATCCCCTGGATCTGCGCGGTCGTGAGGGTGATCTTCTGCGTGCGGTAGGTGGCGTAGCCGACCGCGTCACGCGCGTAGGCGTAGCACTCGAGGTTGGGGCGCGAGGAGCTGCACTGGAGCGAGGAGGCCCGACCCACGTCGACGGAGGCGTCGGTGGGGTTGGCCTCCTGGCGGGCGGCGCCGGCGCCGGAGCCCGACGGCGCGGTCTCCATGCCGTTGCCGCCGCTCAGGCAGGACGAGCCGGACGGTGCCGTGCTCGGGGGGATGCTCCAGGTGCAGGCCGGGCTGAAGGCGTCGGCCGGGGCGACCTTGGTCGTCTCGCCCGGGGCCGCGAAGGCGTGCACGTTGACGCAGGTGTCGGTCGCGCCGGAAGCCGGCTTCGGGTTGTCGCCGTTGGTGTTGTTGTTGATCGCGGCGCAGAACGCGTCGTCGAGGTACTGGGTGGTGTCGGAACCCACGAAGGTCAGGGTGTCCGCGGTCTTGTTCGAGACGGGCAGCGCGAGCGCCGGCCCGGTGCCCACGGCGATGACTGCGGCGAGGCCTGTCACCGCGGCCATCAGCGTCATGCGAAAGGAATGCATTGGTCCTCCACGTTGGTTTTTCCGGCGGCTCGTACCGCCGTGGCTATCTCCCCAGTGGTCCATGAACACCGTTGTCCCACAAAGGTGAACGGCCGACGTTGCCCAGGCTGACGCGAGATGTCGAAGCCAGCTCCCGCGGGACATACCGGACGATCGTCAGCATCGCGGCCGGTGCGGCGGCCTTGAACCGGGCCGCGCTCGCCCGGCACTCGATCCGCCGACCGTAGGGGCTGTCGGATCGCGCCACCGGTTCCCCCTCGAAGATCAGCACCCACGTCCAGGCGCGGCCGGAGGCGCTGGACAGCTCGAACGTGCCTCGGACGGCAGCCGTCGCCGCCAGCAGGCAGGACCGCTGGGCCTCCGTCACGGAGAGCATGGGACGGACGGATCGGCCGTATGCCCGGTTGTTGCCACCGAGGAGGCGCCACAACGGCACGTCGGTCGCGACGTAGAGCTGGAACCTCGCCCGCGACGTCCTCGCACCGGGGACCTGGAGGTCGGGCATCGGCGTCAGAACCATCCCGGCAGCAGCCGGCTCGCCGTGAGGCTGGTGAAGATCGTGAGGGCGACCAGGGCCGGTGTCGTGACGAGGTAGGTCATCGACCGGGACCACCGGCGGTAGAGCCGGATCGTCGCGGTGACCGCGACGACGAGGGCCAGCAGCTCGAGGACGAGGAGGGGCCACGCGGAGGTGTCTCCGTGGCGACCGTCGGTCTCGGGCGCGTACCCGTTCTGCGGGGTGGGCACGAACGGTGCCCCCTGCAGCTTGGCGGTCACGACGAGCCCGGCTCTAGAGCTCCACGGCAGGAGGCTGTCGGACGTGGCCAGGGTCAGCTGGTCACCGGCACTCGGGTCGTAGAGACCGTCGCCGACGGCGGTCCGCGTGACCTGCGAGACCACGTAGGTGCTCTGGCCCTGGGTCGTGACGCAGATGATCTGGTCGCCCACCCGGAAGGCGCCGAGGTCACCGAAGGGTCCGGCGAATGCGGCCCGACGCCCGATGAAGACCGAGTTCCCGGGTTGACCGGGACCGGCCGTGCCCGGCACGTGGGACACGCCGCCGCGCATGATCTCGGAGGTGGCGCCCTCCGCCACGGCCTGCTGAGCCGCGAGTCGCGGCATCTGGAGCAGGGCGACTGGCGTGCCGAGAGCGGGTGCCCGTGTCACGGGCGCGGCCCCCTCGAGGCTGTTGTTCGCGGCGCCGTAGGCCTGGCCGATGGCCAGCCGCAGGTCGTCCGTGCGGGTGACCTGCTCCCGCGACTCGAAGAGCGGACCCACCGGGTAGCAGACGAGACCGGCCGCAACGACGAGGAGCAGGACCCAGACTGCCGCCGTCCGCACCCCGCTGCGGACGGCGTCCGGGCCCCAGGATGGTGGCGTCGGTGGGGCGGGCTCCGATCGTGGGGCCGGGCCGAGCCCGAACGCGTGACCGGCCGAGGGGGGGCGGGGTGACGATGGTGCCGAGATCCTGAGCACCGTTGGTGCGACGGTCTGTTCGTGCGTGCTCATCGACGTCCCCGACGACCCCAGGCGGCCGTGAGCCGCTTGACGGGGATCAGGCCGGCGGCCGCGGCGCCGCCGATCGTCAGGAGCAGGACGATGGCGAGCATGCCGAGCAGGGACGACGTCGTCGAGGTGTGCGCGGCGCCCTGGAAGGCGGCCACCGCGATGTCGGCGGACACCGGACGCGCGGCGATCGGCGTCGACCGCTCCGTGAGCGCGGCCGCCTCGGCGTTGCGTGCCGCCGGGGTGTCCGTGCGGCCTGCTCCCGACCCGGTGGGCGTCGTGCCGACCACGCCGGAGGCGCCGGACGAGGACGACGCGGCGCCGTCGCCGGCGACCGGCCCCACGCCGACACTTGGGGCCGCAGGGGCCGGCGTCGCGGCCGGGGTCGGCGTCGGGGTGGCGGCCGGCGTCGGAGCCGGTTTCGGCGCGCAGGCCCCGGTGGGCTTGCCGGTGCCGATCTGCGCGATCGCTGCGTTGGCCTGGGCCACCAGCTGCGGTGTGAGGGGCGCCAACCCGGCGGAGAGGTTGCCCTGGCCGGCCCCGACGGCATACGAGAGGTAGGCCTTGAGGGTCGTCTGCTGGGTCCGCGGCTTGCAGCTGTCGTCCAGCAGCGGCGCCGTGGGGACGACGGCGTACTCGACGAAGGTCAACGGGTAGGCGGAGGCGTCGGTGCTGGCGTAGTAGCCGGCGGTGCCGAGGGCCCCCGCGGCAGCCTTCTGCATCGTGCCCGTCGTGGGCGCCGCATAGTCCGTGCCCGCGGAGATCCGGGCCGAGGTGACGGAGATGGTGGCGGCCGTCGCGGTGTCCATGACGGCGAACCGGAGGCAGCCCTTGGTCAGCGCCTTCTGGTAAGGCGGGAGGTCCGAGCTGGCGATGAAGGGACACATGTTCGCGTAGTTGCCGCTGGTGATGTCCTTGGAGATCTTGGCGCTGTAGAGACCCCCGACCGAGGAGGTCTGGGACGTCAGCACCGTCCCCGTGACCACGGTCGAGTGGTCGACCAGCGACCCGAAGTCGCTGACCGGACCGACGGCCTTGGTCGCCCGCCCGAGGCTGCGGTTGACCGCGTTGTCGGGGAAGGTCCACGCGCTCGGCGCCCCGGCCGCCAGCAGCGACGAGAGAGCGATCGCGGTGGAGTCCTCCCCGACGGAGTAGGTGGTCGTGGGAGCCATCACGAACGGGAAACCGATGAGCGAGGGGTCAAGCGTGGGCAATTTCTTGGCGTTCGTGGACCGGGTCAGGATGGCGGCCCCGAGCGGGTTGTACTTCGCGCCGTCCGCCGCCGTGGTGGCCAGCGTGTCGGGGATGGAGGTGGGGAAGTCGTGGAGGACGATGCGCGCGACGTCCGAGGTCGACAGCGCGATCGAGCCGGGGTCGGTGACGGTGGACGCGAGCTGCCCTGGCGTGAGCGACGGCGAGGTCAACCCGCCGAGCTGGGCGACCGAGACCGCGTTGAGGGCGATGGGGATCCGCACCTGGCCCGCGGCCAGCGGGCTCTTGGTCAGGGCGGGTGAGCCGATGAAGGCGAGGTCGGACGTCGTCCCGACCGTCGGGACGCCGGACGGGTCGTTCTCCCCCAGGCCGGTCGGGACGTAGGAGACGGGGATCGGGGACGGGGTGGCCGCGCAGAAGGACCGGTCGAGCGCCGCGATGGGGTTCTGCAGCCGCTCGGGACCGGTGGCGGTCACGGTGGTGGTGGCGCTGAGGCCGGTGCAGCCCTGCGCGCCGGACCCGCCGATCGGGCCCGGGGCGAGGGTCAGGCTCGTGAGGTCGGTCCAGTTGGTGATGCCGTCCGCGTGTTGCACGACGAAACCGATCGTGCAGGGGTGGGTCGGGTCGCACGCCAGGCTGGGGTAGGTCTTGGAGGGGCCGTGCGTGAAGTCGACCGTGTAGCCGTAGGTGCCGACCGAGGTCCCGGACCCGACGAGGAAGTCAACGTCGACGTTCCCGCTCAGGTCCGGGTTCGCGTGGTAGGTGGACGTCGACAGGCCGGGCGTGTTGAGCGAGGACGGATCGGTGTCACCCGTGAGGCCGGTGGGGAGGCGGGCCGCGCAGGCGTGCTGACCCGTGTTCTTGTTGGTGAGGGCCATCTTGCTGATGGGGAGCCCGGCGGGGCAGGTGCCGATGCTGTTGACGTACTCGTTCGCCGTGAGCCCCGCGAAGTGCAGGTGGACGACGTCGCCCTGCTTGACGCCGGCGAGCGACGCGGGAGTGACGCTCAGTGTGATCGCGCTGCCGGCCTTCGGGTCCGTGAGGACCCGCGGGGCGGGGTCGCCGGGCGAGGGCGCACCCGAGGCGGCGGCGGGAACGAGGAGGGCCAGCGCTGCGAGCACGAGGACCAGTCCGCGTCTGTGGAGTGCGCGTCTGTGGAGGGGGCGACGATAGGCATCACGAGATGGGCTGACGGTGTGGAGCGAGCGCATGCCCACCCTTCCTGAGTTGTGTGGCGCACGTTCTGGTGTGTGGTGAACCGCGACGTTCCCCACGTCCGCGTCCTTGAGAATGGTGTGGGACAAGGGAACCCGGGTCAACAGGGGATCAGGCTCGATTCCCCGCGTTGACCCCCTCGACGTCGGGTGTTCACCTTCGCAGCGTCGGGCGGTCAGTCCCGGACCGGACAGTGACTCCTCGTGGCCGAGATCCCTGTCGAGCGCGCTCCACGAGCCCGCGTCCGTCCCCGAGACCGCTCCACCCCGTCGGACCGCGTCTTCTCCGGGCTCACCCGTGGCGCCGGGATCCTCGTCCTGGTGATCCTGACGTTGATCGCAGTCTTCCTCGTCGACCAGGCCGGACCGGCGCTCTCGGCGAGCGGGTGGTCCTTCTTCACCACCGTCGACTTCGCGAGCAACCTGCGCCCGCCGGTGCTCGGCGTCCTCGGTCTCCTCATCGGGACGGTGACCGTGGCGCTGATCGCCGTCACGGTCGCCATCCCCACGAGCGTGCTCACGGCGCTCTTCATCACCGACGTCGCCACCGGCCGGCTGCGGGCGATGATGATGGGCCTGGTCGACCTGCTGGCCGCGCTGCCCAGCCTCCTCTACGGCCTCTGGGGTTTCGCCTTCCTGTCCCCCCTGCTGCCCCCTCTGTCGCTCTGGGTCTCCGACCACCTGGGCTTCGTGCCGTTCCTCCGGGTCGACCAGGGCGCACCCCTCATCTCGTCCTACGCCATCGCCGGCCTCGTCGTCTCCCTGATGACGCTGCCGATCATCACCTCGATCGTCCGCGAGGTCTTCATGCAGGTGCCGCCGGGGGAGAAGGAGGCGGCGCTCGCCCTGGGGTCCACCAGGTGGGGGATGCTGCGCACGGTGGTGCTCCCGTTCGGTCGCGGCGGGATCATCGGTGGCTCGATGCTCGGGCTCGGGCGCGCCCTCGGGGAGACGATCGCCGTGTCGCTCCTGCTCCCTCAGATCCCCTCGGCGACGGTGCACATCCTGCAGTACGGCGGGTCGACCATCGCGGGCTTCATCGCCAACAACACCGGGGTGTCGGGGCTGGCCCTCTCGGGGCTGCTCGCTGCGGGACTCGTCCTCTTCGTCTTCACCCTGGCGACGAACTTCATCGCCAGCCTGATCATCTCGAGGAGCCGGTCCGGGGCCGGGGTGGACGCATGACGAACGTCGGCGAAGAGATCCCCCTCACACTGGACGCGACGGGACCGACGACTGTCCTCATCGGACAGCAGGCGGACGGTCAGCTCACCCTGCGGGTCATGCCGGAGGGGAGCCCCGTGGTCGGGGGGGGCACCCGCTCCGGCTCTGCCCTCCCGTCGCCCGCGGCGGCGCCACCGGGACCGTCGTCGCCGCGGCCTGCCGGGTCGCGGACCAGGGTGCGCCCCACGTCGTGGACGCCCGGCGACGTCGTCCTCGTCGCCGGCTCGGCCGTCTCCTCGGCCTTCCTCACCGGCCTGGTGCTGCACGTCCTCTCCAGCTCGCCGGGCTGGCTGGCCGACCTCCTGACCTGGTATGCCATCACGCTCGTCATGGTCTACGCCCTCAGCCGGGAGCAGGGTGGGACCCAGGCGGCCATCGACCGCATCGTCACCATCGTCATCTCCACCGGCGCGCTGCTGCTGGTCGTCCCCCTCGTCAGCCTCCTCGGCTACGTCCTCGTGCGCGGGCTGCCGCACCTGTCCCTGAACTTCTTCACCCACGACCTGCGCGGGGTGACCCCGAACCTTCCTCCCGAGCAGGGCGGCGGCCTCCACGCCATCATCGGAACGCTGGAGCAGGCCGGCATCGCCCTCGTCCTCGTGCTCCCTCTCGGTCTCCTGACCGCGGTCTTCCTCAACGAGACCTCGTCCCGGCTACGGCGACCGATCCGGATCGTCGTCGACGCCATGAGCGGGCTCCCCTCGATCGTCGCCGGCCTGTTCATCTACTCCGCGCTCATCGTCAGCAAGCCGGTCGACTCCTCCTTCTTCAACTTCAACGGCACCATGGCCGCCTTCGCCCTCGCGCTCGTCATGCTGCCCACGGTCACCCGCACCGTCGAGGTCGTCCTGCGCCTCGTCCCGGCCGGACTCCGGGAAGCCTCGCTGGCGCTCGGAGCCGGTCGCGGCCGGACGGTGTGGAGCGTGGTCCTCCCGACCGCCCGCAGCGGGGTCACGACGGCCACGGTGCTCGGGCTGGCGCGGATCGTCGGCGAGACCGCCCCGCTGCTCTTCACCGCCTTCGGCTCCCTGCTGATCAACGCCAACCCGCTGTCCGGGCCGCAGGAGAGCCTGCCCCTCTACGTCTTCCGCCTGGTCAAGTCCCCCTCGGCCAACGAGAGCGACCGCGGCTACGTCGGCGCCGTCGTCCTCATCGGCCTGGTCCTGATCCTGTTCGTGGTCGCCCGCCTGCTCGGACGCGGCGGCGTGACCCGACGGCGCACCCGCCCGACCCGCCCCACCACGGCCTCCCTGCCCACCACACCCGCCACGCCCACCACACCCGCCACACCCTCCACGCCCGCCCTGCCCTCCCTGCCCGCCCTGCCCGCCCTGCCCCCTGGAGAAGAGCCTGCGATGTCATCCCACCCCCCGACCACGATGTTCCGTCCCGAGGACGGGGCCCCGGCCGCCGGGCAGATCCACCTCACGGGAGGGCCGCCCGAGGGCGCCGCGAGCATCGAGACCGTCGACCTGTGCGCCTGGTTCGGGGAGCGCCTCGTCCTCGAGGGCGTCGACCTGGTGATGCCGGCCAACCGCGTGACCGCCCTCATCGGGCCGTCCGGCTGCGGCAAGTCCACCTTCCTCCGGATGCTCAACCGGATGCACGAGCTGGTGCCGACCGCCTCGCTCGCCGGACAGGTCCTGCTCGACGGCGAGAACATCTACGGGCCGGGTATGCGGGCGCAACGGGTCCGCGCCCGCGTCGGCATGGTCTTCCAGAAGCCGAACCCCTTCCCGGCGATGAGCATCCGCGACAACGTCCTGTCCGGGCTCAAGCTCGGCGGCCTCGGCTGCTCCGACAAGGACGCCCTGGTCGAGCACAGCCTCGAGCGGGCCGGACTGTGGAGGGAGGTGCGGGACCGGCTCGACTCCCCGGGCGGCGCGCTCTCGGGCGGCCAGCAGCAGCGGCTGTGCATCGCCCGGTCGCTCGCGGTGCGTCCCAACGTCCTGCTCATGGACGAGCCCTGCTCGGCCCTCGACCCGACGTCGACCCGGCGGATCGAGGAGACCATCAAGCAGCTCTCCCAGGACGTGACCGTCGTCATCGTGACCCACAACATGCAGCAGGCACAACGGGTCTCGGACTTCTGCGCCTTCTTCCTCGCGGCCGAGGGCGAACCCGGCCGGGTGCTCGAGCACGGCCCGACGACCGACGTCTTCGGCCGGCCCGTGGACTCGCGGACCCGCGACTACGTGGGCGGCCGGTTCGGGTGAGACCTGTGCAGCCCCATCACGCCAGTCCATCCACAGCAGCCAGTCCATCCACAGCAGCCAGCCGGTCCACACCATCCAGCCACCCCCGCACCCTGGAGCACCCGATGAGAGCCCGTCGCCGCTCGGCACGCAAAGCCGCAACCGCCCTGCCCGCCGCTCTGCCCGCCGCCCTGCTCGCCGCCCTGCTCGCCGTCCTGCTCGCCTGCGCCCCGGCGTCGGCCGAAACGCTTGCGCCGGCGGGTGGGTCGGGGTCCACCTACGTGGGGATCGCGATGCGCCAGTGGGTGGCCCAGGGCCAGAGCCAGGGGTGGTCCCTCAACTACACCCCGGTGGGGTCGCCCACGGGCATGAACATGTACAACCTGGCGCAGGTGGACTTCGCGGCGACCGAGGCCGAGTTCGTCTCCCTGGGCCTGAACCCGTCACGTGGCTACCAGTACGTCCCGGACGTCGCCGGCGCCACGGCGATCATGTACAACGTCAAGGAGTCCTCCGGACGCCAGGTCGACTACCTGCACCTCAGTCGTCAGACCGTCGCCCGCATCTTCATCGGCACCATCACGAACTGGTCGGACCCGGCGATCAGCGCCACCAACAAGGGAATCAAGTTCCCCGACATGCCGATTCGCGTCGTGCTGCGTGGCAACGCCTCCGGGACGACCGCCCTGTTCTACGACTTCATCGCCAACACCCTGGGGGCGGAGTTCACCGCCCGCTTCAACCAGTTCCAGTGCGGCGCCGCCGACGTGCGCCCCGTGCTGATCCAGTGCGCGAAGCCCGGCTTCATCCCCTCCACCGTCTCGTTCAACGACTCCGACCAGATCGCCCAGTACGTCGCGAACTCCGCCACCGGGCTGGGCTCCATCGCCTTCGACGAGTTCGGCTACGCCAAGGTCTACAAGGCACCCACCGCGTGGATCCAGAACTCCGCAGGGAAGTACGTGCTGCCCTACGCGCAGAACATCTCGGCGGCGCTGGAGAGCGCCAGGCTCCGACCGGACCTCAGCCAGGACCTCTCGGCGGTCTACGCCAGTCCCAGCCCCACGGCATACCCGATCTCCGCCTACTCCTACCTCGTGACCCAGTGCGCGGCCGCGGCCGACCGGGCGACCTGCAAGGGCGCCTATCCCAACGCCGGCGTCGGCGCCACGCTCGCCAAGTGGATGAGCTACATCGCGTGCGACGGACAGGTCACGATGGCCGCACAGGGGTATTCGCCGCTCCCCGTCAACCTCAGCCGGGAGATGGCGAACTCCGTCTCGCGGTTGACCGGGCAACCCGCCGTCACGCTCTCGGCCGCGAACTGCTCGAACCCCCGCTTCAGTGGCTCCCTCGGTGCCGGGTCGGTCAGCCCCTGCGACCCGTTCCTCTGCGGGACCCAGGCCGGCTCGTCCACCGGAGGGGGAGCGCCGGGTCCCGCCGCGGGGGCACCCGCAGCAGGGGGGACCGGCGCGGGAGGCGCTGCCGCGAACGCCCCGGGGACGGCGGGGAGCTCGGCCGCGGCACCAGGGTCGGCCGCCGCGTCGAAGGCCGCCTCACCGGGCGCCGCAGGAAGCGCGGCCGCGACCTCCGCCGCAGCGGCCGCCGCCGCCGGATCCTCGGCGGCCGCCCAGACGAGCACCGACGGTCGGGTCCTCGCCGTCGGAGGCGGGAGCGCGGCTTCCGCGTGGCGGGCGGCCAAACCGGTCGAGTTCGCCGCAGCCGTCCCCGACGACCCCTTCGGCTGGCTGCCGGCGGTCCTGCTGCTCGGCTTGCTGCTCGTGCCGACGCTGGTGACCGTCCTCGGTCGCCGGTCCTCCCGGTAGCCCGGGCCGTCACGGGCCCGACACCAAGAGTTCACCGACGCGTCGAAGCGTTGTCGACCCGTTCCCAGCGGTTTCGCAGGCGGCCACAGCAGCATCGCAGGTGCGCGGAGGGGCAAGGTCCTGCGCGCGTCCCCGCCGTGTCGTCAGCCCGATCGGAGCAGCTCCATGAACCTCGTGGTCCCCTCGTCCCCCCACCGCAGACCACGCTTCCGGATCGCCCTGGGCGCAGCCGTCGCGCTGCTGCTGTGCCTCGCCACCGCGGGCGCCGCCAGTGGCGGCCAGACCGCCCGTGCCGGGGTCGCGTCCGGCCCGAAGATCGGCCACGTCTGGACGATCATCCTCGAGAACAAGTCCTACGAGTCGACCTTCACCGGCCTCAACGCGAACGACTACCTCTGGAAGACGCTGCCCTCCTACGGCGCGCTGCTCCGCCAGTACTACGGCACGGGCCACTACTCGCTCGACAACTACATCAGCCTCGTGTCGGGCCAGTCGCCGGCACCGGACCTCCAGGCCGACTGCGGCACCTACAAGAACGTCGCTCCGGGGCTGCCGGCCCCGGACGGTCAGACGTTCGCCTCCTCCGGGTGCGTCTACCCGAAGCAGACCCACACGCTCTTCGACCAGCTCGACTCGGTCGGCGCCAGCTGGAAGGTCTACGCGCAGGACATGGGCAACGACCCGACCCGCGAGCAGGTCTACCAGTGCGGTCGTCCCGGGGACCCCTCCGGCGCGGGCGTGCCCGACCCCGGCAGCGCGACCCCGACCGACCAGTACGTGCCGAAGCACAACCCCGCGCCGTGGTTCCACTCGCTGACCGACTCGGCCAAGGACTGCGCCAACGTCGTCCCGCTCGACGGCTACCCGGCGACGCCCGGGCACAAGGCGATCCCGAGCATGGCCACCGATCTCCAGTCGATCGCCACCACCCCCGCCTTCTCGTGGATCTCGCCCAACAACTGCTCCGACGCGCACGACGCGACCTGCAAGGGTGACAACCTCTCGGGCGACCCGAACAACCACCAGGGCGGCCTGTATGCCGCGGACCTGTTCCTGCAGAAGTGGGTTCCCCAGATCATGGCCTCCCCGGCCTTCCAGAAGGACGGCGAGATCCAGGTGATCTTCGACGAGGCCTTCCCGCCCTACAAGATGTACGGCAACTCCGTCGCGGACGCGGCATACGCCGGCGACGCGGCGCTCGGGACCGACAGCGCGACGGGCAACCCGGTCCAGGCCGAGGCCAACACCGCCCAGTCGGTGGTGGCGTGCTGCAACGAGCTGCCCGGCCCGAACACGACCCAGCCCGGCTTCCAGGCCTTCAACCAGGACACCACCCCCGGCGGTGGCATCACGGGAGCCGTCTTCATCAGCCGCTTCATCACCCCGGGATCGATCAGCGACCAGCCCTACAACCACTACAGCTGGCTGCGCAGCATGGAGGACACCTTCGGGATCACCTCGGGCGGCGCGGACGGCATGGGCCACCTCGGGTATGCCGCGATGGACGGCCTGCGCCCGTTCGGCAAGGACATCTACAACAACCGCACGGGACGGGCGCTGCAGCCCTCGGCGTCCGGCAGCTCGGTCTACCCCGCCACCAGCCTGGTCGGCGACGACCCCCAGCCCAGGATCGCCCGGGCCGCCGTACCGGTGGTGTCCCGCTGAGCACCACGCAGCCCACCTGGCCGCGGCTCGCCCCTCACCGGGCGGCCGCGGCCCTGGCCGTGACCGCCGCCCTGGCCCTGACCATCTCGGGGTGCACCTCCGCGCCGGCCGGCGTCGCCGCCGCGCCGACCCTCGACGCCGGCCAGGTCGTGTCGTCCCTGGGCGCCGTCCCCATCCCCACGCCGGACACCTCGATCCCCGTACCGGTGGCCTCGGCGCACCGGCTGCAGCTGGTCTCGATGGGCAACACCGTGCGCGTGCTGCTGGGCCAGGGCGTGGAGGCGACGGTCACCGCGTCGGGGCCGGCGCAGGCCGTCACGACGCCCCAGCCGATCACCCAGGGCTCCCGGCCCCGCACGCCGGGGACCATCGCCGTCACCGTCGTCGCCGGTGCGAAGGACGTGACGTTCCGGACGGCGGACCTCGTCTGCCGTGACGACACCGGCTCCATCGTGCCGCTCACGGCCGTCGGCGGCGCGACGCTGACCGTCAAGGGTGGGACGACCGCCCGGGCCGTGGTCTCCGGGGTCTTCCGCAGCGGCGCCGCGCAGCTCACCTGGCAGCCGAGCGGCCAGCCGCTCGTCCTCTGGGACTTCACCATCGAGCTGGACTGAGCCCACCCCCTCGTTCCAGACACACGTTTTGCCGAGTTCCGCGGCCCGGGGAGGGTCGGAAACTCGGCAAAACGCGTGTTCGGAACGATCAGCTACCGGTCAGTGGCAGGCCTTCGCCGGCTTGAGGGTGAAGCTCTTGGTGATCTCGCCCCCCCTCAGCAGCTTGACCGTCGCGGTCTGCGGGGCCCAGCCGTCCTTGGCGGCGATGAGGGTGAGCGGGTTGGACCGCGTGTCCATCCACATCGCGTAGGTGCCGTCAGCCGCCGTGTTGAGGGTGTAGGCCGCGTTCCAGCTGTTGATCTGCAGGGTCGCGCCGGCGAGTGGTGCCGGTGTGCCGGCGCAGGCTGCGCCGCTCACGGTGCCCAGGAGCTTTCCCCACGTCTTCGGGGGGGTGACGACCATGGACACGCCGATGGACGAACCCGGGTAGGGCGTGTCCGTGGCGACCGTGATCTTGCCCGTGTAGGTCCCCGGCTGGGTGACCGTCGTGCTCTCGAGCGTCACCGAGACGGTGGCCGACATACCCGGGGCGAGGTCGAGGGTGGACGGGGACTCGGACATCCAGCTGACGTCCTGCCCGGCACCGCAGGAGTCGTATCCCGGGAGCACCTCGGAGGAGGCGCTGGCCGGCGCGGACTGGCTGGCGCTGCCGCCGATCTTGTAGAACCCGCAGGCCGCACCGAGCCGGTAGAAGGCGTTGTTGGACGCCGGCAAGGCCGTCCAGGCGCCTGAGCTCGGGTCGAACGCCCATCCCTCGTTGGTCACCACGGCGTTGCTGTTGATGACCCCACCCGAGACGAGCAGCTGTCCGTTGGCGACGGAGTAGCCCGCCCCCCAGACGTCAGCAGGCATGTCTCCCAACGGTGCCCAGGTGTTGGTCCCCGTATCGAAGGAGAACACCTTGGTCGACGTCGAGGTCGCCGTGCCGCCGGCGCAGTAGATCATGCCGATGGTGCCGCAGGAGCCCCACGAGGTGTCCTGCGGGTAGGGAGCCGCGGAGCTCCAGGAGTCGGCGGCCGGGTCGTAGACCTGGACGTCGGTGCTCCCGCAGGCTGCGGCGCACCCGCCGATGACGTAGAGCTTGCCGTCGGCGACCGTCGTCCCGGCGCCGGCGTGCGGCTTCGGGTTGGCGGCGAGGGTGGTCCAGGTGTTGGAGGCCGGGTCGTAGGCCTCGGTGATCCCCGTCGGGATCGCGCCCGGTCCCCAGCCGCCGGTGGCGATGAGCTTGCCACCGATGAAGCCCACGCTGGGAGCCTCGCGGATCGTCGACATGTCGGCGATCGGCGACCACGAGAGGGCAGCCGGGTCGTAGGCGTAGCCGGTGGCCACGTCGGCGGACCCGTCGTAACCACCGACGGAGTAGATCTTGCCGTCACCCGCTGCGACCCCGTTGTTGGAGATCGCGGTCGGGTAGTCGGCGATGGCCTGCCACGGCGCTGCCGAGGGGGCGGCGGCACTGACCGGCGGCGTTGTCGACGGCTTGGTGCCGCTGCCCGCGAGACGGGTGGGCAGGTAGGTGCCCGCGACGTGGCGGACCGCCGCACCCGGCATACCGGCGTATGCCGCCGGGGCCGGCTTGCCGGCGATGACGAAGCCACCGTCCTGCTCACCGAGCTCGACGTGTGCGGGCTTGGTCCCGGAGTTCTTCAGCGTGAGCGGGACGCTCGTGCTGGAGCCGAGGACCTCGGTCGCCGTGAGGTCGGCCGGGCTCACCTCGACCCGACCGGCCGCGAGGGTGAAGTCCTTGCGGGTGATCGAGTTCGCGATGACGTTCACCGTGGCGGTGGCCGGTGTGTAGCGGCCGGACGTGGCGGTGAACTTGTGGGCGCCCTTGGCCGACGAGAAGAGCCAGTAGTAGCCGTCGCCGAGAGCACCGTCGTCCGGCGTGGCCGCCGAGACACCGGTGTTCGTCGCCACGTCGACGCTGGCGACCGTCACGCCCGTGAGGGCCTTCTTGGTGTTGCCGTCCTTGGTGAAGCCGGCGACGAGACCACCCGAGACCGGGCCGCACGAGCGGTTGCCGATGAGCACGTCATCGACCTCCCAGTAGTAGGCCCAGGTGCCGGTGTAGTGGAACCGGACCTGGACGTCCTTCTTCCCGGCGGCCATCGGCAGCGCGATGCTGATCGGACCGCTGATGCTCGTGGTCGTCTGCTCCCAGACGTTGGTCCACGTCGTCCCGTCGACGGTGACGTCGATGTCGGCGGTCGAGTTGATGAACGACTTGTAGGCCGAGCCCAGCTCGAGGATCGGCGCGGTGGAGGCGCTGAGGTCGGTCTTCGGCGAGATCAGCGTCGTGTCCTGCGTGTTGCCGGACCCGAGGTGGTCGCTGTCGATGATCGCGAAACCGCCGCTGCCGCCCGTGAGGTTGCCACGAGCACCCGCGTCGGTGACCGACCACACCCCGCCGGACGCGTTGTTGTCCGTGACGGTCCAGCCCGCCGGCAGGGTGGTGCCGTCGAAGGTCTGGCGGGTGCCGGTGTAGGTCGTCGTGTAGCCGGGCGCGAGGCAGGTGCTCGGGTCGATGACGACCGTGGCGTTCTTCACGACGTCGGCGGCCGCGACCTTGATGGTGAGGTCACGGGTGAGGTAGCCGGGCAGGACCGGCGCGACGTGGGCCGTGTAGGTCTTGCCGCGGGGGAGGGTCAGGTTGTAGCGGCCCGTGAAGGGGTCGGTGTAGACCGGTGCTCCCGGGACGCCGTCGATGGTCACCTTGGCGTAGACCGGCCAGCCGTGGCCCGATCCGTCCGTCACGGTGCCGGTCACGGCCTGACTCGGGACCTTGGCCAGGACGAAGGCCGCCGTGACGGTCCCGCCACCGGTGACGGTGACGGTCTTGGTCGCCGTGGTGTAGCCGTATGCCGTGGCCTTCGCCGCGTAGGTGCCGGTGGCGACGGTGAGGGTGTAGGTGCCATCGGCGCCGCTGGTCGCGGAGGCGTCGCCGACCGTGACGGTGGCACCGACGACGGCGACGCCGCCGCTCGTGACGGCGCCGCTGACGACACCGTGCGGACCGGTCTGGAAGGCCCCGACACCGTTCGGGGTGCCGAGTCCGGTCGGGCCGTCGTAGCCCGGGCCGGCGTGGCAGATGTAGGCGATCGTGCAGGTGCCGTTGTCGCCCGTGACGACGTCGAAGAGCTGGCCGCGCGAGGCATACGGGTAGGAGCCGGGGTAGGTGGCGGCCACCGGCTGACCGGCGAGCGCGTAGGTGCCGGCGATGATCGGCGACGAGGCGCTGGTGCCGCCGTAGACGGTCCAGCCGCCGTCGGAGTAGGAGTTGTAGACCGCGACACCGGTGGCCGGGTCGGCGACGGCCGAGACGTCGGCCTCAGCCCGCGTCGGGCAGCTCGGGTCGTCCTGCCAGCTGGGCTTGGCCTCCTGGGCCGAGCACCCGCTACCCGCTCCGGCCCAGGCGGACTCGGTCCAGCCACGGGCACTCGTGTCCGTGGACAGCGAGGTCCCGCCGACCGCGACGACCGAGCCGACGGACGCGGGGAACGAGGCGCCCGTGCCGCTGTCACCCGTGCTGGCGGTGATCGCCACTCCGGGGTGGTCGTAGTGCGCGTTCATGGGGATCGTGCTGGGGTCCTCCGCGCCGGTGCCGTAGCTGTTGGAGACGTACTTCGCCCCGAGCTGCACAGCCATGTCGACGGCCGCCCCGAGATCCGCGAGGCTGTTCGAGTCGCCTTCCACCAGCAGGATCTTGCACTTCGGGCAGGCCGCGGAGACCATGTCGACGTCGAGCGCGATCTCGCTCGCCCAGCCCGGGTCCGGGGCAGGGTACTCACCCACGACACCGCGCTGGTTCACCTTCGTGAAGCACCCGCTGGCGCTCGTGCACGCCGGCAGTCCGTACTGCTGCCGGTAGACCGCGAGGTCGGCCTCGACGGTGGGGTTGTCGAAGGCGTCGACGATGGCGACGACCTGACCGTCGCCGGCGGTCGCGCCGGGCAGCTTGTAGGCGCTCTGGACGTCGGCCGGGCCGTAGCCGGAGGGGTCGACGTTGGGGATGATGCCCGAGCGCGCGGCGATGTCCGTGCGCTTCAGGGCCAGGCAGCGGGCCTTCGACGGGGTCGTCGTGGCCGCGCACACCTGCTTGGTGGGAACGGCGCTCTTCTGTGCTGCCGACGTCTGGGGCGTCGGCTTCGGTATGGCGTTCGCGATCGGCGAGACCGTCACGCCGAGGGCGGCGACGGTCGCGGTGACCGCGAAGAGGGCGACGACAGCACGACGGAGCCGTGTTGACCGCCGGTTCCTGAGGGGGCTCGACATGCGGGGGACCTTCCCTGGCAGAGGGGTGGTCCGAATTGGCGGGCCCGGATAGGGAACACGACGACGCGGACCGAGGGGGATGGTCGCAACCTACGAATCATCTGAGAGTTTCGACAAGGACCGCTGATGGTCGGGTCGTGGTCAGGATCGCGTCCGATCCGGACGCGGTGGGCACCGGTGCCCAGATCCGGGCACGCCCCGGCCGGCCCGATGGGTCACCGGTCTCCTTCGGCAGGTGGTCCCGTGTGGCTATCTTTCGCGGGATCGGCCGACCACCGTTACGGTTTGACACACCACGTCGGGTTTCGCACCACACGGGGTGGTCCGGGCTCTGCCGTGAGCCTGAGCAGGGCATGAGCCGGGACGGGGGTCTGCGGATGAGCGTCACCGAGCTGCATCTGCTGACGGACGACCGGCGGCCTGTCAGCGACACCCTCGAGTTCGACCAGGTCGCACCGCCCCTCGAGCACGCGCCACGGCATACCCCGTCCATCGCGGTGCTGATCCTCGACCACGCGCCCGACCCCGCCGAGGTGAGCCACCTCTACGACGACTTCGAGATCGTGCTCATCGCGCACGACGCCGCCAGCGCGGTGCGGATGCTCCAGGGGATGGCGCCCCTACCTGCACCACCCGTGGCGTCTGCACCACCCGTGGCACCAGCGGCGCCGGTCGTCTCCGTGACGCCGCTCTTCGACGACGTCGTCCCCTCGGTCTCCGCCGCTTCCACCGTTTCCACCGCACGCGCCGCACCCGCCGGCCACCAGCTCGGCCTGACCCTCGACGAGGCCCACCATCTCGCGACCTGGCGAGGTCGCCCCCTACCGCTCACCTACCGGGAGCGCGCGATCCTCGGCTGTCTCGTGGCGGACCCCGGTCGGGTCTGGACCTACCGTGAACTGTTCGAGCACGCCTGGGGCGGCTGCTATCTCGGCGACCCCTCCCTGGTCCACTCGGCGCTCAAACGGATCCGGCGCAAGATCCGGGAGGCCGGGGTCGCCCTGACCATCGACGCCGTGCGCGGGGTCGGCTTCCGGGTGCAGACCGGCGACGAGTAGGCCGGGCCGCGGCGGGGACGTCGCGACGATGACCAGCTGCTTCCGGACGACGAACCCCAAGGACTCGTAGAGCCGGACGGCGCCGACGTTGCTGGCCAGCACGTGGAGGAAGACCGCGTCACCCCGCGTCGCGGCGCCGGCCACCACGGCGCGCACGAGCCGGCCGGCGAACCCCCGCCCGCGGACGGCCGGGTCGGTGCAGACCGCACTGACCTCGGTCCACCCCGCGAAGCGCATCCGCTCACCCGCCATGGCGACCAGCCGGCCGTCGCAGCGCAGGCCGAGGTAGTGCCCGAGCTCGAGCGTCCGTCCGAGGAAGGGTCCGGGCTCCGTCCGCGCGACGAGGCCGAGGACGGCGTTGAGGTCGTCCGGGCCGAGGTCGACGGGCGTGGGGTCGACGGGCGTGGGGTCGATGGGCGAGGGGTCGATGGGCGTGGGGTCGACAGGTACGCGAGGCCCGCGGGTGACCATCTGGAGCGCGTCGAAGCGGCGCTGCTCGGTCCACCCGACCGGCGTCGTGCCCCCGAACAGGACGGCGACCCCGTGCGCCCCGACGAGGCGCGCGAGGGCCGCCCAGTCCTCCTCGGCCGGTTCGTCGGGCAGGGCCGCGAAGGGCGAGTAGCCCGGCCGGTAGGCCAGTGCGCGGCCGTCGCGCACGGCATACCGGTGATGGGCGCCGAGCAACGCCGCGCGGACCGGGTTGTCGAGCGGGTCGGGCACCGGCCGCTCAGGCCACGAGGTCGACGTGCCGCGGGACCCAGGGCTCCCACTGCAGGCGCAGCCCGACGTCGCGAGCGGCCTTGTCACCCTTGCGGTTGTTGCACGGCGAGCAGGACGCCACGGTGTTGAGCCACGTCGAGCTGCCACCGCGGGACTGAGCGACGACGTGGTCGACGGTCGTCGCGCGACCGCGGCAGTAGGCGCACTGGTGCCGGTCGCGCTTGAGGACGCTGCGCTTGGACCAGCCGGCGGGCCGGTAGAGCCACTTCGCGGCGACGTAGCGGATCAGCCGGACGACCTTGGGGCGCGGGTAGGGCCCGAACATCTGACCGGCCACGGCCTCCTCGACCACGGCGACCTGACGGACGAGCATCCCGATCGCGTGCCGGACGGAGACGCCGCCGATCGGCTCGTAGGAGGCGTTGAGGATCACCACCTCGGTCATCGCGCGTCACCTCCATGTCGTCCAAGGACATCGTGCCTTGTCCGAGGCCGATCCTGCCCCTAGTTTTGACGTGGATCTCACGGCCAACAGGGTGCCCGCAGGTGACGTCCGCCCGTACTCGACCTCCGCCCGGCCCGACTCCGAGTCAGGTGGGCGTCCGCGCGGGTGCCAGGTGGACGAGAGCCTCGTGGAGCGACACGACGTCGGCGTACTTCGCATCGAGATCGGCGAGGTTCTGGTCGTGCAGGTCCGACGTGCGGTCGCCACAGGCCTCGCCCACGACCTGCGGCCGGAAGCCGTGCGTGAGGGCGTCGGTCGCCGAGGCCCGGACGCACCCCGACGTCGAGACCCCGGTCACCACGAGGGTGTCGACCCCCAGGCCGAGCAGGTATGCCGCGAGGTCACCGCCGCCCGTCGCCCCACCCTCCTGCCCCGAACGCAGGTGGCCCGTGAACGCCGATGCGTACTGCTTGACGACCACCGGCTCCGTCGGCAGCGGCGACAGGGTCAGCTCCCCCCAGCCTCCGGCAGCACCTTCCGCGAAGGCCGCGAGAGCCGGGACCTTGCGGACGAACCAGCCGCCGTCGGCGAGGTCCGCGGCATACTGCACCGCGGTCCAGACCACCGGGTGACCACCGGCTCGGGCGGCGGCGACGAGAGCTGCGTTCGCCGCCACGACCGGGCCGACATCGGGGAGCGCGAACGGTCCGTGCGGTTCGGTGTAGGCGCGGCACAGGTCGACGACGAGCAGCGCCGGCTGCGCACCCCAGCCGACCCGACCGGAGAACGCGGTCCCGTGCGGACCGCCGATCTTCCCGTTCACGTCGGGCTCACCAGCCCGCTCACGCCGGCCTCACCTCGTGCCTCAGGTCGTCCACACCGGGCGCTTGGGGGCGGGCAGCCCGGTCTCCTCCTCGCAGCGGGCCAGCAGCTCCTCGATCGGCGGACCCATGTCGAAGACGGGCAGCTCGGCCGGCCGGTCCGCCCGCATCCGCTCCCGCAACGACGTCGTCGCCGCCACGTCCACGCCGCCGCCGTGACTGCCGCCGCCGTCACCGCCGCTGCCCCCCTCGGAAACGACCACGCCGTAGCGACGTGCCCCCTCGACCGACACCAGGCCGCGACGGACCTCGAGCTCCACCAGCGCGGGGTCGCGCTCCAACGGGTCGCCCCAGCCGCCGCCGCCCCAGGTCACGAAGTGCAGGACGTCGCCGACCGAGACCGGCACGTCGTGGCACTTCGACGGCAGCACCTGGCGGGTGCCGTCGGCGCGCTCGACCCACTTCGTGCCGCGGGAGCCGGGGTGGCCGCCGTTGACGCCCCAGGGGTAGGTGAGCCAGCGGTCGTCGTGGATGGCGATGGCGCCGGGCTCCTCGAAGACGTAGGCGACGTCGACGCCGTTGCCGCCGCGGTGGAGTCCTGCGCCACCGGTGTCGGCGATGGTCTCCCAGCGCTCGATCCGCAGGGGGTAGTACGACTCGAGGTACTCGCAGGGGATGTTGACGAAGCTCGGCCACAGCGAGTGGCCGTCGGGTCCGTCGCCGAGCGGCCGTCCGGGAATCCCGCCGAAGCCGATCGAGTAGAGCTGGAACCACTCGCCCGCCCGGTCGCCGGTCGTGTAGTGGCCGGAGTACATGAAGTGGGGGCTCGAGGAGAAGCCGGCGGCGTTGAGCAGAGCCGGGTTCGTCTGTCCCAGCAGCCCGCCGAAGAGGTCGAAGACGCGGCCGATCCCGTGGTTGCGACCGGAGAGCGCGGCGGGGTGCCGCGGTTTCCAGTAGGAGCCGTCGGGGATCGTGACGTCGACGAGGGGGTAGAACCCGTCGTTCCAGAGGATCTGCGGGTCGGCGACGGTGATCATGTAGATCCCGAAGAACATCCGGGTGAGGTTCTCGTTGATGTAGTAGTTGATCGGGCCGACGGCCTGCGGGCTGGAGCCGGTGAAGTCGAGGTGCACCTTCTCGCCGGTGCGGGTGAGCGACAGCTTCAGCTCGTAGGGGCCGTTGCCCACGCCGTCGTCGCAGATGTAGTCGGTGAAGGACAGCGTCCTGCCGTCCTCGAAGACCATCGCGAGGAGGATCTTCATCGCGTCGTAGTTCCGCTGGAGGAGCGCGTCGAGCGCGGAGAGATAGGTCGCCGTGCCGAAGCGCTGGCACATCTCGACGACCCGCCGGGACGCGGTGCGGCAGGCGGCGACGAGTCCGTTGAGGTCCGCGCGGTTCCAGTCGGGGACCCGCACCTGGTTGAGGATGATCCGTAGGGCGTCGTCGTTGAGCACCCCCTTGGCGTAGAGCTTGAAGGGCGGGATGACGACGCCCTCCTCGTAGATCGTCCGCGCGTCGGTCGGCATCGACGACGGCGTCTTGCCGCCGACATCGGACATGTGGCCGAACATCGACGACCAGCCGACGACCCTGCCTTCGTGGAAGATCGGCACGACGACGAGCCAGTCGTTGGCGTGGCTGATCGCCGCGCCACACGCATACGGGTCGGAGGTGAGCATGACGTCGCCCTCCTCGATCGGGCCGTCGTAGCCGTCGAGGAAGTCGGGGATGGACAGCCCGAACTGACCGACGACCATCTTGCCGCCCGGGTCGGCGATGAGCGGGAACTCGTCGTGCTGCTCCCGTATGCCGGGTGACAGCGCCGTGCGGAAGAGCACCTCGTCCATCTCGTAGCGGGCGTTGCGCAGCCCGTTCTCGATGAGGTCGAGGGTGACCGGGTCGACCGCGGTCGGCTCGATGGCGTCCGTCGCGGTCTCGATGATGCGCGCCATGTCAGGCCTCCGCGGGGGTGTCGAGAGGGGTGTCGAGAGGGGTGTCGACGGGGTTCATGAGCAGGCTGCCGGACGGGTGCACCGTCGCGGCGTGGTCCGGCAGGATGAGCGTCGTGGAGTCCATCTCCGTGACGATCGCCGGACCGGTGAGGACGTCGCCGGCCCGCAGGGTCGCCCTGTCGTAGAGCTTGGCCTCGACCGCCGCACCAGAGACGTGGATCGTGATGGTGCGCAACGGTTCTGGCGGTCCGGTCGTCTCCGCGAGCGTGACACCGGCGACCTCCGGGCGCGGGCCGCTGACCGTGGCCCGGGCGTTCACGAGCTCGTGGTCGACGGTGAGGAGGAAGTTGAAGAGCCGCTCGTGCTCGGCGTCGAAGCTCGCCGCGAGCCGAGTCAGGGCGTCGGGCGCCTCGGGACCCTCGGCCGGATCGGCGCCCTCGAGCCAGCCCGGGTCCACCGGGATGGGGATCTCGAAGCCCTGCCCGTGGAAGCGCACGTCGACGGTGTAGGCCACCGTGTGGCCGCTGCGCTCCACCCCCTGCGCCTCGAGCCGGGCGCCGGCGTCCGCGCCGAGCTCGGTGAGGACGGCTCGCAGGTCGTCACTGGTCAGGTCGGCGAACCGGCGAAGGACGGTGCGTGCCGACTCGTCCCGTCGGCTCGTCGTCGCGTCGCCGAGGGCGCACAGCACGCCGGGCGACGGCGGGACGATGACCGGCCAGGCACCGGTCAGCTTGCCAAGAGCGTTGGCGTGCAACGGTCCTGCGCCGCCGAAGGCGATGAGGGCGAAGTCGCGCGGGTCGAATCCCTGCTGCACCGACACCAGTCGCAGGCCGCCGAGCATGTTCTCGTTGACGATGTCGATGATCCCCGCCGCGGCGGCCTCGGGGGACGCGAGCCCCATCGCGTCGGCGACGGTCGCGACCGCCGTGCGCGCCGCGTCCGCGTCGAGCGAGATCTCGCCGCCGGCGAGGTCGGTGGGGAGGTAGCCGAGGACGACGTTGGCGTCGGTGACCGTCGGCTCCGCCCCGCCCTTGCCGTATGCCGCGGGGCCAGGATCGGCGCCGGCGGACTGGGGCCCGACCCGCAGGGCCTTGGTCAGCTGGGGGACGTGGGCGATCGAGCCGCCGCCGGCGCCGACGGTGCGGACGTCGACGCTGGAGGCGCGCACCGTGAGGTCGCCGACCTTCGTCTCACGGCCGATCCGCGGCGAAAGGTCCTGCACCAGAGCGACATCCGTCGAGGTGCCGCCCATGTCGAAGGTGATGAGGTCGCGATAGCCGCACTGCTCGGCGATCCACACGGCGCCGGTCACCCCGCCGGCCGGCCCCGACAGCAGCATCGTCACCGGTGACTCGGTGGCGGCCGCCGCACCGGACAGGCCACCGTCGCTGCGCAGGATCGCCAGCTCGCCGCCGACGCCACCTTCGCGCAGCCGGTCGGTGAGCGTCCCGACGTAGCGCTTGACCTGAGGCTGGACGTAGCCGTTGGCCACGGTGGTGACGGTGCGCTCGTACTCGCGCATCTCGGGGAGCACGTCGGACGACAGCGAGACGGGGATGCCGGGGAGCACTTCGGCCGCGATCTCGGCGATCCGACGCTCGTGGGCCGGGTCGGCGAAGGAGTTGATCAAGGAGATCGCCAGTGCCTCGATGCCGGAGAGTCGCCCGAGCGCGGCGCGGACGTCGGCCTCGTCCAGCTCGCGCAGGACCGTGCCGTCGCTGGCGATCCGCTCGTCGACCTCCACGGTGTTCTCGAGCGCGGCGAGGGGCTCAGGCTTGGGCCAGATGATCCAGCCGGCCAAGCCGCCAGGCACGTAGGAGCGGGCGATCTGGAGCACCTGGCGGAAGCCCTTGGTCGTGACGAGACCGACGGTCGCGCCCTTGCCCTCGAGGATGGCGTTGGTCGCGACGGTGGTCCCGTGCAGGACCTGCTCCACCTCGGACAGCGAGATGCCTGCGTCGTCGCAGACCCGGGTGATCCCGTGCAGGACACCGACGGCCTGGTCGTCCGGGGTCGACGCGGTCTTGGCCCGCCAGGTGCTGCCGCTGGTCTCGTCGACGAGGAGGACGTCGGTGAAGGTGCCGCCCACGTCGACGCCGAGTCGGTAGCTCACGGGGTCGCTCCCTCGCCCGAGCGGGGGTCACTGCTGCAGGTGACACAGGTACGGGTGTGACGGGTGCGGGTCATCTCTCGTCCTCCTCGGAGCGGGCTGCGGATCGGGCTGCGCGGACCATGACGGCCCGGGCGTTGCGGATGTGGGCGGTCATGACCGCTTCGGCCCAGATCGCGTCGCCGGCGCGGAAGGCGTCGACGATCTCGACGTGCTGGGACAGGCTGCGGCGGAGCGACCGCTCGTCGTACGTCTGGAAGTTGCGGCGCTGGATCGGCGTCTGGATGGCGGACGCGAGCGCGCCTGCGAGAGCTGGGTGGTCGGCGATGGCGACGATGCGGTCGTGGAAGGCGCGGTTGAGCGGCACGAGGGCCTCGAGGTCCTGCCGGCCACCCGGCATACCGATCTCGAGCATGCGCCGGGCGAGGTCGTCGAGCACGTCGAGGTCCTCCGGCGTCGCCAGCGGCACGGCCAGGGCCGTGAGGCGCGGCTCGAGCGACGACCGCAGGTCGAAGACTCCTTCCAGCTCGGCGAGGCTCCACGTCGTGACGCGAGCCCCGCGGTTGGGCGTCAGGTCGATGAGCCCGTATGCCGCGAGCCGCGTCAGGGCCTCGCGCACCGGGGTGCGACTCACCCCCAGCCGCTCCGCGAGCTCCACCTCACCGAGCCGGGCCCCCGGCGCGAGGTCGCCGTGGAGGATGAGCTCGCGCACGGTGTCGACGACACGGTCGGTCGTGGTGACCGCCATCGCCCCTCCCGGGTCCGGGACCGCAGAGGTCCGTCCTGCTGACGAATGATTGTGTGCAATCTAGGGGTCTCAGCACTGGCCCCACAAGAGTTTCGCGCGTAGGTTTTCTGTGGCTGCATACATCTTGAGACTGCACCTCGACCTGACACAGGACTGGAGGCCCGCCGTGGGAGCACTGCTGGGTGGCCCGACGACACCCCGGGCGCGGCTGCGCGAGCTGATCGCCGCGCCGACGCCGCTGGTCGCTCCCGGCGCCTACGACGCCCTCTCGGCCCGCCTCGTCGAACAGGCCGGCTTCGACGTCGTCTACCTGACCGGGTTCGGCGCCACCGCCTCGCTGCTCGGCCGTCCCGACGTCGGCCTGCTCAGTGCCGCCGAGATGGCCGACCAGGCGCGCCGGATCGTCGACGCCGTCGAGCTGCCTGTGATCGCGGACGCCGACACCGGCTACGGCAATGCCATCAACGTCGTGCGCACGGTGCGGGTCTACGAGCAGGCGGGGGTCGCCGGGCTCCACCTCGAGGACCAGGTCACGCCGAAGAAGTGCGGGCACATGGCCGGCAAGGCGGTCGTGAGCACCGAGGAGATGGTGGGCAAGATCCGCGCCGCCGCCGCTGCGCGGCGCGACCCCGACCTCGTCCTCATCGCGCGCACCGACGCCGCTGCGGTGGAGGGGCTCGATGCGGCGATCGCCCGCGCCCGTGCGTATGCCGCGGCCGGCGCCGACGTGCTCTTCGTCGAGGCCCCGACGAGCGAGGCCGACATCCGCCGGGTCGCGGCCGAGCTCGGTGGCGTCGCGCCGCTCGTCTTCAACGCCGCCGAGGGCGGGCGCACCCCACCGCTGTCGCTCGAGGTAGTGACCGACCTCGGCTTCAGCCTCGTGCTCTACCCCATCGCGACCCTGCTCGCCGCCTCCGCCGCGGTGCAGTCCGTCCTCGCGACGATCAAGGCCGACGGGACGCCGCATGCGGCGTCGCTGCCCACCTTCGCCGCGTTCACGGCGACCGTCGGCCTCCCGGAGATCCAGGAGCTCGAGAACCACTTCGGCGCCTGAGCTCCACCGCTACACGGGCGGAGTCGGATCCGCCTTCGTCGCGACGGCGAAGTAGGTCACGACCGGGGCGTGGTCGGGGTCGCTGAGGCGGAGGTCCGCCGCCCCGGCCAGCTCGTCGTCACGCAGCCGGCCTGCTCGCCGGCCCACGACCGCCTTGACCAGGGAGCCGACCGACGCCGGTTCGAAGCCGACGACCAGGTCGACGGTCAGCCCCACGGCGGCGCAACCGTCCCGCAGGCTCTGGGGGCTCCGCAGGTTGGCCCGCGCGTACCGGCCGGCCGGCATGATCCGGGTCAGCGGAAAGCGCCGGAAGGCAAAGAGATAGACCAGTCGAGCGACGAACGTGTCGGTGACGGTGTCGAGGATCAGCACCCCGCCCGGTCGCAGCACGGCGGCCAGCTCGGCGAGGACGGCGGACAGGTCTTTCACCACCTCCACGGTGTCCGCGCAGTAGACGACATCGAACTGCTGCCTCGGGAGGCCGAGCGCGTCCGCCGGCGCTGACTCGAACTGCACGCCCGCGATGGTCTCCCGCGCGATCCTCGTGGCGTCGGCGGAGGGATCGACACCGGTCACCGCGAACCCGTGATCGCGGAAGATCCGGGTGAGTGGCGAGTAGCGCCCGCCCACCACGAGCGCCGTTCCGCCGCTCAGCCCGCGTCGCCCGAGCACGTCACCGATGAGGGCCTTCCGGACCGGGTCGAAGGCCATCGCCCGGACGTGTCGGCCGTCCACCACCTGAGGGCCCTGTGCGTCGAGCATCAGCGTCCGTCTTGCCATCTCGGTCTCCACCTCTTGTTGGCGTTGTCGAGCGGACGCTGATCGCGTGGGAGGGCTGCGTATGCCAGTTGCGCGCCGGGAGCCGGGCGGCCTCGCCTGAGTCCAGACCCCTCGATCGACGTGGGATCGGTGCCCTGCCATCGTGCGACCGGGGCGGCGACGCTGCTGCGACCTCGCTACGCACCGTAGCCGTCTCCTGCGGCAACCGCGCGCTCAGAACCACCCCTGTCGACAGAGCAGTCGGGCCCGAAGTCGAGGCGATGTGAAGGTGCCGAAGAGCTCGCGCAGCCTACCGAGCGCGGGTGTCCTGCACCGTCGCTGGGCCGCTCCCACCGCGAGCAGCGTCCGCTGCGGACTGCGGAGTCGACCCGGCTTGGCCCTCGGCGATCGGCCGCACCGCCACCGCCGTCCCGTAGGCGCAGATCTCGGTGAAGGACTGACCGATCTCTCCCGTGTCGAAGCGCATCGCGACGATGGCGTTGGCGCCACGCGACTCGGCCTCCTGGACCATCCGGTTCATCACCTCGTGCCGGCTCTCGTAGACGATCTTCGTGTATTCCGGCAGCTCGCCGCCGCCCAGGGCCCGGAAGCTGGCGGTGAACCCGCCGACGATGTTGGCGCTGCGCACGGTCATCCCCATCACCTCGCCGAAGACGGCCTCGATGTGGTAACCCGGGATGTCATTGGACGTCACGATGATCATGCCCACCATGATGCTCCCGCGCGCAGAGCCTCCCATGCACCACGGCGCCTCTCGGTCCGAGGTTCTGGCCACGCCGGTGGCCCCGCCCTGGTGGGGCGGGGTGTGGGGCGGGGTGGTCAGGTGGGCCAGGTGACGGTGGTGGCGGTGATGGTCGCGGTGAGGTCGCGGTCGTGGACGAGGGTGTGGACGAGGGTGTGGTGGCGGGGGCAGAGGGCGGCGCCGTTGAGGGAGGAGGTGGGGCCGCCGCGGGACCACCAGGCGTTGTGGTGGACGTGGCACCAGCCGCCGGGCAGGGTGCACCCGTTCCAGGTGCAGTGTGTGTCGCGGCGCAGGATGGCGGTGCGGAGGGGGCCGGTGAACAGGCGTCTGC
>NZ_JANXRJ010000030.1 GCF_025353065.1 Lapillicoccus sp.
TACATCATCGACCTGCAGCAGTCGTTGACCTACATCAACAACGCCTACGAGTTCGTCAAGGAGACCGTCGCCCACGGTGGCACGATCCTCTTCGTCGGCACGAAGAAGCAGGCCCAGGAGCCCATCGCCGAGCAGGCGACGCGCGTCGGGATGCCCTACGTCAACCACCGCTGGCTCGGCGGCATGCTGACGAACTTCAACACGATCTCCAAGCGGCTCACCCGTCTGAAGGAGCTCGAGGAGATCAACGCCGACGACCTCGCCCGCTCGGGTCGGACCAAGAAGGAGCTGCTCATCCTCAACCGTGAGCGGATCAAGCTCGAGAAGACCCTCGGCGGCATCCGCAACATGTCGAGGGTGCCTTCGGCGGTCTGGATCGTCGACACCAAGAAGGAGCACCTCGCCGTCGACGAGGCGCGCAAGCTCGGCCTGCCCGTCATCGCGATCCTCGACACGAACTGCGACCCCGACGAGGTCGACTACAAGATCCCCGGCAACGACGACGCGATCCGCTCCGTCTCGCTGCTGACCCGGGTCGTCGCCGACGCCGTCGCCGAGGGCCTCGTGGCCCGCGCCGGCGCCCGTGGCGGCAGCACCGAGGGTGCTGGAGCCGAGGAGCCGCTGGCCGAGTGGGAGCGCGAGCTCTACGCCGAGGCTGCGGCGACCGAGACGCCGGCTGAGGGTGCTGCCACGGCTCCCGCGGCGGAGGGTGCAGCCGCCGCCGAGGCTCCTGCCGAAGCCGCTCCTGCTGACGCGACGCCTGCTGACGTCACCCCGGTCGCCGAGGCCGCCCCGGCCGCCGAGGCTGAGACCCCCGAGGTCGTGGAGACCCCCGGCCCCGAGGTGGCGGCCGAGATCGCCAACGACCAGGCCGCGGCAACCACCAACGCCTGAGTGACGACCCCTGCCGGGCCGCCGTGGCCCGGCAGGGGCGTCCTCACGCCCGGATCCCGGACGGGATCCTCCATCACCGATGTTTCGAGGGAGAACGAACACCATGGCGAACTTCACTGCTACCGACATCAAGGCCCTGCGTGAGCGCACCGGCGCGGGCATGCTCGACGTCAAGAAGGCCCTCGACGAGGCCG
This sequence comes from Lapillicoccus sp., assembly GCF_025353065.1. Classification (GTDB taxonomy): domain Bacteria; phylum Actinomycetota; class Actinomycetes; order Actinomycetales; family Dermatophilaceae; genus Lapillicoccus. The sequence goes on from NZ_JANXRJ010000030.1 coordinate 1,089, forward strand.
ACGGCGACAGTGTCAAGGCCACCGAGATCCTGCGGGTCAAGGGCCTCAAGGGCGTCACCAAGCGTGAGGGGCGCACGACGTCCAACGGCCTCGTTGCCGCGTCTGCCGACGGCTCCGTGGGCACCCTCGTCGAGGTGCTCTGCGAGACCGACTTCGTCGCCAAGGCCGCGCCGTTCATCAGCCTCGCCGACCAGGTCCTCCAGCAGGCCGTCACCTCCAGGGCGACGTCCGCGGAGGAGCTCCTCACGAGCACGCTCGCCGACGGTCGCACCGTCCAGCAGCTGCTCGACGACGCCAACGCGACGATCGGTGAGAAGATCGAGGTCAAGCGGGTGGCCCGCCTCGAGGGTGAGCACGTCGTCTCCTACCTCCACAAGACCAGCCCCGACCTCCCGGCCCAGATCGGTGTCCTCGTCGCCACCGAGGGCGGCGACGACACGATCGCGCGCGACGTCGCGATGCACGTCGCGGCCTTCGCGCCGACCGTGCTGACCCGCGACGAGATCCCGGCCGACACGGTCGAGAGCGAGCGTCGGGTGGCCGAGGCCACCGCGAAGGAGGAGGGCAAGCCGGAGGCGGCCCTGCCCAAGATCGTCGAGGGTCGCGTCAACGGCTTCTTCAAGGAGAACGTCCTCACCGAGCAGGCGTTCGCCAAGGACCAGAAGAAGTCGGTCGCGCAGGTCCTCAAGGAGGCCGGCGCGGAGGCGAAGGCCTTCGCGCGGTTCCGCGTCGGCGGCTGACACCACTCAGCCCTCCCACGGGAGGGCTCCCGCCAGATCCGTATGCCGGTCGCCCACCTGGGGCGACCGGCATACGCGCGCCTGGGGCGACCGGCATACGCGCGCCCGCGACCCGGCGTGCTCTCAGGCGTCGAGGACGATCCGGGCTGCCGCAGCAGCGCCTCGCCGCGACACCGGCGGCAGCGTGCTCCATGGGAAGTTGATCCACCGGTCGGTGCGCTTCCACACGTAGTCGCAGCGGACGATCGAGTGGGGTTTCTCGAAGAGCACAGCCGTGCGCACCTCGCCGACCTTGCCCGCGACGAACTCCTCGACCGAGCGGAGGGTGTGGCCGGTGTCGGCGACGTCGTCGGCGATGAGGATGCGCGCGTCGGCGAGATCGACGAAGTCCGGGGCCGGCGGCAGGATGCGCGGCACCTCGAGCCGCTCGTCGACGCCGGTATAGAACTCGACGTTCATCGTGTAGGTGTTCTTGATCCCCAGCGCATAGCCCAGGGCCCCGCCGATGAGCAGTCCACCGCGCGCGATCGACAGGATCATGTCGGGCTCGTAGTCGTTGACGATGTCCTGCGCCAGGACACGGGTGGCCGTGCCGAAGTCGTCCCAGGTAAGGATCTCGCGCCCGTCCGCCATGACGACAGCCTAGTTGCGGGAGCGGGCCGCAGCACAGTGATGGTGCGACGATGACGTCATGTCGTCGATGTTCCCCCAGGCATACGGGCAGGCGTCGCTCGTCCAGGTCGACGGTGTCGGCGGCTACGTCCGGCTCGCCCTGGTCGTCGTCCTGCTGGCCGGACTCGCCGCCCTCGTCAACCGGCTGGGCGGTCTGGCGCACGGCCGCGACGCCCTCTCCGCCGCGGCGCGCGCGACCCTGCAGCTGGCCGTGGTGGGCCTGCTGATCGCCGCGGTCCTGCGCTCGTGGTGGCTGACGGCCCTCTTCATCGTCCTCATGCTCTCCACCGCGTCGGTGACCGCTGGTCGCCGCCTCGCCCCCACCGGCCGCTGGCCCTGGGCCGCCGCAGCCGTGTGGGGGAGCGCCGTCCCCGTCGGTGCGGGACTGCTGCTCAGCGGCCTCATCCCGCTGACCGAGGTGGCCGTGGTCCCCATCCTGGGCATCCTCATCGGTGGCGCGATGACCGCCACCAGCCTCGCCGGTCGGCGCACGCTCGACGCCCTGCGCACCCGGCGCGGCGAGGTCGAGGCCGCCCTGACCCTGGGCCTCGTGGTCCGCGATGCGCGGATCCTCATCGGCCGTGACGATGCGGGGTTGGCGCTCGTACCGGGCCTCGACCAGACCCGCACCGTGGGTCTGGTGACACTGCCCGGAGCCTTCGTCGGCATGCTCCTCGGGGGCTCCACCCCGATCCAGGCCGCCGCGGTCCAGCTCGTCGTCCTCGTTGCGCTCCTGCTGGTGCAGTCGATCGCCACTCTCGTGACGTTGGAGCTGATCGCGCGCGATGTGTTGCGCTGACGGCAGTTCACCGTCCTCGGGGCAGGGTCTTTTCGGCAGATTCACCCGAGTCGTGCCGATCTGATGTAGACATCTGTGCAGGTATGTCCATCTGCTCGCGAGGTCCTGATGCCCGGGCCGGGTGCATGGCGCACCCACCCGCGACAGCGGGGACCGTAGCCGAGGAACAGACGCTCAGAAAGGTACAGGGGTGGAGGCCGAAGAGGTGCTGACGTGGTTGTCGCGGCTGTCTTCGCGGGACCGGGAGCTGGCTCCGCTCCCGGAACGCCTGTGCTTGGCGTGCGTCGCCGTGACCGGGGCCGACGGGGGGGCGATCACCGTGGAGTACACCGGCCAGGAGCGGATGACCCTGTTCGCCACCGACTGGGTCGCGGCTCGCCTCGAGGACCTGCAGGAGGTCATCGGGGAGGGCCCCGGCTGGGACGCGCACGATGAGGACGAAGCGGTGATCGGGGCTCTGGGGCAGACAGCGAGCTGGCCGTCCTTCACCCCGGCGGCGTTGCAGGAGCTCGGATCGGTCTGGGTGTGCGCGGCGCCGATCAGGGCCGCAGGCGGGCGGATCGGCGTCCTGACGCTCTACTGGGCGAAGACGCAACCCACGGACCCGGATCCCTCCGCCGTGCAGTTCCTCGCCGACGTGGTCGGGGCGGCGTTCTACCAGTCGACCGAGGAGGATCTCGTCGAGCAGTTGCCCTGGTTCAGCCGCGTGCTGATCCACCAGGCCACGGGCGTGGTCGTCGCCCAGCTGTCCGTGCCCGTCGAGGACGCGATGGCTCTGCTGCGGGCCAACGCCTACGCCACCGGCAAGGACCTCAACGCCGTCGCCGAGGAGGTGCTGAGCCGGGAGCTCGCGTTCGACTCCACCCATGTCGGCAGGGGCGACACTTCGTGAGCGGTGCCAGCCCCGGCGATCCCGGCGTCCCGCGCGACCCAGGCCGCCCGCGCGGTCATCGAGACCCCCGCGACGTCTTCGTGGAGTCGGTCCTGGCCCTGGTCACGACCCCGGAGATGACCGACGCGCTGAACGACTTCGTGCGCGACGTCGCCGAGGCGCTCCACGTCGATGCCGTTGGCATCCTCGTCCGCGGACCCTCGGGGGAGGCCGAGCTGCTGTGTGCGACGTCGCACCGGATGGCGGAGCTGGCGATCTACGCGGTCGGTCACAAGGAGGGTCCCTGCGTGGAGTCCCTCCGGAGCGGGGTCGGTGTCATCATGACCGGGGAGGCGATCTGCGCGAGATGGCCCTCCGTCGGACCGTATATCGAGGCCGCGGGTTTCCGGATGATCACCACGATCCCCATGCTGTGGCAGGACGCTCCGGTCGGCAGCCTCAATGTCTTCCGGCGCTCCCCGCAGGAGCTCACGGCCGCCGAGATGCTCCTCGCTCAGTCCTTCGCCGCCGTCGCCACCCTGGCGCTGGGCCAGGGGTCGACCAACGACCGGGTGGCGGGAAGCGTCGTCTCCGTCCTGAACGGGCGGGTGGTGATCGAGCAGGCCAAGGGGATCCTCTTCCAGCAGCGCGGCATCGACATGCAGGAGACCTACGAGGCCCTGCGTGCCATGGCGGAGTCGAGCGGGCGGAGCGTCTCCCAGACGGCCCGGGACCTCATCAGCGACGCGCAGCGTCGCCCCTGAGCCGGAGCACAGCGCCACCCCCTGAGCTGTGGCGCGCAGCTCCGCCAAGAGACGGCAGGGCCCCCTCAGACCCGGGCGGCGGCCGTGGTGCCGAGCTCGCGCGTGAAGCCCAGGGGGATCGCGATGTCGTCGCGGGTGACGTCGTGGATCGAGCTGTGACCCATGCCGAGCAGTGCCGAGTCGATGCCGCTGCGGAAGATGTCGAGGACGTTCTCCACCCCGGCCTGGCCGTTGGCGGCGAGACCCCACAGGTAGGCGCGGCCGATCATCACGGCCTTGGCACCGAGCGCAACCGCCTTGACCACGTCGCTGCCGCGTCGGACCCCTCCGTCGAGGAGGACGTCGACCTCGTGGCCGACGAGGTCGGCGATCCCGGGCAGCATCCGGATGGAGGCCGGGGTGCTGTCGAGGTTGTTGCCGCCGTGGTTCGACACCGAGATGGCGGAGACGCCGACGTCGACGGCCCGACGCGCATCGTCCTGTCGCGAGATGCCCTTGAGCATGAACGGCCCGCCCCACGTCTCGCGCATCCACCTGACGTCCTCCCAGGACGGCGGGGGCGTAATCATCCACTCGTAGTAGGCGCCGAAGAAGGTCGGCGCCGGGCCACCGTTCTCGGAGAGGTTGGGCGCCGTGAGGTCGGGCACGTGGCCCGTCTTCGCATACTCCAGCAGCCACTTCGGCCGCATCAGCCCCTCGGGGGCGAAGGAGAGCATCGCCTTGAGGTCCATCTTCTCGGGGATCGTGGGGCTGCCCCAGTCGCGACCGTTCGAGAACGACCAGTCCAGGGTGGCGATGAGCCCGACGCACCCGGCGGCCTTCGCCCGCTCCATCCGTCGTTCCATCGACGCGCGCGAGCCCATCCAGTACATCTGGAAGAAGGTCTGGGCGTTGGCCGCGACGACGTCCTCGACCGACCGGCTCCCGAACGACGACAGCCCGATCGCGGTGCCGCGTGCGGCGGCCGCGCGAGCGACGGCGACCTCACCCTCGGGGTGCACGGCCTGGACACCGGTGGGGGAGATGATGACCGGCATGGAGATCGGCTGACCCATCACCGAGGTCGCGAGATCCCGCTCGGCGGAGAGGCCGGCGACGTGCGGCGCCATCCCGAGCTCGCCGAAGGCGGAGAGGTTGTCGGCGTAGGTGACGCCCTTCTCCGAGCCGGCGAGGAGGGCCTTGTAGACCGACGGGGGCAGCCGCTTCTGGGCGCGGCGCTGCGCCTCGGCGACGGTCTCGAACCAGGCGGACTTGGCCATGGGTGGTGCCTTTCGGTTGCGACGACTCGGGCGAGTCGCGGGGACGGTGCAGGGTCGGCGGAGGAGGGTCGGCGGGGCAGGGTCGGCGGGGGAGGGTCAGCGGAGGTGGTCGAATCCCTTGACGGCTGGTCGCAGCGCTCGCAGCGACCGCCCGCGCCAGGCTCCGAGCCAGACGCCGGAGCCGTAGGCGAGGTCGTCGAGGCGGCGGGCGACGAGGTAGCGCAAGGGATCGAGGTCGGATCGCGTGCGGTGGTGGTCGAGGAGCGCCTCGGCGAGCGCCGCGACGAGAAGCGCGCGGCGGGCGCGGCGGCTCACGACGGCTGCGGCGACCGACACCGGCCAGTAGTGCCGGTTCAGGGCGGAGGCGGTCTGCCAGAGCGAGGCGACGGCGCCGACGGCGGTCAGGGATGCTGCCGTCCGGACCGGACTGTCGCTGCGCTGGAGGCGACGGGAGATGCGCAGGGTCGTCACGGCATACGCGGCGGCGGCGACGGGGATCGACCAGCGTCGTTGCGCCAGCAGTGCGCCGGCAAACACGGCGGTCCACGGGTTGAGGACCATCGGCGCGACGGCGTCGCCGTGCCGGGCCGCGAGCAGGTCGGCGCTGGTGCCGTAGAAGGCCTTGCGGGAGAGCCATGCGCTGACGTCGGTGCGGTGCTCGTGGCGCACGACCGCGGCCGGCTCGTAACGGATCCGCCAGCCGGCCTCGTGGGTGCGCCACACGAGGTCGACGTCCTCGCCGACCCGGAGGTCCTCGTCGAAGCCGCTGCCCCAGGCCTCCCGTCGCACCATGAGGGCGGCGCTCGGGAGATAGGCGACCTGTCCGTGCGGACGCACCGACGCCGGGTCGTCGCCGAGGTCGAGGGAGCTGCGGGCCGCCTCGTAGCGGTGCAGCCACCCGCGGGCCTCCCGACGAGCGGCCCTCCGGCCGGCCGGGTCGGGAGCCAGACCGAGCACCCGCGGTGCGACGAGGCCGAGCAGCGGGTCGTCGAAGTGGCGTCGCAACGCGGCGAGCCAGCCGTGCTGAGGAACGACGTCGGAGTCCAGGAACGCCACGTATGCCGCGTCGGCAGCTCGAAACCCGGTGTTGCGAGCTGCTGCCGGCCCCCGACTCACCTCGTGCCGCACGACGGTGGCTCCGTGCCGGCAGGCGATCCGGGCGGTCGACTCCTCGTCGGTGGAGCCGTCGTCGACCACCACGACGCGCACCTGTGGAGGCAGCGCGCCGAGGAGCCGGTCCAGCTGTGCGGGGCGGTCCCGCACGGGGACGACCACGACGACGTCGCTGACCTCGCTGTCGTCGGCGCGGTCCGGCCACCACGGGTCGACGAGGTCGCGGTCGAGGAGGAGCCTGGCCAGGGCCGCCGAGGTCCCGTCGGTGACGGTGACGAGGTCGTCGTCGAGGAGGGCGGCGGCCCGGGGCTTGAGGTAGACGAGCCGTCCGGTGGACGTCCCGAGCAGGCTCCGTCCTCCGTCGCACACCTTCGTGTGCGGTCCCAGCCGGACGGCATACCCGCGGGGCAGGGAGCCCTGTGGGGTGCTCTGCAGCGGTGGGGCGCCGCCGCCGTCCTGGAGACGGAGGGGGGTCACGAGCGGAACCCCCCACTGGCGGAGAGGATCGAGCCGTGGACGACGGGGCCTGCGAGAGCGGCGAACTCGACGACGGCAGCGACCTCGTCGGGCTCGAGGACCCGTCCGATCGCCTGCTCCTGCACGAGGCGCTCGATGCCGTCGAGATGGTAGAGCCGTGCGGTGGCCTGGAGCATCTGCGTGTCGGTGGACCCGGGCGAGACGCCGGCGACGGTGAGGTGCTGTCCGACCACGTCCGCTGCGAGGCCGCGGACGAGCCCGACGACCGCGTGCTTGACCATGCAGTAGGCCGACAGGTGGTAGAGCCCGTGCTCCCCGGCGCCCGAGGTGATGGCGACGAACGCCGGACGTCGGGCCGCCTCCTGACGCAGCAGGAGAGGCACCATCGTCTTCGCGGTGTTCCACACGGTGACGGCGTCCGACCGCCAGATGGCGTCCAGCACGGCGTCGTCGGTGTCCCACAGGGCGTCACCGCCCCCGATGATCGCGGCCCCGGCGACGACGACGGTGAGGTCGCCGCGCTCGGTGTCGATGCGCTCGGCGACGGTTCGCATCGCCGCGACGTCCCGGGCGTCGGCGACCACCGGTGTCACCGCTCCAGGATGGGCCGCGGCAACCGCGTCGAGATCGGCGCGGGTGGCGAGGGGGTAGCCGGCGTCGGTGTCCTCGCCCGCGCAGGAGTCGACGGCGACGACGTGGAAACCGCGGCCGACGAGTCGGCGGGTGACGGCTGCGCCGATCCCCCGCGCTGCGCCCGTGACGAGCGCAGTCCCTGCAGACCCTGCGGCGCCTGCGGCCCCTGCAGACCCTGCGGCGCCCCGCTCGGGGCTGGACGCCACGGTCATGGCAGCACCACTCGCTGCGCGGCTCCTGAGGGCGAGAGTCGTCCGTCGTCCATGACGTCGAGGGTCTGGAGCTCGAGGACGAGGTTGCGCACGAGGGTCTGGAAGAGCTGCCGACCCTCGTGCGCCGACGCCTCACGGGGGTCGCCGAGGATCCCGTTGCGTGAGACGGCGCGGATGCCGTCGCGGCGCAGGCGCGGCATGAGCTCGACCAACGGTGTGACACAGCCGATCTCGACCTCGTCAGCGCGCACCGTCTGCGGGGCGAGCTCGAGCAGCAGTGAGGTCTCGGTGCGCCCGGCGTGGGCGTCTGCGCCGGGCAGGTCGCACGAGGTCCAGGCCACGGCCCGGCCCTCGTAGCGCAGCAGCTCGACCGACTGGCGGACCGACTGGACGTTGCCCCCGTGCCCGTTGACGAAGATCAGCCCACGTGCCCAGCGGCAGGCCGACCGGCCGTACTCGATGAGGAGGTTCATCAGCGCCTCGTGCCCGATCGACACGGTCCCGGGGAAGCCCTCGTGCTCGCCGCTCGCGCCGTAGGCGATCGCCGGGGCGACGAGCACCGCGTTGCCGCGGGCGGCGAGCACCTCCGCCGCGGCACGCGACACCGCCGTCGCGACCATCGTGTCGGTCGCGAGCGGCAGGTGCGGCCCGTGCTGCTCGGTGGAGCCCACGGGGACCAGCAGGAGCGGGTCACCGGTGCGGGTGCTCGGAGAGGTCGTGAGCCCGAGGTCGAGGGGTGGCCGCGTCGTCGAGGCCGAGGTCATGGGCGCTACCCCCGGTCGGCGGTTTCTCGTCCCGCGCCCGCGCCGGCGAACCCCACCAGCGGGTCCTCGTCGCAGGAGCGGTCGGGGCGGGACGTGAGCCGAGTCGGCATCAGGGTCAACGGGATCGGTTGGTTGTGCACCGGTCCGGTGTGCGAGTGGTCCTGGCTGGGGCTCGGCCGGGTCCCGGCGGCGACGCCCGCGAGCGGGATGTCCCCGTTGCCCTTGACGCACTCGGGGTCGGGCCCGTCGAGCGGCAGACCGGTGAAGAACTTCGCGGCCATGCACCCACCGCGGCAGGAGTCGTAGGCGGAGCACTTCGTGCACGCCCCCCCGGTCTGGGGGGACCGGAGCTCGAGGAAGAGCGGTGACTCCTTCCAGACCCGGTCGAAGCCCAGGTCGCGGATGTTGCCCGCGAGGAAGGTGTCGTGGATCGCGAAGGGGCAGGCGTAGACGTCGCCGACGGGGTCGACGAGGCAGACCACCCGACCGGCGCCGCAGAGGTTGAGTCCGGGCAGGGCCTCGCCGAAGGCCGAGAGGTGGAAGAACGAGTCACCGGTGAGGACGCCCTCCCCGTGGGCGACCAGCCAGTCGTAGAGCTGACGCTGCTGCTCGGGCAGCGGGCGCAGCTCGCCCCAGACGTCGGCGCCGCGACCCGAAGGGCGCAGGCGGGTGAGCCGCAGCTGCGCGCCGAAGCGGTCGGCGATCGCCTTGAAGTCGTCGAGCTGGTCGATGTTGTGGCGGGTGCAGACGACGGAGATCTTGAAGTCCTGCATCCCCGCGGCCTGCAGGTGGGTCATCGCCCGCATCGCGGCGTCGTAGGTGCCGGCGCCCCGCACCGCGTCGTTGACCTCCGCCGTCGCCCCGTCGAGGGAGATCTGCACATCGACGTAGTCCGTCGCGGCCAGCCGCTCCGCGCGCTCCTTCGTGATGCGGAAACCGTTGGTGGAGAACTTGACCCCGACGTGGTGCTCCACGGCGTAGTCGAGCAGCTCCCAGAAGTCCGGGCGGATCGTCGGCTCGCCACCGCCGATGTTGACGTAGAAGATCTGCATCCGCTCGAACTCGTCGATGAGGGCCTTGGCCTCCGCCGTCGTCAGCTCGCGCGGGTCCCGGCGCCCGGACGAGCTGAGGCAGTGGACACAGGCGAGGTTGCAGGCATACGTGAGCTCCCAGGTCAGGCAGATCGGCGCGTCGAGACCGTACTCGAACTCGTCGACGAGGCGCCCGACCTTGGGCCGTTCGAGCGGCTGGATGGTCGTCGTCATCAGGGTCCTTCCTGGGAGGCTGCCGGCACGGAGACGGGAGCGGAGGGTGAAGGGTGCTGTGGCACGAGCAGGCCGCTCGTCGCCAGGCCGCTCAGGGCCCTGACGTATGCCGCCTGCTGGGAGGCGTCGACCCCGGCACCGGTCAACGCGTCGAGGACGGTCGGGCTGTCGCCCAAACGCCGCACCACGTCCACCAGCGTCGGGGTCTTGAGGAAGCTGAGCCGGCGGGTGCGGAAGTCGTAGGCCAGAGCGCCGAACCGCTCGGGTCGCAAGGACACCGAGCCGCTCAGCTGCCACGCCTCCGTGAGCATCAGTAGACGCCGCACATTCCGTCGATGGAGACCTCCTCGACGAGGCTGTCCTCAAGCAGGTCGCTCTCGGTGATCTCGGTGATCTCGGTGATCTCGGTGATCTCGGGGCCGGTCTCCTCGAGGGTGCTCACGCTGTCGGGCATGGGTCCACCATCCAATCTGGTCGGGTCCTGCGGGCTATAAAGGGCAGTACGTGGTGGTTCGGTGCCACGCTATCCGCGTCCGGCCCCTGCCGCCCCTGCTCGGGAGGGTCGAGTTTCCTGTCGGATCGGACAGGGCGGACGGTGTGTGGCCGTGTCGCGACGGCAAACCTCACCGAACGGAGGGGACGGCAGGTGTCCGCATCGGCAGGACGGCGCGCGACCTGAGGGCAGTCTTTGGATCCTCACCTGTCGGCGGGGTGGCGCGGCTCCTACGGTCCGAGACGTCCCCCCAACGACAAGGAGGTCGTCATGCAGGTCGACGAACTACTCAAGCCTTTCCCCATCAAGGAGTTCCACCCGTTCCCCCGTGCCCTCATGGGCCCGGGCGCGCACGAGATGATCGGCCCGGAGGCCCTCAAGCTGGGCTTCCGCAAGACCTTGATCATGACGTCGGGCCTGCGCGGCACCGACATCGTGCACAAGATCGCCGAGTCGATGAAGTACCACGGCCTCGAGGTCGTCATCTACGACAAGGTCGAGTCCAACCCCAAGGACTACAACGTCATGGACGCGGTGGGCCTCTACCAGGACAACGCCTGCGACTCGTTCGTCTCGATCGGTGGTGGCTCGTCGCACGACGCCTGCAAGGGCGCGCGCGTATCGGTCGCCCACGACGGGCGCAACGTCAACGAGTTCGAGGGGTTCAACATGAGTGAGAACCCCAAGAACCCCCCGCACATCGCGGTGTCGACGACGGCGGGCACGGGGTCGGAGACCTCGTGGGCCTACGTCATCACCGACACGACGACGGACCCCGACAACCCCCACAAGTATGTCGCCTTCGACGACGCCTCGGTCACGACCCTGGCCATCGACGACCCGGTGCTCTACTACGACTGCCCGGTCGACTACACCGCCCAGTGCGGCTTCGACGTGCTTGCCCACGCCAGCGAGCCCTACGTCTCCCGGCTCAACTTCGAGCCGTCGCTCGGCAACGCGATCCGCGCGATCAAGCTGACCAACGACAACCTGCGCGAGGCGGTCTGGAACGGTCAGGACCTCAAGGGACGCGAGGGGATGATGTATGCGCAGTACATCGCCGCCCAGGCGTTCAACTCCGGTGGACTCGGCATCATCCACTCCATCTCGCACGCGGTGAGCGCCTTCTACGACACCCACCACGGCCTCAACAACGCCATCGCCCTGCCACGCGTCTGGGCCTTCAACATGCCGGCGCAGTACAAGCGCTTCGCCGAGATCGCCGTCGCCATGGGCGTCGACATCGGCGGGATGACGACGGTCCAGGCCGCCGACGCGGCACTGGCCGCGTCGATCCGGCTGCTGCGTGACGTGGGCATCACGGAGAAGTTCTGCGACGTCACGCAGGACTCGTACTCGAAGAACCGGCTCGGCTCCGGACCGACGGCCTACTACGAGAACTCCCCGGTCATCAAGGGCGACAAGGACGACGTGGACCGCATCACCAACCACGTCCTCGGCGACGCCTGCACCCCCGGCAACGCCAAGGAGTGCACCTTCGACACGGTGCGGCCCGTGGTGGAGCACTGCATGACCGGCGACCTGGACGACCTGCTCGGCTGAGCGGCAGGCACCGACACGGCATACGGGCCGGGGCCGTCACCATCGCTGGCGACGGTCCCGGCCTCGACCCGACCCCTACCCCGAAGGATCTCCCGTGACCCCGGAAGCCCAGCCTGACCAGACCGGCACCTCGGAGGCCGAGGAGTTCGCCGACGTCGACGACGCCCGGCGACGGCTCGGCGACGTGGGCTACCTCGCCGACGCCCGGATGGCGACGACGATCTTCCTCCAGTCGCGCCTCGGCAAACCGGTGCTGCTCGAAGGCCCCGCCGGGGTCGGGAAGACGCAGCTCGCGCTCAGCCTCGCCCAGGCCACGGGCCGAAAGCTGTTACGGCTGCAGTGCTACGAGGGTCAGGACGAGACCAAGGCGCTCTACGAGTGGGACTACGGCAAGCAGCTGCTCTACACCCAGATCCTGCGCGAGAAGATCGGCCAGGTCGTCGAGGACGCGAAGGACCTCGACGAGGCGGTCGAGCGGATCAGTCGGCAGGACAGCATCTTCTTCTCCGAGCGCTTCCTGGCGCCGCGGCCGCTGCTGCAGGCGATCGCGTCCGACGTCCCGGTCGTCCTGCTCATCGACGAGGTCGACCGCGCCGACGAGGCGCTCGAAGCGGTGCTGCTCGAGACCCTGGCCGAGTTCCAGATCTCCATCCCCGAGATCGGCACGGTGACCGCGAAGCACCAGCCCTTCGTCATCCTCACCTCCAACAACACCCGCGACCTGTCGGCCGCCCTCAAGCGCCGGTGCCTGCACCTCTTCCTGGACTACCCCACGCCGGAGCGCGAGCTGGAGATCCTCCGCTCGAAGGAGACCGGTCTCGCTGACGCCCTCTCGGCCCGGCTGGTCGAGGTCGTGCGCGGGCTGCGGGACCTCGAGCTGCGCAAGGCCCCGAGCATCTCGGAGACCATCGACTGGGCCCGCACCCTCAGCGTGCTCGGCGTCACCGAGCTCAGTGCCGAGGTCCTCGCGGAGACCCTCAACGTCGTCATCAAGTACGAGCGCGACAACGAGAAGGCGCTGAAGGCCCTGCCCCGTCTCACCGACCCGAATGCCGCCGTGCCCGACTCCCGCGGTGGCCACGGGCACGGTCATGGTCACGGCCCGGGTGCCGACCACGCGCACGACGACGCCCCTCCGCCGCCGCCCCCCGCGGCGCTGGACGAGTCCGGAGCCGACGGCCGCGCCGTGCGGGCGGCCAAGGACGACCCCGGTCGTCACGACACCGACTACTACGGGGCGCCCGGCAAGGGCGCGGCGCCGAAGCGGCCGGTGCCACGCTCGCAGGGGGAGCGGTCCTTCGCGCGCAAGCGTCCGGTCTAGCCCGGTGGAAGGCGCCCTCCACCGGTTCATCCGTTTCCTGCGGCTGCACGGCATCCGGATCAGCGTGGCCGAGGCCGTTGACGCCCTGCGCGCAGCGGCCCAGCCGGGGGTGCTGGCCGACCGCGAGGTGCTGCGCTACGCGCTCGCGGTCAGCCTGATCAAGGACCGGCGCGACGTCGAGGAGTTCGACCGGGTCTTCGACCTCTTCTTCGCGCTGTCGGCGGTCGTCCCCCGGGTGGAGGAGGACGGCCACGGTCACGCCCACGACGACCTCAGCGACGACGGTGCGCTCGAGACGTTCACCCTCTCCGAGGAGCCCGGCGACACGCCCGAGGAGGGCCACTCGCACGGGAAGCCGGAGGACCTGCGGGAGTACTTCAACCCCGAGGACATGTCGCAGCAGTACAACCTCCACCAGGAGGCCAACAAGATCGACATGGCCGCGCTCACCGACGAGATCGTCCTGTCCAACGACACGGCGGGGAGTCCGGGCGAGGCCGCCCGGGTGCAGCTCTCGACGCGGCGGTTGCACAACCCCGGGTCGCCGGGCGAGCTGGCCCGTCGAGCCGGGCTGGAGCTGGACGCGGAGCTCACCGTCGCGCAGGAGATGGTGCTGCTCGAGTGGCTGTCCGACAGCATCCCCGAAGACCTGCTCGCGGGGGTCGAGGTGGGAGAGCCGGCCTCGCTCGCTGCTCTGCGAGCAGCGTTGGCACCATTGCTCGCCGGGCTCCCCGAGCGGCTCAAGGAGCACCTCGAGCGACTGATGGCGATGGACCGACAGATCGAGACCCGGGAGGTCGAGGCCGGCCGGGCGGAGGTCATCGACGAGGGCGAGCGCGCCGACCTCGAGGAGTCGCTGCGGCGACTGCTCCACTCCCTCCGGGGGGCCCCGCGGCCGCGACGGAAGGTCGCGGCACGCGGCACCGTCGACGGGGCCCGCACCATGCGGGCCAACATGCGTTACGACGGCGTGCCGTTCCGGCCGATCACCGTCCGCAAGGTCGAGGACCGGCCGCGGCTCCTCGTCCTCTGCGACGTGTCCCTGTCCGTCCGGGCGACCGCGCGCTTCACCTTGCAGATGGTGCACAGTCTGCAGTCGATCGCGTCGCAGGTGCGGACGTTCGCCTTCGTCGACGAGGTCGTCGAGATCACCGACCTCTTCGCGGAGCACCGCATCGAGGACGCCCTGTCGCTGGTGATGTCCGGGCTGCCCGCCGGCGGCGTCGTCGACGTGGACGCCGACTCCGACTACGGGTCGGCGTTCGACTCGTTCCTCGAGGCCCACGGCTCCGCGATCAGCCGCCGCACGAGCCTCGTCGTCCTCGGCGACGGGCGGGGCAACGGCAAGGACCCTCGCCTTCCGGTCTTCGAGGAGCTCACCCGACGTGCGCGCGAGACGGTCTGGCTCACCCCCGAGCCGCGCTACTCGTGGCAGCTCGGTCGTTGCGACCTGCCCCTCTACGCCGAGTACTGCGACCGCGTGCAGGTCGTCCGGGGACTGAAGGGCCTCGACCGGGCGGCCTCGGCAGAGGCGAGCCTGCGGTGAGGATGCGCCGATGAGGATGCGGCGATGAGGGTGCTGGCCGCGGCGCCCATCGATCCACTCTGCGACGTCGTCGACGGCCGTTACGAGGACGGCCTCGTCGTCGTCGCGCGCCGGGTCGGTGCCTGGCCGAGACGGGTCCGGGGGAGCGTCCGCACCCTCCACTTCGACATGGTGACGCACGACCACCGCCTCGTCGTGACTCACGACGTCAGCCAGGCGGACATCGATGACGACCTCGCGGGAGTCATCGTCGACGAGCTCTTCACGCCGGGCTGGGTGCGGGGGTCAGAGATGTTCGAGCGGATCTTCACCGGCGTCGTGCGGACGAGTGCATCGAACGCCCTCGAGAGCTGGGAGCTGTTCTACCGCAACACGATTCGTCGCCTGCAGTCTGTCGGGTCCATTCGCTCGATGGGCGAAGGGGATGCCGCAGCAGATATCCGGCTGCCGGGGTCGCGCAGCCACGGGTCGATCGCCGACTACGCCCCCGTCTACGACCGGGCGGTCGCACTCGTGCGCCCGGGCTCGGTCCTCGAGCTGGGCTCCTGCTTCGGCTTCCTCGCGTTGCGGCTCGCCGAGGCCGGGCACCGCACCACGGCGTCGGACGTGTCCACCGGCACCGTGCGCCTGCTGGCCTCGATCGCCCCCCGCCTCGGTGTGCCCCTCGGCGTCCTCCTGGCGGACGCCGCCCGCGTCCCCGTCGTCGACGGCTTCGCCGACACGGTCGTCGTCATCCACCTCCTCGAGCACCTCGAGCCCGACCACGGCGACAAGGTGGTGGCCGAGGCGATCCGGTGTGCCCGGCGTCAGGTCGTCATCGCCGTCCCCCTCGAGCCGGAGGCCGACGAGTCCTACGGCCACCTGCGCACCATCGGCCTCGACGACCTCCGCACCTGGGGCCGGGCGAGCCGGCTCCCCTTCGAGGTGGCCGAGCACCACGGTGGCTGGCTCGTCCTCGACAAGGGGTGACGGGGAGTGGGGGAGACGCCCACCGGGCGGCGGGTGCGCCGTCAGACATACAGAGGGTCGCGGATGGCGCGAGGGAGCGGGACAGACCCGGACACGATTCAGCCCTCTGTGTGTCTGGCTGACCGCCTACCCGGTCACCCACCGCCGGTATGCCGCCCGCTCGCCCGGGCGGGCGGCATACCCGCGTCGCCGCAGTGGGGTTCCGACCGCGTCTCACCAGGGACTCCTCCCGACGCACCGACAACCGTTGGTCCCGGAGGCACCGTCGATCTGAGCCTCAACCGGTGGAGAGACGTCGACCAACGGTCGTCGCGACTAGAGGCGTGAACAGCCTCGTCAGATGACGCCCATCTTGCTCGCCTCATAGACGGCCTCGGCACGGCGGCTGACGCCGAGCTTGCGCAGGATGTTGCCGACGTGGAACTTGGCCGTCGTCTCGGAGATGTAGAGCCGGGCCCCGATGTCGCGGTTGGACATCCCGCGCGCGAGCAGCCTCAGCACCTCGGACTCCCGGGTGGTCAGCTGCCGCGCGTGGCTGGGCTCCGGCTTGCTCAGCCCGCGGACCATGGCTGAGGCGCTGCGCGCGTCGAACGCGCTCTCGCCGCGGCTGACGTCGCGGATCGCCCGGATCAGGGCCGAGGTGTCGACGTCCTTCACGACGTAGCCCCGGGCGCCGGCGCGCACCGCGGCCAGCACCAGGTGCTCGTCGAGGAAGGTCGTGAAGACGAGGACCCCGATCTCCGGGTGGAGCCGGACGAGCTCGGCGCAGAGCTCGAGCCCCTCGGTGTCGGACGACGTCGACAGCTTGAGGTCGAGGAGCACGATCTGCGGACGGGCGTGCGCGACGACGGTCAGCGCCTCCGCGGCGGTGGAGGCCTCCGCGACGACCCGCAGGTCGTCCTCCCGCTCGAGGATCGAGCGCAGTCCCTGGCGGACGATCGCGTGGTCGTCGACGAGCATGATGCCGACCGGGAGGTCCTCCCGTCCGCCGGGGTGGACTCCACCTCGAGGGCGGTTGCGCGGCTGGGCGTGTCCGGTTGCCGGGGTGAGCGTGGCCATGTCAGGCCTCCTTGAGGTGGCTGGCGGACGGCGCGCGCCGGGGCCCCAGCGCCCCCGGACCGACGGGTGGTGGACCGACAGGTGGTGGACCGACGGGTGGTGAATTGACGGGTGGTGGCACGACGACGGGTGAGCTGCTGGACGAGTTGACGAGCCCGTCGATCAGTCCGTGGACCCCGGCCGAGCGCAGGGGGAGCGGGATACGCATCTCGACCCGGACGCCGCCGAGCCGGGCCCTCCGGAACGCGATCGACCCGCCGAGGTCGCCGATGCGGGTGTCGATGTTGACCAGACCGCGGTGTCGCCCGTCGGTGGTGGTCGACCGCTCGAGGCGCAGCAGCCGGCTGAGGTCGGTGGGGTCGCCGACGCCGTCGTCCGCCACGGCCACGCGGACCTCGTCGGGCCGATAGCGCAGCCGGATGATCACCCGGGTCGCTTCGGCGTGGGCGGCGACGTTGAAGAGGGCCTCGCCGATGGCGCGGGCGATCTCGTGGTGCGCCTCGTTGGGCAGCTCGATGGCATCGCCCTCCACCCGCAGCTGCACGTCGAGATGCGGTTGATGGTGTCGGGCCACCTCCTGCACCAGCTCCGGCAGGGTCGACACGGTGTCGCCGTGGGGCTGGTAGAGGGCGTAAATCGCCCGGCGCAGCTGCTCGACCGCCTGCTGGGACAGGCTCTTCGCCGTGGCCAGCTCGCTGGTGATGTCGCTGGCGTCGGGGCCCAGCTGCTCGGCCCGACCGCGGGCCAGCTCGACCGCCATCCCCGCCGACAGGACGAACTGGGTCACGCTGTCGTGCAGCTCGCGGGCGATCCGGTGGCGCTCGTTGTCCAGCAGCTCGCGCTGGTGAGCGACCTGGAGGCGCTGCTCGACGCGGCGCAGCTCGGCGGTCCGGACGGCCAGGTCCTGGGCCTGGGCGGTGGCCTCGTCATAGAGCTGCTGGGCCCGTCGTTGGGCGGCCAGCCCCGACTGGTACTGCTGCGAGGTGTGGAGCGAGACGGCCGCCTGGTTCGCGAGGATGCGCAGCACGGACAGGTCGCTCGGTTCAGGTCCTCCAGCGAGACCGTGGCTCCCGGTAAGGACCCCGATCACCTCGCCCTCGAGGGTCATCGGCACCCGCACCCAGCCCGACCCGATGGCCGGTCGGGCGAGGCCGGCCCGGACGGCGGCGAGCTCCCGTCGCACGTCGGTGGGGAGCCGTTCCTCGTCGCCCTCCACCTCGCCGTCGGGTCCGACCGCCACGAAGCGCGGCCGGGAGCCCGGCAGGTGCCCGTCGGCGAGGCCGAGCACCGTCCAGCGGGCGTCGAGATAGTTCGCCGCGGCTCGGGCGACCTCCTCGAGGAGGCCGCGCGGGCCCTCGATGGTGCGCACGAGGGCGCGCGAGATCGAGTCCATGGCGCGGACGGCGTGCTGCAGGCGTTCGTCCGACCGGACGTATTCCTGGTAGAACGAGCCCTTGCCCGACCGCACCCCGGTCAGGGCCGCAAGATCGGGGAGCCGGGCCTCGCTCACGGCGCGCGGACCGGAGTCACAGCAGGCCCCGGAGGCACGGCGCAGCCCGGAGTCACGGCGCAGCCCCGAGTCACGGCGCAGCCCGGAGTCACAGCGCGGCCCGGAAGAGGGCCACGAGCTCGTCGCTGTTGGCGCTGCGGGGGTTCGTCGTCAGGCACGCGTCGTCGAGGGTGGTCATCGCGAGCCGCGCGATGCACGACTCGTCGACGCCGAGCTCGCGCAGACCCCGCGGCACACCGACCTCGTCGGCGAGCTGCCGCACGTGCTCGGCGAGCAGCTCCGCCGCCTCGATGCCCGGCATACCGTCGACCTGCAGGCCGGCCGCGCGGGCGAGGTGGACGAAGCGGTCGGGCGTGGCGCGAGCGTTGTAGCGGATGACGTGGGGCAGGAGGATGCCGTTGACCACGCCGTGCGGGGCGTCGAGCAGCCCGCCGACCTGGTGGCTCATCGCATGCGTGGCGCCGAGGATGGCGTTGGTGAACGCGAGCCCGGCGTTGAGGCTGGCCTGGGCCATCCCCTCGCGGGCCGGCTCGTCCGACGGCCGGCTGATCGTCGTCCGCAGGTGGCGGGTCACGAGGCCGACGGCACTGAGCGCGTGGATGTCGGCGAGCGGGTTGTGGGCCAGGGAGACGAACGACTCGATGCCGTGGGTCAGGGCGTCGAGACCCGTTGCGGCAGTAAGCCACTCGGGCATCGTCATGAGCAGCCGCGGGTCGATGATCGACAGGTCGGGGACGAGGGCGCGACCCATGATCGTGACCTTCACCGACCGCGCCGTGTCCGTGACGATGCAGAACTGCGAGACGTCGGCACCGGTCCCCGAGGTGCTCGGGATCATCAGCAGAGGTGGGATCGGCCGGGTCACCATGTCGACCCCGGCGTAGTCGAGGACGTTGCCGCCGTTGCTCGAGAGGATCGCGATGCCCTTGGCCGCATCGATGCACGACCCGCCCCCGACGGCGATGATGACGTCGGCGCCCTGCTCGAGGTAGGCGCGGTAGCCCGCGGCGATCTCGTGGTCCTTGGGATTCGGCGACACGCCGGCCCAGACCGTGGGAGCGAGTCCGGCCTCGAGCAGGTGGCCCAGCAGCTCGTCGGTCCAGCCGGCCTCGATGATGCCGGGGTCCGTGACGACGAGGGGACGCCGGGCGCCGAGGCGCCGCGCGGCATACCCCGCCTCGGCGAGCGAACCGAAGCCGAAGACGACCTCGGGGGCGTGGAACTTGACCAGGCGGGACGGCGCGGTCAACGGCCCGCGCTCGTGCTCCTGCCGTTGGCGCAGCGGAGGGATCTCGAGCACGGCAGCCGGGCCAGCCAACGTGCCGGTGGTCGGACCCACGGCGGTGGGGGCCTCGTGCACAACTGCCTCCCGACGGTGAGGTGGGCGCGTGGCTGCTTGGCGTCGCAGCACTGCTTGCCACCGCGATAGTACCGGCCCCGCGCGACAGCTGCTCGGGGGGAGGGCTGCGGCTCGGACGGGCCGCGGAGGGTCGACTGCGTAGCGGGGTCCTGACCCGCGCACGGCATCGCCGGACCGGGAGACCCTCCAGGATGTGGAAGGATCTCCTGACCGCAGACGCTCTTTCTCGGGAGGCCTCACGTGACCACCGACGTCCACCAGCACCGCTTCGCACGGGTGCTCCTCAAGCTCTCCGGTGAGGTCTTCGGCGGTGGTGCCGTCGGCCTCGACCCCCAGGTCGTCAAGGGCATCGCCGACCAGATCGCGCTCGCGGTCAACGACGGCGTGCAGGTGGCCCTCGTCATCGGTGGCGGCAACTTCTTCCGCGGGGCCGAGCTCCAGCAGAAGGGGATGGACCGCTCGCGGGCCGACTACATGGGCATGCTCGGCACGGTGATGAACTGCCTCGCCCTGCAGGACTTCCTCGAGAAGGCCGGGGTCGAGACACGCGTCCAGACCGCGATCACGATGGGCCAGGTCGCCGAGCCCTACATCCCGCGACGGGCGATCCGCCACCTCGAGAAGGGCCGGGTCGTCATCTTCGGGGCCGGCGCCGGTATGCCGTTCTTCTCCACCGACACGGTCAGCGCCCAGCGGGCGCTCGAGACCAAGTGCGACCGGCTGCTGATCGCCAAGTCGGGGGTGGACGGGGTCTACTCCGCGGATCCCAAGCTCGACCCCTCGGCCCGCAAGTACGACGCCCTGACCTTCGCCGAGGCCCTCTCGGCCAACCTCAGGATCGTCGACACCGCGGCCTTCAGCCTCTGTCAGGACAACGACCTGCCGATGCTCGTCTTCGGCATGGAGGGCGAGGGCAACATCACCAAGGCGCTTCGGGGTGAGAGGATCGGCACGCTCGTCACGGCGGCGTGACGTCAGCCCGCACACCACTGCGCTCAACCACTGCACGCGAGGATGGCCAGACGATGATCGACGAGACCCTGTTCGAGGCCGAGGAGAAGATGGAGAAGGCGGTCGAGGTCGCCAAGGAGGACTTCGCCGGCATCCGCACCGGCCGCGCCAACCCGGGAATGTTCAACAAGCTCACGGTCCTCTACTACGGTGCCCCGACGCCGCTTCAGCAGCTCGCGTCGTTCCAGACGCCCGAGGCGCGCACGATCCTGATCAGCCCGTTCGACAAGAGCTCGATGCACGAGATCGAGAAGACCCTGCGTGACTCCGACCTCGGCCTCAACCCCAGCAACGACGGCAACGTCATCCGCTGTGTCCTGCCGATCCTCACCGAGGAGCGTCGCCGCGAGTACGTCAAGCTGGCCAACGGCAAGGCCGAGGACGCCAAGGTCGCGATCCGCAACATCCGCCGCAAGGCCAAGACCGACCTCGACAAGCTGGTCAAGGACGGCGATGTCGGCGAGGACGACGGCTCACGGGGTGAGAAGGAGCTCGATGCCCTCACCAAGAAGTTCGTCGACTCGGTCGACACCCTGCTGAAGGGCAAGGAAACCGAGCTCTTCGAGGTCTGAGCAGCAATGACGGACGAGGTGCCCACGACGACCCAGCCTGCCTCCCCGGGGGGCACGCCGGGTGAGGTGGCCGATGCGGCCGGCGCCTCGGACGCCTCGGACGCCTCGGACGCCCCGGACGCCCCGGACGCCCCGGACGCCCCGGGCACCTCGGGCACCTCGGGCACCTCGGACGCGGAGTTCGGGCTGCTGGTCGCGCCGGTCACGACCGAGGAGCAGTCGGTCAAGGTCTCCCGGGCCGGCCGCAACCTGCCCGCCGCGATCGTCGTCGGCCTCACCCTCGGCGCCCTCGTCGCGGCGAGCCTGTTCGTGCGGCGCGACCTCTTCCTCTGGCTGGCCACCGCCTGGGTGTGCGTCGGGGTCTGGGAGCTGACCAGGGCGCTGCGCGGGAGCGGGGTCCACGTGCCGCTCGTCCCGAGCCTGGTCGGCGCGGTGAGCATGATGTTCTCCGCGTTCTACGGCCAGGGCCAGGCGCTCGCGGTCTGCTTCGCCCTGACCTGCGTCGCCATCCTCATCTGGCGGTTCGCCGACGGGGTGGTCGGCGCGGCCCGCGACGTCGCGGGTGGGATGTTCGTCGCGGCATACCCCTCGCTGCTCGCCGCGTTCAGCTCGCTGCTGCTCGCGCCCTCCGACGGTGCGTGGCGGATCTTCACCTACGTCGGGGTCACCGTCGCCAGCGACATCGGCGGGTATGCCGTGGGGGCCACGCAGGGCCGCCACCCCATGGCGCCGACGATCAGCCCGAAGAAGTCCTGGGAGGGCTTCGGGGGGTCGGTGGTCGCCTGCTGCGTCGTCGCCGTCCTCGACGTGACCCTCACCCTCCACGGCGCCTGGTGGGTGGGCCTGGTGCTGGGCGTGCTCACGGCGGTCGTCGCGACGGTCGGCGACCTCGTCGAGTCCACGATCAAACGGGACCTCGGCATCAAGGACATGTCCAACATCCTCCCCGGGCACGGCGGCGTGATGGACCGCCTCGACTCCCAGGTGATGGTGGCGCCGGTCGCGTGGGCCGTCCTCGCGATCCTCGTGCCGGTCGCCATCCACTAGGACTCCCGCACCGAGCCGCCGACGCGGACCGCCGGGGAGCGGAGCCCGGTCTCGCCGTCGTGCGGTATGCGATGGCACTTGACTCAGGAGGGGTACCCCTCCTGGGTCGAGCGGCTCGGGCGAAACCTTCGAGTGGCTCGGGCGAGACCTCTCAGCGCAGCGGGCCGCCGCGCTCGGCCACGAGCGTGCGCAGCCGGGCGAGGACCCGGGCGTCCTGGAGGCCGTCGTGCTCCCACTCGTTGGTCACCCAGGCGTGCGCACTGCCGACGTGGGCCGCGGTGTCGAGCTGCAGCTGCGCATCGACGTACATGTCGTCGTGGTAGACCGCCGCCTCGAGCGGCACCTCGTTGCGCGCGAGGGCGTCCAGGTCGTAGAGCGGCGGCCAGTCGGTCCGGGCGGCGAGCAGGTCGGCGACCTCCCGGAACGGCCGCAGGACGCGGATCTCGTCGAACATCCAGGGAAACATCGTCTCGCCGGTGAACAGCAGCGGGCGGGCCGTCTCCGCGAACTCGGCCCTGCGGTCGCGCTCGGCCTGCGCCGCCCATGCGGTCGCACCCGTGGCCGGGTCGCCGTAGATCGGCTCCTGGAGGACGACGAAGAGCGGGTTGTCGGCGAACGCGGTGAGGTCGCGGACGCGGTCGAGGAAGGCCTCGCGGGGCTCGCCGTCGTCGGCGAGACCTTCGTCGATGATCCAGTGCACGAGGTCGAAGCCCGACTTGCGCCCGAACTCCAGCCCGAGCAGCTGCAGCCGCCGGACGGTGAGGGTGTCGCCGTCGGGCAGCAGGACGTCACCGGCAGCGAGGCGGTCGGCGATCCGGGCGACGACGCCCTCGTCGTGCGGAAACCGTTGGTAGTACTCACGGTTCTTGGCGGCGATCCGTGGGTAGGTGCGGCGATAGACCTCGGCCGCGTCCGGACGGAGGCCGGGCAGGCCGCCGGTCACGTAGCAGGCCGCCAGGCCCTCGGGCGCCAGCGAGAGGTAGGCGAGGGTGCAGAAGCCGCCGTAGCTCTGACCCAGGGTCTCCCACCGCTTCCCGTCGAAGAGGGTGTGCCGCAGGTGCTCGGCGTCCCGGACGATCGAGTCCGCCCGGAAGTGGGCGAGGTATGCCGCCTGCTCGGCCGGAGTCCCGAGGGCGGCCAGCCGTCGACCCTCGACCGGTGTGCTGCGGCCGGTGCCGCGCTGGTCGAGCAGGAAGAGGCGGTAGTGGGTCAGCGTCTCGCGCACCCAGTCGGCTCCTCCCGGGCGCGGCGACTTCCCGCCGGGTCCGCCCTGGAGGAAGAGCAGACCAGGGAGGTCCTCGTGGCGACGGGTGGGGTCGACGACCTCGCGGACGAACACCTCGATCGTCGGCCCGTCGGGGGCGGACCAGTCGAGCGGGACGGTCGTCACGTGGTCGGTGACGGCCATCCCGGGCATGAGGAACGAGGTGGAGGGGGTGGGCATGCAGGCTCCTCGGGGACGCAGGTCGCACGAGCACTGTATGTGACCGGGAAGCGGTGGAGGACTGGGGAGAGGTGGATGACCTGGGTGAGGTTGATGACCTGAGAGACTGGGTCGCGTTATGACGCCATCCCTGCCCCTGCCCGAGCCCTCGGTCGCCCGCCCGGTGCCCGGCGCGCTGACCTTCACCGCGCCCCGTCGGGGCAAGCCCCCGCGACACCTCGCCGACCTCGACCCGGCCGAGCGGAAGTCGGCGGTGGAAGCGTTGGGACACAAGGGGTTCCGGGCCAAGCAGCTGTCGACGCACTACTTCGAGCGGCTCGTCGAGCACCCCGACGAGATGACCGACCTGCCCAAGGCGATCCGGGACGATCTGGTCGCCGACCTCCTGCCCACCCTGCTGACCCCCCTCGTCGTGCGGACGGCCGATGACGGAGCCACCATCAAGTCGGCGTGGAAGCTCCACGACGGCGCGATCGTCGAGTCCGTCCTGATGCGCTACCCCGGCCGGGTCACCATCTGCGTCTCGAGCCAGGCCGGCTGCGGGATGAACTGCCCCTTCTGCGCGACCGGCCAGGCCGGCCTCACCCGCAACCTGTCGGCCGCGGAGATCGTCGAGCAGGTCGTGTATGCCGCGCGCTCGATCCGGCGCGGGGAGCTCAGCGCGGTGTCGGGGGCGGTGTCGGGGGCGGTGTCAGCGGCAGTGTCCGGCGAGATCGATGGGTCCGACCAGCCGGCGTCGCCGCTGCGCGTCTCCAACGTCGTCTTCATGGGCATGGGCGAGGCGCTCGCCAACTACAGGGCCGCGATCGGCGCGATCCGGCGGATGACCGACCCTGCGCCCGACGGTCTCGGACTGTCGGCGCGGGGGATCACGATGTCGACGGTCGGCCTCGTGCCGGCCATCGACAAGCTCGCCGCCGAAGGTATCCCCGTGACCCTCGCGCTGTCGCTGCACGCCCCCGACGACGAGCTGCGTGACGAGCTGGTCCCGATCAACACCCGGTGGTCGGTCGACGAGGCGATCGACGCGGCCTTCCGCTACTTCGAGGCGACGGGGCGCCGGGTCTCGATCGAGTACGCGCTCATCCGCGACATCAACGACCAGGCCTGGCGCGCCGACCTGCTCGGCGCCAAGCTCACGGCCCGCGGCAAGGGCTGGGTGCACGTCAACCCCATCCCGCTCAACCCCACGCCGGGCTCGAAGTGGACGTCTTCGAGGCCGGGCGTCGAGCAGCAGTTCGTCGAACGGCTCCGGGCCCAGGGGATCCCCACGACCATCCGCGACACCCGCGGACAGGACATCGACGGCGCCTGCGGACAGCTCGCGGCCTCGACCGCCTGACCGCGGCGAGGTCATGGTCGAGGCTGTTGCGCAACAGCGCCTTAACCGGTTCGAGCCGTGGCCGGCTCCCGACTTGCGGAGAGGCCCGAACGGGGTCACGATCCCTCCATGTCACCGTCGACAGCATCGTTCTCAGCATCGTCCGTCCGTCCCGCCCGTCGCCTGCTGAGCGGCATCGTCGCCACCCTCGGCGCGATGGCCCTCCTCGCCTCCGGATCGGGCCTCGCCGCCCGCGCCGCGACGGTCCCCTCCGGCACCGGTGCAGGCGCACCGCCGACCTCGGCCGCGCCACGCACGACCGGACATGATCCCGACCTGGGCCCCCACGTCCTCGTCTTCGACCCGAGCATGTCGACGGACCAGATCCAGGCGGCTGCCGACGGCGTGACCGCGCGGCAGGTCGACGCCGAGATGGGCACCGGCCGGGACGCGCTGCTCTTCAAGCCCGGCACCTACGGCACGGCGGACCACCCGCTGAACATCCAGGTGGGCTACTACACCGAGGTCGCCGGCCTCGGTCAGTCGCCGTCCGACGTCGTCATCAACGGACACGTCGACGTCTACAACCGCTGCCTCGCCGCCGACAACTGCCTCGCGCTGGACAACTTCTGGCGCTCGCTGTCCAACCTCACGATCAACGTCGCCGGGGGGGTGGGCTGCCGGGCAACCGCGAACTTCTGGGCCGTCTCCCAGGCCAGCCCGATGCGCCGGGTGCAGGTCAACGGCAACCTCTCGTTGATGGACTACTGCACCGCCGGACCGCAATTCGCCAGTGGGGGATTCATCGCTGACTCCCGGACCGGCACGATCACCAACGGCTCGCAGCAGCAGTTCCTCGTCCGCGACAGCAGCATCGGCACGTGGTCCAACGGCGTGTGGAACCAGGTGTTCTCCGGGGTCCAGGGCGCGCCGGCGCAGTCCTTCCCCGGCGGCGGCACCGCGGGGGGTCCCTACACGACACTGCCGACCACGCCGGTCAGCCGGGAACGCCCCTACCTCTACGTCGACGCCCGGGGTGCCTGGAACGTCTTCGTCCCCGCGACCCGCACCGCCTCGAGCGGACCCACCTGGGGCGCCACCCCGACCCCCGGCCGGTCCGTGCCCCTCGCGCAGTTCTATCTGGCCCGGCCCGGCGACTCCGTCCGGACCATCAACGCCCAGCTCGACCGCGGCAGGAACGTGCTGCTCACCCCCGGGGTCTACGACGTCGACCGCAGCATCGAGGTGCGCCGCCCCGACGCCCTCGTCCTGGGGCTCGGCATCGCGACCCTCACGGCGGTCGGCGGCGCCGTGCCCCTTCGGGTGGACGCCGAGGGCGCCGACGTCGCAGGTCTGATGATCGACGCCGGTCCGGTGAGCTCGCCCGCCCTCATGCGTATCGGCGACGGCCGCGACGGGGGCCACGGCGGCGACGGGGTCTTCGGGGTCTCCGGGGTCTCCGGGGTCTCCGGGCAGGGAAAGAACCGCACCCCGACCGGGGTCCAGGACGTCTTCTTCCGGGTCGGCGGACCGCACGCCGGCAGGGCGACGGTCGCCCTGCAGGTCGACGCCGATCATGTGGTGCTCGACGACATCTGGGCCTGGCGGGCGGACCACGGCACCGGGGTCGGCTGGACGGCGAACACGTCCGACCACGGCGTGGTCGTCAACGGCGACGACGTGACGGCGACCGGTCTCTTCGTCGAGCACTTCCAGAAGGACAACGTGGTCTGGAACGGGGAGCGCGGCATGACCGTCTTCTTCCAGAACGAGCTCCCCTACGACGCGCCGGACCAGGCGTCGTGGCAGCACGACGGCATCCTCGGCTATGCGGCATACAGGGTCTCGCCGTGGGTCCGGACGCACGAGCTGTGGGGCGGCGGCAGCTACATCTTCACCAACGTGGACCCGTCGCTGCACGCGACGCACGGTTTCGAGGTGCCCGTCCGGCCCGGAGTGCGGATGCACGACCTGCTGACGGTGGACCTCGGCGCCGGGACGCTCGACCACGTCGTGAACGACGTCGGTGCCCCCGTCACCAGTGCGGCCGTCGGGGTGCCGAGCTTCGTCACGAGCTATCCGTGATGTTCGCGTCTCCGCGACCGCGTGCAACGGAGCGGGTCTGATCGGGCCTTGGCCGTGCAGGTGACCGGAGGCGCCGACACCACCTCCACCATCTGACCGGAACCTGTGGCCGCGGCGGATAGGAGGCCCGGTCGACCTCGACGGCGGCCTCCTTACCGGAAGTAAGATACGGGTCATGTCACTGCTCAAAGGCCTGTCCCCCGGGGGCAAGAACGGCGTCGCCGGCAACGAGTCACGCGACCCGATCGGGTATGCCGTGGCGGCGCTCAGCCGGGTGGCCCGCAGCGACCTCGTGGACCGGCTCGGCCTGCGTCGGACCGCAGAGCAGGCCGTCTACACCGCCACCCGCGACGGGTTCCGGTTGGCGACGAGCGCCAGTCGGACGTTCGCACGGTCCGGCCGGCGCGGCGTCGCCGGCACGAGGGTCCCTTCCACGTCCAGCGCCGGCGTCTTCGACCTGACGCCCACCGAGGACCAGCAGATGCTCGTCGAGCTCGCGGCCGACTTCGCCGAACGGGTCGTCCGACCTGCCGCCGCCGAGGCCAACGAGACGTGTGTGGCTCCCGAGGCCGTCCTCAAGGCCAGCCTCGAGATCGGTGTCCCGACGCTCGGTGTCCCCGAGTCGCTCGGGGGCATCTCCGAGGAGCGCTCAGCCATGTCGGGGGTCCTCGTCGCCGAGGCCCTGGCCAAGGGCGACCTCGGCCTCACCGTCGCCCTCCTCGCCGCCGGGTCGGTGGCGACCGCGATCTCGTTGTGGGGCACGGACGCCCAGCAGCAGACCTACCTCCCGGCCTTCACCGGCGACGACGTCCCCGCCGCCGCGCTCGCGCTCAGCGAGCCGACCGTCCTCTTCGACGTGCTGTCGCCGGCCACGACGGCCACCCGCACCGGCGCGTCGTTCGTCCTCTCCGGGGTCAAGAGCATCGTCCCGCGTGGCGACGCCGCCGAGCTCTTCGTCGTCGGCGCCCAGCTCGACGGCCGCCCGGTCCTCTTCCTCGTCGAGTCGGGGACACCGGGGTTGACGGTCGAGGCCGACCCGTCGATGGGCGTCCGTGCGGCCTCTCTCAGCAAGCTCGTCCTGACCGACGTCGTGCTCCCGGCTGACGCGCTGCTCGGGGCCGACGACGGCAGCACGTACACGGAGTGCGTCCGCCTCTCGCGCCTCGCATGGTGCGCCTTGGCTGTCGGGGTGGGGCAGGCCGTGCTCGACTACGTCACGCCCTACGTCAAGGAGCGCCAGGCCTTCGGCGAGCCGATAGCCCACCGGCAGTCGGTCGCCTTCATGGTCGCCGACATCGCGATCGAGCTGCAGGGGATGCGGCTGCTCACCTACAAGGCCGCAGCCCGCGCGGCAGCTGGCAAGGACTTCGCCCGTGACGTCGCGCTCGCGCGAAAAGCCTGCGCGGACAAGGGTATGCGGATCGGTCTCGACGGCGTCCAGCTGCTCGGCGGGCACGGGTTCGTCAAGGAGCACCCGGTGGAGCGGTGGTATCGCGACCTGCGCGCCATCGGTCTGGCCGAGGGTGCTGTCCTCGTCTGAGCCTTTTCCGCACCGCCCCAGACTTCCCCGCCGACGAACCCGAGACCAGACGAGAGAGCCATGATCAACCTCGACAGCCCGAAGAAGCTGCGGCCGCTGGTGTCCCAGAGCCATCAGGTCGCGATGAACATGCTCCGGCCGATCTCCCGCAAGTACGACCGCGCCGAGCACGACTACCCCAAGGAGCTCGACATGCTCGCGAGCATGATCGACGGGCTGTCGGAGTCGGGGGCGGGGAGCGGTGCCGGCGCAGCAGGCGTGCGCCGGGACGGCCCCGACGAGGACACCGGCGTCCGCAACGGCGCCAACCTCGCCTCGGTGATGTCGGTCGCCGAGATGTGCTGGGGTGATGTCGGCCTGTTGCTGTCGATGCCGCGTCAGGGCCTCGGCAACTCGGCCATCGCCTCGGTCGCCGACGACGAGCAGCGGGCCCGGTTCGACGGTGTCTGGGCGAGCATGGCGATCACGGAGCCCGGCACCGGGTCGGACAGCGCCAACATCACGACGACCGCCATCCTCGACGGCGACGACTACGTCATCAACGGCGAGAAGATCTATGTCACGTCCGGCGGCCGCAGCGACGCCGTCGTCGTGTGGGCGACCCTCGACCGCTCGCTCGGGCGAGCCGCGATCAAGTCCTTCTTCGTCCCCAAGGGCACTCCCGGTATGCGCGTCGACCGGCTCGAGCACAAGCTCGGCATCCGTGCGTCCGACACCGCGACGATCGTCTTCGACAACTGCCGGATCCCGGCCGAGAACCTCCTCGGGTCGCCCGAGGTCGACACCAAGCAGGGCTTCGCCGGGGCGATGGCGACCTTCGACAACACCCGCCCCCTGGTCGCGTCGATGGCCATCGGGTGTGCGCGGGCCTCGCTCGACCTCACCCGCGAGCTCCTCGAACAGGCGGGCGTCGTCGTGGACTACGACCGTCCCGCGATCACCCAGTCCGCGGCGGCGGCCAGGTTCCTCCAGCTCGAGTCCGACTGGGAGGCGGCCCAGCTCCTCGTGCTGCAGGCCGCCTGGATGGCCGACAACCGGAAGCCGAACTCCCTCGAGGCCTCGATGGCCAAGGCCAAGGCCGGCCGGGTGGGCTCGGACGTCACCCTGAGCTGCGTCGAGCTGGCGGGGTCGGTCGGCTACAGCGAGAACGAGCTGCTGGAGAAGTGGGCGCGCGACTCCAAGATCCTCGACATCTTCGAGGGGACGCAGCAGATCCAGCTGCTCATCGTCGCCCGGAGGGTGCTCGGCCTCTCCAGCCGCGAGCTGAAGTAGCGCGGGCTGAAGTAACCTCGGCCGCGTGCGCGCACTGACCAAGACCACCGCCGGCCCGGGGCTGGAGCTCGTCGACCGACCGGAGCCCGCGGTGGGGTCGGCCGACGTGAAGATCCGGGTACTGCGGGCCGGTCTCTGCGGCACCGACCTGCACCTCGAGCAGTGGGACGACTGGGCGGCGGCCACCGTCACGGCGCCCCTCGTCCTCGGGCACGAGTTCTACGGCGAGGTGGTGGAGATCGGGGACGACGTGCGGTCCTGCGCTATCGGCGACCGCGCCTCCGGCGAGGGGCACGTCGTCTGCGGCACGTGTCGCAACTGCCGCGCCGGTCGTCGGCACGTCTGCATCAACACCCAGGGCATCGGGGTGAACCGCGACGGGGCCTTCGCCGACTACGTCGTCATCCCGGCGACCAACGTCTGGGTCCAGCCGGCCGACCTCGACCCCGACCTCGGCGCGATCTTCGACCCGCTCGGCAACGCGACGCATACGGCGCTGCAGTGGCCGATGGTGGGGGAGGACGTCGTCATCACCGGCGCCGGTCCGATCGGGGTGATGGCTGCGGCTATCGCCCGGCACGCCGGAGCCCGCTTCGTCGTCGTCACCGACCTCAGCGACTACCGCCTCGACCTTGCCAAACGCGCCGGGGCCGACCTCGTGGTCAACGTCGGCCGGTCGTCGCTCGCCGAGGCGCAGCGTGACCTCGGGATGAAGGAGGGCTTCGACATCGGGCTCGAGATGTCGGGCGTGCCCTCGGCCGTCGAGGAGATGCTGGAGAACCTCAACCACGGCGCCCGGGTCGCCATGCTGGGGCTGCCCAAGGCGGCATACCCGATCAACTGGGGGCGTGTCATCACCCACATGATCACCCTCCGGGGGATCTACGGCCGCGAGATGTATGACACCTGGTATGCCATGAGCTCGATGCTCTCGACGTCGCAGGACTTCCGGTCGACGATCGCCTCGGTGGTCACCCACCGGTTACCGGCGGAGGAGTGGCGGCAGGCCTTCGACATCGCCCGGTCGGGGCAGTGCGGCAAGGTCGTCCTCGACTGGAGCTGAGGGTCAGCCGCCCGGACGGGTGGCGAGGGTATAGCGGATGTCCTGGGCGAAGGTCAGTGAGCCATCTGCGGCGGCGACCTCGGCCAGCCGGTCCTGCGCCTGCGCCTTGACCGACGCGCGCTCGGACTCGGGCACCGCGGCCCAGAAGGCGCGTTGGCCGACAGACATCGAGAAGCGGTACCACTGCTCGGCGTCGGCGAAGTGGACGCCGAGGGCCAGGTGGCTGGTTCGTGCGTCGACGAAGCCGGCCCGCTGCAGCAGGTCCTCGACGCCGTGGTCGGTCGCGAAGGGGCCCGCGCGTCCGCTCGTGCGGGGGTCGAGCAGCTCCGGCGGCAGGTGGGCGTGGAAGACCTCGTCGACGCGCTGCCACGTCGGGTCCTGGTCGGCGAAGGTCGAGAGCCCCACCCGGCCACCGGGGCGCAGCAGCGGGAGCCACCGGCCGAGAGCGGCCAGGGGGTCGGGCAGGAAGAAGACCACCAGCGAGGACGAGATGAGGTCGAGGTCGAGCGGGTGGCCGTCGTCGGGACCGGGCGGGTCCTGCGCGTCCATCACCCGCACCTCGACGTGAGCGAGCGCTTCTTCAGCCGCCAGGCGGCGGCAGGCGGCGACCATGTTGGGTGACAGGTCACCGCCGAGGACCCGCCCGGTCGGTCCGACGGCTCGCGCCACGGGGAGGAGGGCGGCGCCGCGACCGCACCCGAGATCGAGAGCGCGCTCGCCGGGCCGGGGGTCGAGCGCATCGATGAGACCCTGGCCGATCGGAGCGAAGAACGGGACCCCGACCTGGTCGTAGGTGTCTGCGACGGCGTCGAAGAGGGCCGAGATCCGTGCCCGGGGGTCCTGCGCCGGACTCCCGGTCTCTGCTTGCTCGGCGTGATCCTGTCGGTGCGCGTCATCCATGTCTCGGATGGTCCTCCCCTTGGCGGTGGAGCGGAGCGGATTGCCCGAAGCGGAACTGGAGTCGGAGCCGCGGCCCGTGTCGTCAGGTGGTGTAGGTCAGGGCCCGAAACCGTTGCAGCAGAGCCAGGTCGACGGTCGAGGGGTCGACCTCGATGCGTTGATAGAGTCACAGGAGCAGGTCGGACGCGCGTCCCGAGATCGTCGGGAGGCCCTCGGTGGCGCCCACGCACTCGGTAGCCGCCCGCATCGTTCCCGGCGTGGCACCGTCGGTGATCCGCCAGACTCCGGGGCCGTCGGTCCCCGCGGCGGCGCCGGTGTCGGTGCAGCGCAGGCCGAAGGAGCCGGCCAGGACCGGTGCTCCCGCGTCGGCCGGGTCGACGTCGGACGAGATCGAGACCTCGAGGAACTCGTCGATCGCGTCGGCCGCCACCTCGGGCGTGATGGAGAAGGGCGTGATGGTGACGGTAGCTCCGGTCGCGCCGGTTGCGTCGGCGACGTCGCAGTGGTGGACGGCGATCTCCTGCACCTAGTGACGGATGACGAAGGCTGCGTCCTGATGACCAGGCGCCCACGTCCACACTCGCGTCCTCGGGTCGACCGCTTCGAGAACCCGCACCAGGCGGCGGGCACCCGCCTCGAAGGTCGCTACCAGCTCGTCGTCGCCCACCCGTTCGGGACGGACCAGAGTGTCCCCCGGTTGGTCGGTGATCCGCTGCTCGACGATCGTGGCCCAGTACCAATGGACGTCGATGACATGGGCGACGAGATCGGCGACCCAGCCCGGGCAGTGGCGCACGTCCGCCTCGAGGCGGCCGCGGGCGGCGGCGGCGAAGCCTTCGCTGTGGCTCGTGATGGCGGCGAGGCAATCGGTGGGGGAGAGCATCGTTTCACTGTAGGACCGGCCACCCACAGTGCTGTGGTCCCGCCGACGGCGACCGGCTAGCGTCACCAGGAAGACCTGCCCGCTGACGGCAGGCGCTCGAGGCAGAACCGACGGAACCCGAGGAGCCCACCCCATGTACGGATCGGTCCAGGACGAGCTCGCCACCACGTTGCAGGAGATCCGCGCCGCGGGCCTCTACAAGACCGAGCGCGAGCTCACGTCGCCGCAGTCGGCACACGTGACGACGCTCAGGGCGAAGGCACTCAACTTCTGCGCCAACAACTACCTCGGGCTGGCCGACCACCCCGACGTCGTCGCCGCGTCGAAGCGGGCGCTCGACGAGTGGGGCTTCGGGATGGCGTCGGTGCGGTTCATCTGCGGCACCCAGACACCACACACCGACCTCGAGGCCCAGATCTCGACCTTCCTCGGCACCGAGGCGACGATCCTCTACTCCTCCTGCTTCGACGCCAACGGCGGCGTCTTCGAGGTGCTCTTCGGTGCCGAGGACGCGATCATCTCCGACGCCCTGAACCACGCCTCGATCATCGACGGCGTCCGACTCTCCAAGGCCCAGCGGTTCCGTTACCGCAACGCCGACATGACCGATCTTGCCGCGCAGCTCGAGGCGGCGAAGGACTGTCGGCGCAAGGTGGTCGTCACCGACGGCGTCTTCTCGATGGACGGTTCGTATGCTCCGCTCGAGGCGATCTGCGACCTCGCCGAGGCGCACGGGGCCATGGTCTTCGTCGACGACTCGCACGCGGTCGGGTTCGTGGGAGAAGGGGGCCGGGGCACGCCGGAGCTCTTCGGGGTCCAGGACCGGGTCGACATCCTCACCGGCACGCTGGGCAAGGCGCTGGGAGGTGCGTCGGGGGGCTACGTCAGCTCGCACCGTGAGGTGGTCGACCTGCTGCGCCAGCGATCGCGGCCCTACCTCTTCTCCAACTCCGTCGCGCCGTCCGTGGTGGCCGGCTCGGCCGCTGCTCTGGAGATGGTCGCGTCGTCGGGGGAGCAGCGGGAGGTGCTCCGACGCAACAGCGAGCTCTTCCGGTCGCTGATGACCGACGCCGGTTTCGACCTGCTGCCAGGGTCGCACCCGATCACGCCCGTGATGTTCCCCGGGGAGGATGGCGCGCGCCGGGCGGCGGCCGTGGCCGACCACATGCTCGACAACGGCGTCTACGTCGTCGCCTTCTCGTATCCCGTTGTGCCACAGGGCAAGGCGCGAATCCGGGTGCAGCTCTCGGCGGCCCACTCCGAGGAGGACGTCCGCGCCTGCGTCGCGGCTTTCGTGGGGGCGCGCGAGGCCGTGGGCTGACCACTCCTGCTCCGTGTCCGTGGCTCGCGTCCAGACGCCGTCACCTGCCCGGTTCTGTCCGGCCGGGTGGTGTGGCGCGCTGGCATACGTCGTCACCTGCCCGGTTCTGTCCGGCCGGCCTGTGTGGCGGCCCGTGTGGAGGGTGCTGATCTTGCCGCTCCGAGCGTGCTGGTGGCCCCGCCCTGGTGGGGCGGGGTGGTCAGGTGGGCCAGGTGGGCCAGATGGGCCAGGTGACGGTGGTGGCGGTGATGGTGGCGGTGAGGTCGCGGTCGGGGACGAGGGTGTGGTGGCGGGGGCAGAGGGCGGCGCCGTTGAGGTAGGAGGTGGGGCCGCCGCGGGACCACCAGGCGTTGTGGTGGACGTGGCACCAGCCGCCGGGCAGGGTGCACCCGTTCCAGGTGCAGTGTGTGTCGCGGCGCAGGATGGCGGTGCGGAGGGGGCCGGTGAACAGGCGTCTGC
>NZ_JANXRJ010000055.1 GCF_025353065.1 Lapillicoccus sp.
CCTTTATCGGGTGACCCGATAAAGGGACGCTCTCCAGGACAACCGTTCTCACGCGGACCGTCCCGTTGTCTGGTGGGGCTGATCGCTGGTTGTCCACATCCCCCACGCCCGCAACCCCACTATCCACAGCCTCTCGATCGCGTCTGGCGCAAGGGACCATTCGTCATCGATCCTCGGAATCATGGACGATGCGATGCTGAGGATGGCGGCCACACACGGCGGGGTCGTGACCACGGCTGCGGCGCGAGCCCTGGGATGGGACAAGCGGG
The DNA here is from genome assembly GCF_025353065.1 of Lapillicoccus sp. Taxonomy (GTDB): domain Bacteria; phylum Actinomycetota; class Actinomycetes; order Actinomycetales; family Dermatophilaceae; genus Lapillicoccus. The sequence goes on from NZ_JANXRJ010000055.1 coordinate 270, forward strand.
CGCTGCGCGAGGCAGTGCGAAGCGGAGCGCTCCACGACCTCGGTCGCAGCCTGTATGTCGTGCCGACGCCGGACCTGCAGACCACGGAGGGGAAGCACAAGGCACTGTGTCGCGGCGGCCTGCTGCTCTATCCGGATGCCGTGCTCAGTCGCACGAGTGCCGTCCTCGCACACGAGCTACCCGTCCATGGGGTGGACCTCAGCCGCGTCTGGCTGCAGAGGGCCGTGACGTCCGAAGTCATCACCCAGAGCTTCGTGATCCGGCCGAAGACTGACGCAACGGTGTGCAGCACCGACCTCGGCTCTGCCACGACGCCCGCCCTCGCCATCATCCAGATGACCCTCGATCACGGGATCGTCGCCGGCGTGGTGGCGGCCGATCAGGCCCTGCACACGGCGAAGATCACCTCGGAGGAACTGCGTCGGGTCGCTGGCACCGTGAGTGGGTGGCCGCACTCGGCACGGGTCACGACGATGTTGAGCCTGATGGACGGCCGGTCCGAGTCCGTGGGGGAGTCCCGCCTCCGCATCGATCTGTCGGTGGCAGGCATTCCAGTCATTCCCCAGCAGGTCGTTCTCGACAACGAGAAGTGCTTCGTGGCGCGCGTGGACTTCGGTGTCGAGGGCACGAATGTGCTCATCGAGTTCGACGGCCTGGTGAAGTATCGCGAAGGTGGGGCCAACACCCTCATTGCGGAGAAGGCTCGAGAGGACCGGTTGCGCCGACTCGGATACGTCATCGTCCGGGTGACGTGGGCCGAGCTGCAGCGTCCCCAACTGGTGCTCTTTCGCATCCGGCAGGCGATGGCCGACGCTGCGGGTGCGCGTGGTCCGGCAGCATGACGCTGCCGCGAAGGAGGCGCTGCCGTGATGGAGCCCCCGCGCCCCTGACCCGGACAAGGGGGTGGTTCGATGGACAACGGTTCCCACGCGGAGCGCCCCTTTATCCCGTCACCCGATAAAGGGACGACGTGACCTTCCCACGCGGAGCGCCCCTTTATCGGGTCACCCGATAAAGGGACGACGTGGCGTCAGGCCTTCGGCTCCAGCTTCACGCTGATCGAGTTGATGCAGAAACGCTGGTCGGTCGGGGTGCCGTAGCCCTCGCCCTCGAAGACGTGGCCCATGTGCGACCCGCAGTTGGCGCAACGCACCTCGACCCGCTTGGCGCCCATCGACCGGTCCTCGATGTACTCGACCCGGTCTTCGGCGAGCGGCGCGTAGAAGGACGGCCATCCGCAGTGCGAGTCGAACTTCGTGTCGCTGCGGAAGAGCTCCGACCCGCACGCACGACAGCTGTAGACGCCCTCGGTCTTGGTGTCGGTGTACTCGCCGACGTAGGGGCGCTCTGTGCCGGCCCGGCGCAGCACGTCGTACTCCGCCTTGGTCAGGCTCTCGCGCCACTGCTCGTCGGTCTTGGCCACGGCATACGACCTGGTCGTGTCACTCATCTTGTTTCTCCTTAGTCCGAACACATCCCCTCCAACAACGCAGGGCCGGGGAAACGTTCCCCGGCCCTGTGTCTGCGGGGGAGTCGTCACTCCACCGTAAGGTCAGGTCAGCAGGCCCCCGCCAGCGCCTCGAGCGCTCGGTCGTCGGCGGTGACCGACGGGCAGGCGCGGGTGACGGTGACCGCTCCCGAGGCGGTGGTCCCGTCCGGTGCGGTGACCACGATCTGGTGGACGCCTTTCGAGGTGGTGCTGGGGAGGGTCACCGTGAGGCTGCCGCGGCCGAGCTTCTTGGTCGTGTAGGTCGCGAGCGGGGTGGTCCCGTCGAGGGTGATGGTGAGCATGGTCCGCGGCGCCCAGCCCGAGAGCCCGAGACCGACGTCGCGGCCCGCGTGCTGGTAGGTCTTCCTGACGTTGACCGCGGGCGTCGGGCCGGGTCGGATCCGGACGACCTGCGGGTCGTGGTCGGAGGTCTGGTTGGCGAACTCCGAGTTGAGGTGGACGACGTCGTAGCTCACGTCGGTCAGCGCCTTCGAGGTGAAGATGTGGTCGAGGACCTGCGAGATGCCGTTGAAGACGTAGGTGTATCGCTCGTTCGCGGGGAGCGTCGTGATGAGGTCGGTCAGCGTCGCGCCGTTGTCGGTGAGCGTCGTGACCGGACCCGAGAACTGGTAGTCGTTGAAGTCCCCGGCGAGGACGACGTTGGCGCGCGGGTCGGCCGCCAGGACCTGCTTGACGAACCCGTTGAGGACGGTGGCCTGCTGGGTGCGCTGGACCTCCGACGAGCGGGTCGGCGGCTGGAACCGGCCGTCGGCCGTCTGGTCGCCGCCCTTGGAGTTGAAGTGGTTGGCGACGACGATGACCTTCTTGCCGCCGAAGACGAACTCCCCGGCGAGCGGCTTGCGCGAGCTGGTCCACGCGGTGTTGCCCGGGTCGACCCGGCCCGGGCTGGCGGACAGCTCGGGGGTCCCGTCGGCGCCGACGGTCACCGTGACCGGGGTCGTGGAGTCGCCGCCGGGCTTGGCGACGAAGGTGACCCGATCGGGGTTGTAGAGGAAGACCGAGCGGATGTTGCCGCCCGGCTGGCCGCCGTCGGCGTCGTTCACCGGGTCGATCGAGGCGGAGGAGTATGCCGGGCCGCCCGCAGCCGTGATGGCTGCGGTGAGCTTGGCGACGGTCTGGTCCGACGCGACGACGCCGTCGTCGGTGGCGCCGCTGTTGTCCTGGATCTCTTCGACGGCGATGACGTCGGGCATCTTGAGGTTGTTCACGACGCCCGCGGCGAGGGCGTCGTACTTGCTTTGTGCGTCGCTCGGCGCGAGGTTCTGGACGTTGTAGGTCGCGATGGCCAGCTGGTCCGTGGCCTGCACCGTGGCGGAGGTCGGGGTGAGGCCGTTGTCCTGGCGGGCGCCGATGGCCGTGGCCGCGATGTCGTAGCCACCGAAGCTCGACCAGTCGACCGGGCCGCTCGTCGTGCCGGTGAGCACGTCACCGACGTTGGCCGGGGGCACGACCCCGTTGACCGGGGAGACGAGCAGGCGACCGCTGGGGGTGCCCGCATAGCTCGGGAGGTAGGCCCCGCCGCGCGGCGTGGCGAGCTCGGCCGGCTTGGTCGTCACGTAGATCTCACCGAACGTCGCCTTGCCCGGGCCGACGACGCGCGCGTCGGCGACCGAGACGAGCATGCCCTCGTGGGCCTCCCAGAACTCGAGCGCCGAGTGGCTCGGGTCGACCGTGGTGATGCTCTCGATGTTGTGGTTGCCGTCGCTGTCGGCGGGGACGGTCGGGGCATACAGGGTCGGCACCGTGTCCGGGGTGAGGACGAGCGGTGCGGGCAGCGGTGCTCCGTGGCTGACCGTCGTGGTCGTCGTCGGGCTCAGCTCGGTGGTCGAGAGGTTGGCCTGGGTCGGGCTCGGAGCGCCACCGGGGTAGAAGTCGCTGACCGTGCCGGTGATCAGCACCGAGTCGCCGACCGTCACGGTCGGCGCCGTGCTGCTGAAGACGAACACACCGGACGAGGCCGCGGGCCGCGCGTCGTCGCGCGTCGGCTGCTGGATCCAGAAGCCGCGGCCGGTGCCGGTGGACCGCACGGCGGTGACGATGCCGGGCACCCGCTCGACCGTCTGGCCCTTGAGCGGCGACAGGAAGCCGGAGCCCTGGATGTCCTGGATCGTGGTGGTCCCCGGTGTGCACTCGGGCGGCAGCGGGGACGCCGTGCACGGGTCGGGCGGCGGCGTCGTGCCACCGGGAGCGGCCTTCGGTGTCGGGGCGGCGGCGACGAAGTCGGCCGCGTTGTCACCGGTGTTCGTGCCGGTCGCGGAGCGCTGGTCGGCCGTCGTACTCGTCTGTGCGGGGGCCGGGTGCATCCCGGCGGAGTCGTTGGCGGTGGAGCCGTAGCCGACGAGGTCGACGACGCCCGCCGTCGTGCTGCAGGTCGCCGCACACGTGAGGGCGGTCGCCGAGGTCGACAGGGCCACCTTGCCCGCGGTGCCGCTCAGGGCCAGTGTGCCCGTGACGTCGGCCGGCGGGAGGTCCACGGTGCCCCCGGAGCCCTTGGCCTCCCCGATGAGGTAGTACGCGCCGGCGGCGATGCTGCCGGTGAGCGGGGTCGCGGCATACGTGGTGCCCGTGGCGGAGCCGTACTGGACGGACCACCCGGAGACGTCGACCGGGGTCGTGCCCTTGTTGTAGAGCTCGATGAAGTCCTGCTTCAGGGTCGCCCCGGAGTTGCCACCTCCGCCGTAGACCTCGCTGATGACGACGGCGGACGAGGTGTCGACGGCCCGGGCGAGGGGGGCGGTCACGACGAGTCCGGTGCTGACGAAGGCGGCGGTGGACGCGGCCACGACGGCGGCACGGCGGATGGCGGTCATGGAGGAGGAGCTCCCTGGAGGTTGGGGGACGGCGGGCGGCAGCCCCCTGAAACTAGGCGGTCCTGGGGAACGGATGCATGATCGCTGGGTAAACAGTGGGTAAGGAACTGGAGGCGATCGGGCTGGCCAGCGGCGGGTTCTCGGCGGGTTCTCTTCTGGGCCTCGGCTGGCTCTACGCTGCCCCCATGGCAGCTGACGCCACGATGCTCGAGGTCCCGGGTCCGGACGGTCCGAGGGAGGTCCGGATCTCCAGTCCGGGCCGGGTCCTCTGGCCGGACGCGGGCATCACCAAGCTCGACCTCGCCCGCTATCTGCTCGCGGTCGGTGACCGCTTCATGGCCCTCGTCGGGCACCGGCCGGTCACTCTCCAGCGGTTCCCGACGGGGGTCGGGGGCGAGGAGTTCTACTCCAAGAACCCGCCCAAGGGCGTCCCGGCGTTCAGCCGCACCGTCACGGTGACCTACCCCTCGGGGCGCAGCCACCCCCAGCTCGTCATCGACGAGCTGGCCACCGCCGTCTGGGCCGTGCAGATGAACACCATCACCTTCCACCCGTGGCCGGTGACGGTCTCGGACTCGCCCGGGGCGCTCGACAACCCGGACGAGCTGCGGATCGACCTCGACCCCCAGCCGGGCCGCACCTTCGGCGACGTCATCGAGGCCGCGACCACCCTGCGCGGGGTCATCGAGGACCTCGGGCTCGTCGCCTACCCGAAGACCTCGGGCAACCGCGGCATCCACGTCTACTCCCGGATCACGCCCGAGCACGAGTTCCTCGACGTGCGCCACGGCGTCATCGCCATCGCCCGCGAGCTCGAGCGGCGGCTCCCCGACCTCGTCACGACGGCGTGGTGGAAGGAGGAGCGCGGCGACAAGATCTTCGTCGACTTCAACCAGGCGAACCGCGACCGCACCATCGCCTCGGCCTACAGCCCCCGCCCGCTCCCCGGCGCTCCCGTCAGTATGCCGTGCAGCTGGGACCACCTCCCCGACGTCACCTCCGGTGACTTCACCGTCCTCACGGTGCCCGACCTCGTTGCGACACATGCTGATCCGTGGGCGACCATCAACGACGCACCGGGCGACCTGGGGTCGGCGCTGGCCTGGTGGGACCGCGACCTGGCCGACGGCCTCGGCGAGCTGAACTTCCCGCCCGACTACCCGAAGATGCCGGGGGAGCCGCCGCGGGTGCAGCCGTCGAAGCAGCGCTACGACGACGAGGACTACCATAAGTCCGAGGGCGGCTACCTGCGCGACAACCCCGAGGAGCCGCCCGGCGGTTGGGAGTCGGCCCGTCAGCGGCGGTCCTCCCCCCGGCCGGCCAAGCCGAAGAAGGACGAGGGGTGACCGACGACGAACAGGCCGCCGGAACGGCATACACCGACGTGCAGCCCACCGGAACGGCATACACCGACGCGCAGATCGCCTTGGTCCACGCGGTCTTCGACGCGGCGCGCACGGGTGACACCGCGACGGTGGCCAGCTACGTCGACCGCGGCGGGCCCGTCGACCTGACCGACGACACGGGCGACACCCTGCTGATCCTCGCGGCACACCACGAGCACGGCGACCTCGTCCGAGCCCTGCTCGACCGCGGCGCCGACACGACGCGGGTCAACGACCGCGACCAGACCGCCCTGGTAGCAGCAGTTCTCCACGGTGCCGGCCCCATCGTCGAGCACCTACTGGCCGCCGGCGCCGACCCCGAGCTCGGCTCACCCAACGCCCACGCCGTGGCCGACTGGTTCACCCTGCCCGAGATGACCGAGCTCCTCGAGCGCGAGGTCTGAGACCCCCACTCCTTGCGGCTCGGGGGCGGCGGCCCCAGGCTGCGGCCCGCCACTCCGTCCAGGCGATCAGGGCCACGATCACGATGGGGCTGAGGAGCTTCGTGATGAGGACGGCGCTGGTGATCGGAAGGGCGTAGGAGACCGTGATCCCGATGGCGGCCTCGACGAGGAGGACACCGGCCCAGGCGAGGGTGATCCGTTGGTGGAGCCGACGGAACGATCGGTGGCCGGTCCACAGACGATCGAACCCGCCCGGGTCGGAGGACACGTCGCGCCGGATGCGGGCGATGAGGGGACGGTCGAGGACGAGAGTGGCGCAGGCGATCAGGCCGATGGATCCGGTGATGACGAGGTCCTTGACGATCTCGAGTCGGGCGTCGCCCGTGACGAGCGCGACGACGATCCCGGCCGCGAACCGGAAGAGGACGAGCAGGCCGAGGGACGTGACCCGGCGGGTCCGGATCCCCCGTGTGACGATGACGACCAGGGAGACGCCGGCGGCGACCACGAGGGCCCAGCGCCCCGGATGTCGACAGCTTCCGGCAGTTCGCCGTGATGGACCAGCGACTGCGGACCGTCGTCCGCCTCAGTCGCCGCGACGCCATCGACGACGTCATGATCGGTCGCATACCTCTGCGCTCGTTGCTCTGCCAGGGACTCGAGGAGATCATCCACTGGGACTCCGAGGTCACCACGGCGTCCGTCGCGTCCGACGGGAAGGTGACGGTGTCTCTCGCAGACGGGACCGAGCGGGTGGCCCACCTCGTGGTGGCCGCCGACGGGGCACGGTCACGGATCGCGAGCGAGCTGGCGGGACGGCCGACATCGCACCGGCTGAGGGCATCCGGGCTCGCCGGCCGGACACGCTGACTCCTCTCGTGCGCGCTCTGCTGCCTCGCGACCTGTGGTCGGGACCTGGGTTCGCCGTCGGTCCCGACCGGGCGCTGCTCTTCCTGTCGCTCCACGATGCGACCAGCGCGAGGGTCGACGCCCGGATGTGCGGCGCGGTCGAGCCGCGGGTCGAGGACCCCTACCTCCTCTGGGGGTTCACGCTGGATGAGTCCTCGGGTCGCACCACGAGCGGGCCTGATGACCCGCGAGACACTGCCGCTCGGATCGCGGGCAGCTGGTCGCCGGCGGTCCGGACGCTCGTCACCGCCGCTACCTCGGAGAGCCTGACTGCCTTCCCCTACGTCGCGGCAGATCCCGGACAGCCGATGGCCAGCTGGAGGACGGGACCGATCACCGCCATCGGTGACGCGGTCCACGCGATGCCCCCGACGGGCGGTCGAGGCGCTGCGACCGCCATCCGGGACGCCGACGTCCTCGCCCGCCAGCTCACCGAGGTGGCCTCGGGGCGGACGACCCCGGCGATGGCGATCGAGGCCTCTCGACGTCAGATGGCCGACTACGCGCACGACGCCCTGCGGGCCTCGCTGATGCCGCTCCGGGCACGGCGATGGTTGTCCCCACCCGCCCTCACGGGTCTCCGGGCGGCGGCCGCCCTTCGCCAGTCGACCGAGCAGCTCCGGCAACGTGCGACCCCCGGCCACGGCGCCGGGTCCGGCATCTGGGCTACCGAGCCGGGGCCCGGAGAGACCCACTTGTTGCGGTGAGATCTGCGAATCACGCTGTTGATCGGACCGATTCGCGGATCGCACCGCAACAGGTCAGCATGTGACGGGGCGAGGTCGGGGGGCGCAGGGGATCAGGTGAAGAGGCCCTCGGCGAGGTAGTGGCCAGTCCGGGGGGACGGCGGCACGGCGAAGACGGCGGAGCCGATGTGCGCGATGTACTCGTTGAGCCGGTCGGCCCGGCCGAGCTTGCGCTGCAGCGTGACGAACTGCGCCGGGTCCTTCATGTAGGCGAGGAAGAGCAGGCCGGCGTCGAGCTGGCCGACGGAGTTGAGGCCGTCGGTGTAGTTGTAGCCGCGCCGCAGGATCTTGGTGCCGTTGTTGTTCTCGTGGGCGGCAAGAGCGATGTGGGAGGTGGGTCCGATCGCCAGCTTCCCCGACGCGGTCTTGGCAGAGAAGTCGGGGACGTCGTGCTCGTCCTTGCCGCTGAGGGGGGCGCCTTCCAGCTTCGAGCGGCCGAAGATCTCCTGCTGGTCGCTCACCGGGTCGGCGTCCCAGATCTCGAGGTTCATCGAGATCTTGCGGGCCACCTGGTAGGTGCCGCCCGTCATCCAGTCGTCGTCGGTGACCCACACGTGCTCGTCGTCGTCACCGACGCCGCCGACCGAGACGTTGCGGGTGCCGTCCTTGAAGCCCATCAGGTTGCGGGGGGTCTGCTGCCCGCGGCCGGCCGACGCCCGGCCGAAGCCGAGGACGGTCCAGCGGATCTGCGCGGTGCCGCGCACCATCCGGGCCAGGTTGCGGACCGCGTGGTAGGCGACCTGGGGGTCGTCGGCGCAGGCCTGGAGACTGAGGTCACCGCCTGTCAGCTCCGGTTGCAGACGGTCGCTCGGCAGCGCGGGGAGCGCCGAAAGCAGCTGGGGTCGCTTGCTCTTCAGCCCGAACCGCTCGTCGAAGAGGCCGGGGCCGAGCCCGACCGTGACGGTGAGGCTGGCCGGCTCGAGGCCGGACGCCTCGCCGCTGTCCTGGGCCACGGCGTCGACGCGCGACGGCTCGACGGTGCCGATCGCCTGCCCCGACATCAGCCGGGCACATGCGGCCGACCAGCGCGCGAGCAGCGTCTGGAGGTCCGTGGCCGTCGTGCCGGTGGCCATGTCGAAGGTCATGAACACGGCATACCGCTGCGGCCTGGTCTGTATGCCGGCCTGATGAGTCGCGTCGTAGAACGCCACCTGCCGGGTGAGGTCGACGACGTCGGGGTCGGCGGCGGCCGGGGGAGAGGCGGAGGTGGTGGACGCCGCCCAGGCTCCGCCGGCACCGAGGGCGCCGACGGCGACTCCACCGGCTGCGCCCTGGAAGAACCGACGGCGGGACACGCCACGTCCGGCGGGTGCCGGGATGTTGTCGTGGGTGCTTGAGGGTGACTGCGGGTCGGGCTCGGTCACCGGGCCGTCGCCACCTTCTCCGCGATCCGGGATAGCGGGTCCTGGAGACCCTGGACCGCCTTGCTCAGGGCCGCCGCGTCCGTCGCCCTGAGCGCCGCCGTGTAGGGCTTGAAGCCGCCCAGCTGCGAGGCGTCCCGGTAGGTGCTGAGCTGGTTGCGGACGAGCGTGAACTGCGCCGTGATCTGGGCGGTGAGGGCCGGGTCGATCGTCATGAGGCCGGGCTCGAGGAAAGAGAACGCCTGCTGCGCGCCCTCGACGTTGGCCGAGAAGTCGACGAGGTCGAGGTGGCTGAAGGCCTCCTCCTCGCCGGTGATCTTGCCCGACTGCACCTCTTCGAGGAGTCCTGCTGCACCGTTGGCGAGGTCCTCAGGCTTGTAGGTCAGGGTCCTGGCCACCGCCGTCAGCTTGCCGATGTCGGTCTGGAGGTCGGCGGCATACTTCTTGGTCTGGGGGGTGATCGCGCCGCCCTGCCAGAGGTCGCGCTCGATGGCGTGCATCCCGGTCCAGCCCACCTCGGGGTCGAGGTTGGAGCCGCGCATGTCGACGAGGTAGTCGAGGTTGCCGGCGTTCTTCGTCGGGTCGGCGCCGGACTCGATGAAGCCCTCGACGTCGGACTCGACCTTCTCGTAGTAGGGCCGCACGGTGGCGTAGGCCTTCTTCGAGGCAACGACGTCGCCGGAGTCGACCGCGGTCCGGAGCTGCGCGACCGCACCCTGCATGTCGGTGATGACGCCCCGGACATAGGCCGCGTATCCCGTGACGCCGTCGGCCAGCACCACCTGGGTCGAGCCGGTCGGCGTGGCGGCCGCCCGGCCCGTGACGGTGAACGGCTGCGTCTCGGGATCGGCTCCGGGACAGTAGATCTGGTAGGTGCCGCCGGACAGCGTCGCGGTGAACGTCACGGGCGCGAGGCCGGGCGCGAGGTTCTCCTTCTCACCGAGGATGCGGGCGTCGCTGAGCAGCTCGATCTCGGTGATGCCCGTCGAGTCGGTGTTGCTGACGGTGAAGGTGACGGGCCCCGTTGCGGCAGAGACGTGGTCGAGGAGGCACGTGTCTTTGCCGTTCTTCTGGGTCGCCGTGACTCTCACCTGCGCGGCACCGTTGCTCACGGGGGCCACGGCGGCTGAGGTGCCTGCCGTGACCGCTGTGTCACCGCCGGCGTTCGCACCGTTCCCGCCGCAGGCGGTCAGCGCCAGGCAGACGACGGACGCGCTGGCGACGACGAACAGCCAACGGCGAGTGGGGTTAACGGGCATCTGCGGTGCTCCTTGTGTCGGTGCGCGTGGCCTGCTGTGATGTCGCGGGCTCGGTATGCCGCGGAGTGCTGGACGGGGACCGCCAGGCGTTGAGCGCGAGCACCAGCGCGGCGATCACCATCCCGGCAGGGAGCAGACGCCGCCAGAAGGATGCTTCGGCGGCGCGGGAAGCGAGAGTCTGGAGGGCGGCCGCGACGGCCTGGCCGTGCGCCGGATCCGTCGACCACGAGCCGGGGGTGCTGCCGTCGGGGAGGATGGTCCCGGCGGGGAGCCTCACGGTCCGCGAGGCCGGCAGGCCGCCGCCGGTGACGGTGAGCACGACGACATCGCGCTGGCTCACGTCCAGCAGCTGCCCCTGCGCGACCCAGACCTCGCGCGACCCCGTCCGCGACCACGTCGCGGTGAAGGGACCCGGGTTGCGCTGCGGCTGGACGCCGACGGGCACGCGTCCACCACCGAGCGCGACCAGCTGCGTGAGGGTCACGGACGTGGGAAGCGAAGACGTGTCGGACGACACCTCCTGGACCAACTGCATCGCGGGTATGCCGTCGTGCTGGCCTGCAGCGCCGCCCGACAACGGGATTGACGAGGTGGTCGAGCCGATCGTCACGGTGATCGAGCCGCTGCCGCCGACTCTGCTTCCGCTGCCACCGCTACTGCCGGCACCTCCACCCCCGACCAGGACGGCCGACCCGACGCGCGCACCCGACGCGTCGACGAGGCTCACGGGTCCCTGGTCGATCAGGTGCGGGACCGGGACGGCCAGGGCGAGGACCGCTGCACCGACGACGAGCACGGCGCCGACCCCGAGCCTCAGTCGGGCTCCCTGCCGCGCGGACAGGCGGTGCCGCGCCGGCCAGAAGAGGATGAGCACCATCGGCACGAGGTAGCAGAGCCAGCCGATGACCTCGATGATCCGGGGGTCGGCGGGGATGCCGAGGACGCCGGTCAGCACGGCACTCTGGATCGACCCTCGGGGCGCCAGCCAGGCCAGGTCGACCGTGCGCTGCTGACCGGCGACGAGCCAGCCAGCCTCGAAGGCCGTGCGCAGCGCGCTGACCACGAGCCCGGCCGCGACGAGGACGAGGAACACACTCGTGACCTTGAAGAACTTGGCGAGGTCGACCTTCACGCCACCGCTGTAGAGCCCGTAGCCGATCCCGATCGAGACAAGTATCCCGAGGACGGCTCCGCTCGCGGCGAGAGGTGCGCTGGTCGACGCCTGGAAGGTCGCCAGGAGGAAGACCGAGGTCTCGATGCCCTCCTTGAGGACCGCCAGGAAGGCCATCAGGACGAGCGCCCGCGAACTGCCGTTGCCGAGCGCGTCCTGCGCCGACGACTCCAGGTCCTTCTTGAGGAACCGGGCGTGCGTCGCCATCCAGAGGATCATCCCGGTGACGAAGACGACGGCGACCGCGCCGATGACGGTCTCCATCCCCTCCTGGGCCGACTGGTCGAGGCTGGACTCGATCAGCTTGAGGGTGACGCCGACACCGGCACTGAGGACGATTCCGGCGATGACGCCGACCCACATCGGCAGCAGCAGGCGACCGTTCTTCGCCAGGAACGCGGCGACGATGCCGACGATCAGCGCGGCCTCGAGGCCCTCCCGGAGGCCGATCACGAACGTTGCGAGCACGGGACCAACCTGCGATTCGGATGTCGGGGACCGGCACACCCGAGGCGGCCACGAAGTTAGGTAAGGCTACCCATACTTTGATGGCGCGTCCACCATCGGCTTCCTGAGCTGGATCGACACCCGTCGTGGTCGTTGTCAGGTTGAACCGGTCACGAACTGCATGGGGTTGACGTAGCGGCCGATCTCGCGCGAGTGCTGAGCGTCCCAGACCTGCATGACGTCCACGGGCTCGCGGTCGCCACACGACGCGGTCGAGGTGACGATCAGGCGTCCCTGCGGGTTGCTCGCCAGGGTCATCCCGTTGGGGCACAGGCCGGTGCTGGCGTGCCACCTCACGTCCGGTCCCGACCCGACCCGCTGGACGAGCCGGGCCGGCGGGGTCACCAGATCGGGGCAACCCTCGGCCAGCACGATGTCGTCTGCACCGGTCGCCACAGCACCACCGGATGACACAGCACCACCGGATGACACAGCACCAGCGACAAATGCCGCCGCCGTCACGAGGCAGCCCGGGTCCGGCGCGGGCCGCACTGTCCGGCGGGGCTGCGCTCCATCGGCATCAGCCGGGACCACGACGTAGCCCGCCGCGTCGGCTCCGCCCTGCTGCCCGGGGAACGAGACGGCGATGGCGAGCTCGGCGTCGTCGCCGCGCCAGGAGACGTGTCCTGCTGATGCCGAGGGGACGGAGATCCGCCGTTCGCGACCGGTCGCCACTGCCCGCACGGTAACGGTTCGGGGATGACCTGCTGCCGCGGTGCAGGGCTGGCTCAGGTATGCCACCGAATCGCCGTCCGGGCTCACCGCCGGCTCCCGGATCGTCATGTCGGAGACGACGGTGAAGAGCGAACGCACCTGTCCCGTCACGGCGCTGAGCCGATACACGCTGCCGCCGCAGCTCCCCGCCTCCGGCGAGGGGTTGGCGACGTCGCCCCCATGAAGCGGTCGATGGGCCAGCGCGTAGACGATGGAACCGTCGGTGGTCCGCGAGAACGAGCCAGGTCCCACGCGGAACCGTCGTCGAGGTGCACCAGGTCGCGCAGGTGTCGGCCCGACTGCTCGTCGAACAGGGACAGTAACGTCCCGTGACCGCCACCGGCGTCGCCGCTGCCGTACGCGTACTGCGCCACGATGACCCCAGCCGGCAGGGGAGTGGCCGTGCCGACCGCCCCGTCCGCAGCTGCCGAGCCACGGCCGCAGCCGACCAGCAGGGCGACCACCACGACCATCCCCACGACCTTGGCACCGCGCATCACCCACCTCCTTCGACCATGAGGAGGCGGGCCGGCGCTCAACCGTTCCCGGTGAGGACCTCTGCGAGGTCGTAGGCGGGTGCCCGGTCGACCTGATCGAGCCGACAGGAGCGCGGCTCCCGGTCAAGCCGCCAGCGCAGGAAGGTGACGGCGTGCCGGAACCGCAGCCCCTCCATCTGGTCGAAGGCCACCTCGACGACGCGCTCCGGCCGCACCGGCACGAAGGAGACCTCCTTGCTGCCGGAGAACCGCGACCGGTCGGTCTCGGCATCGACGGGGTTGCCGTCCTCGTCCCGGGCGACGAGCGGATCGAACTCCGCCACGAGCTCGAGCCGCCGGGCGTTGGTGAAGGCCGCGATGCCACCGACCGGCACCAGCCGCTCCTCGCCCTCCACCGCGGCATACAGACCGAGGAGAAGCGACCCGACGCCCTGGCCCGACTTGTGCACGCGGTATCCGTAGACCACCGCGTCGGCCGAGCGGTGGTGCTTGATCTTGAGCATGGTCCGCTTGCCCGGCGCGTAGGGCTGGTCGAGGGGTTTGGCGACGACGCCGTCCAGCCCGGCACCCTCGAAGCGCTCGAACCAGTCACGGGCGACCTCGGCGTCGGTCGTCGCCTGCGTCACGTGGATCGGGTCGCTCTCCTCCAGACCGGAGAGCGACTCCTCGAGCCGGGCCCGACGCTCGCGCAGCGGCCGGTCGAGGAGCGACTCGTCGCCGAGCGCCAGCAGGTCGAAGCAGACCAGCTCGGCGGGCGTCTCCTCCGAGAGCCTGCGGATGCGGGACTCGGCGGGGTGGATCCGCTGCGAGAGGTGTTCCCACTGCAGGCGCTCGGCTCCTGCGGCCCCGTCCCGCACCACGATCTCGGCGTCGACGACGCACCGGGTCGGCAGCAGCCGCCGCACCGCCTCGACGACCTCGGGGAAGTAGCGCGTCAGGGGCTTGCTCCCGCGGCTGGCCAGCTCGACCTCGTCGCCGTCGCGGAGGACGAGACAGCGGAACCCGTCCCACTTCGGTTCGTACATCAGCCCGCCGGGGACGCTGTCGGCGGCCGGCACCCCCTTCACGGCCTTCGCGAGCATCGGCTGGAGGGGCAGGTCGATCGGCTGGTCCACGGACCCCATTGTGGCCCGGACCGCCCACAGGTGGGTGGACCCGACGTGGCCTGCGACGATGGGCCGCGTGCCGCAGAACGCCCAGACCCTCGCAGCCGGCCGAAGCCGTACCGGGCGAGCTACTCGCGCAGGCCTGCTCGGTGGGGTCGCCTTCGGGACGGGACTCCTCGCCGGCAGCCTCGCGACCGCGATGGTCTTCGCCCGCCTGGTCCTGACGCCCGACCACCGCCGGCCGGACGACACGTCGGTGCTCGCCGTCGAGGACGACGAGGTGACGCTGCGCACGACCGCCGACACCGCCCTGCCAGGTCGCTACGGCCTGTGGCTGGACGGGGGAGCCGGGCACGCGCGGGTCGGCGACGTCCTCCGCCGTGACGAAGAGCGCCACGAGGTGGTGCGGGCGTTGCACACCGTGGACCGGGGGGCGTTGGCGCCCGGGCCTGCTCGCTGGAATCCCTACTACTACGGGGACTCCCCGCAGACGAGCATGAGCCTGCCGAGCCGCGACGTCGCGGTCGAGACCGAGCTCGGACCGATGCCGGCCTGGCTGCTCGAGCCGGAGACCCCCAACGGCCGGTGGGCGGTCCTGATCCACGGCCGCGGGGCGCCGCGCGAGGAGTGCCTGCGGGCACTCCCGACGCTGAGCCGCCTCGGCTACACGTGTCTCGTCATCTCCTACCGCAACGACGTCGGAGCCCCGCCGGCGCCGGACGGCCGCTACAACCTCGGGCTCAGCGAGTGGCGCGACGTCGAGGCCGCGATGTCGTATGCCGTGGAGCACGGCGCGCGCGGGATCGTCCTCGTCGGCTGGTCGATGGGCGGGGCCATCGCCCTCCAGACGCTGAGCCGCTCCATGTTGAGCGATCGCGTCGAGGCGGTGGTCCTCGACTCGCCCGTCGTCGACTGGGGCGACGTCCTCGCCCACCACGCGCGGATGCACCACGTGCCGGCACCCCTGCGAGACCTGGGTACCGGCCTCATGGGTCGCCCGTCGACGCGCCGCCTGGTCGGAGTCCACGACCCGGTCGACGTGGCCCGCACGAACTGGGTCGACCGCGCCGACGAGCTGCGGCACCGCATCCTCATCCAGCACTCCGTGGACGACGAGTTCGTCCCGGTCGGACCCTCGCGCGCCCTGGCTGCTGCCCGTCCGGATCTCGTGACCTGGGAGCGGTGGGACACCGCCCGGCACTGCACGGAGTGGAACCTCGACCCGGCCCGCTGGGAGCGGGTCGTCGAGGAATTCCTGCGGAGATGATGCCGCTGATCCTGACATCCGCGGCGCCGGCAGAGGGGGGTTGACGCTGCGTCAAGGGGGTTGACGCCGGTTATAACCGGC
>NZ_JANXRJ010000075.1 GCF_025353065.1 Lapillicoccus sp.
CAGACCTTGACGCCCTTGACGCGCCGGGTCAGCACCGACAGCACCGACAGCTCGGAAGCGAGGGCCCATGCCGAACGACGCCGCGACACCCGTCAGCGAACGCAACGCGGTGGCGACGGGCGAGCTGCTCCACGCGATCGAACGCCGGCTCGAGCGACGCGCGACCGAGCTGGCCGTCCAGGGCCGCAGCCTGCGCTCACTCGGTGACCTCGACGAGCTCGCCGCCCGGATGGTCGCTGCGCTGCCCGGCGTGCACCCCTACGACACGGCGTTCGGACCGTTCTACGACACGAGCGGCCTCGCCTCATGGCTGGGCGTCAGTCGTCAGGCGCTCGCGGACCGGGTCCGCCGCGGCACCCTGCTGGCCTGCCGCACAGCGGAGGGACACCTGCTCTACCCGCTGCTCCAGTTCGGCCGCAACGCCGAGGTGAGACCGGGGGTGGTCGACGCCGTCGGCATCCTCGGCCGGGCCGGCGCCGACGGCTGGACGATCGCCTCGTGGCTGACCACGCCCACCCCGGTCTTCTCGGGCCACAGCGCCGTCGACCATCTCGTCCTCCACCGGTCGTCGCAGGCTGCGGTCGACCTCGTCGTGATGGCAGCGGAGGCGGATGCGGTGCGGTGGGCCGCGTGACCGACCGGGAGGAGGTCGCCCAGCGGCAGCCGGCGCTACCGCTCACGGGGTTCCCGGCATACGACCTGACGGCGGAGGAGCCGCTGCACCGGGCGCACCGCCGCGAGCACGGACCGTGGTGGTTCAGCAGCACGGGTGGGCGGTTCGACCTCCCGGTGCCGCACGGCACCTGCTACCTCGCGGGCAGCCCCCTCACGGCACTGCGCGAACGCCTGGGGCCGGTGCTCGTCGGCTGCACCACCATCCCCGCCAGCCTGCTCGAGGAGTCCGTCGTCTCGCGTCTCCGGGTCCCCGACACCCGTCGACTGGCCGACCTCCAGGCCGCGCAGGCCACCGGGTTCGGCGTCACGCGCGAGCTCGAGACCATGGTGCCGTATGCCGTGCCGCAGGCCTGGGCCCGAGCGCTCCACTCCGTGGGACTCCAGGGCGTCCGCTACGGGCCGCGCTTCAGCACCGGCGCGATGTCCTCCTACGCCGTCTTCGGGGACGCCGGACCGGCCACCTGGGCACCCGACCCGGACCCCCTCCCCGGCGACGAGGTCCCCGGGGGGCCCCGGCCCGTGGGCGCCCCCCGCCGCTGGGACGTCACCGTCGTCAAACCGCCCCGGACCCGCGCCCGATGACCACGAAGCGGTGGCCTCCTCGAGGGTGACCACCGCTTCGTCCGCGAGTCCCGGGTCGGGCGGTCCCCGGTCAGGCGGCGTTCTGCGACGCGATGACGGAGGCCCAGATGCCGGACGCCTCCTTCAGGACCGTCGACGACGGGGGTTTCTTCACCCCGAACAGCACCTGCATGCCGGTCACCAGCCCGTGGTCCCGGACACCGGCGAGCAGGATCGTCCCGAGCTCGGACGAGCCGTTCTTCCCGGCGTAGGTCCCGACGATGCTGCCCGTGGCCGTCTTGACGCGGCCGACGTCGCTCCCGGACGTGCAAGGAGTCTTCTGGAGGTTGGCCAGGCCCTTCGCCGCGGCGTCCTGGAGCACGCCGCAGAGGGTGAGCGGGTCGGTGCTCTGCCCGGTCTGGGCCTGGATCTGCACATACACGTTGGCTGCCGCATTGATGATCACCGCGCCGCCCGTGACCTGGTCCTGGACCTTCCAGCTGTCGTTGGGCAGCGTGGCCGTGACGCCTCCGGCGAGGGTGACCGTCGTTCCCGACTGCGGGTCGGTCGTGGGCGTGGCGGGGTCGGTCGGCTGATCGGTGGGCTGGTCGGTGGGCTGGGAGATGACCGGCTGGTCCAGCGGCGTGGTGGTCGACTTCGTGCTGACGAACATGATCACCCCGCCGACGAGTGCGAAGACGGCGACGAGAGCGAGCACGATCCCGAGGATCTTGCTGTTGCTGGCCCGAGGCTGCGGACCACCCGGACGCTGATCGCTCGGACCACCCGCACTGCCCGGTCCCATCGGGCCGGCAGCGTAGCCACCCTGGGGTCCGTAACCCGCGGGGGCCTGCGGGACTTGGCCCCGGGTTGCCCGGTGGCTGGCCGTACTGCGGCGGCTGCGGCTGACCGTACTGCGGCGGCTGCGGCTGGCCGTACTGCGGCGGCGGCGGCTGGCCGTACTGCGGCTGCTGGCCGGGCGGGTTGCTCATGCCTGGTCCCCTGTCGTGGTCTCGACCGAGCCGCTGGCGGCCTCCGCATGGACGTGGACACCCTGACCCTTGGCGCGCAGCGAGGTCCCGCAGACGGCGCAGAACCCGGCGTCCACCAGCAGCGGCATCTCGCACTGCGGGCAGAAGCCGAGCTCACCGTGGGCGCCGACCCCACCGTCCCGAGCGGCACGTTCGAGGGCGGACTCGAGCAGGCCCAGGTGGAGGACGTTGCGCAGCCGCAGGATGAGCAGGCCGAGGATCATCAGTCCCCAGATGACGCCCAGGATCTGCCCGAGCGGCTGGGTGCCGACGAAACCGAGCAGGAAGACGCCCGCCTGATAGAGCATGTTGGCGACCACCGCCAGCCCGAGTGCGGCGAAGTAGCGGGGCGTGAAGCCGTCGTAGCCCTTGCCGAGACCCGAGAACTCCGCGCAGGCCAAACCGGTCGCGGTGCCGTAGATGAGGGGCTTGACGAAGCCTTCGGTGAAGACGATCGCCATCCAGAGGCCGGAGTTGGTCGTCCCCTGCGGCCCGGCGGTGATGAGGTCCCCGTGGAGGACGATGGTCTCGAAGGCCGAGAAGGCGACGCCCGAGATGACCCCGAAGGTCAGGCCGTCCATGAGGTCGTCGAACTTCGGACGGCTCGCGAGGAACAGCGGCCCGAGCTGCTTGAGGATCTCCGAGACGACGGGGACGAGGACGAGGAGGACGAGGAGATCGCGGACCTGCGGTCCCGTCGTCCCGCCGAACATGCTCCCGAGAGTGGGCTGGAGCGGGAACACCCTGGTCCAGAGCAACGTGAACAGGACCGCGAGGACGCCGGTGACGACGAACGCCGCCACCGTGACGGTGACCGGCTCGTCCTCCCAGAGATTCACGTCGTAGATGTAGACGATGTAGACGATCGGGATCGCGAACGCGGCGATGAGCAGCGCGATCGGCAGTGCCCCGAAGATCGCCGCCAGGAGCGCAGCGGAGAGCGAGATGATCAGGGCCAGCTTGTAGGTCTGCGGGCGTTGGCCCGAGCTCCTCGGCATGATCGTGGACACGAGCGCGAACGACGCGACGGCCTCGTCCGGTCTGGCCGCGAACGACTGACGCCGCTCTCCGTCGGCGCTCCGCAGATCGTTGCCACAGATGTGACAGAAACGCGAGGCCTCCGACGTCGCGGCACGGCAGCGCTGACACTCCATGCGCTTTCCCCCTCCTGCTTCAGAAAATGACGTGCCCACTTTCCCTCACACGGTCTCTCGCCTCAACTCTCAGGCAATGGTCAGGTCCGTGTCATCAGCCTTGTGGCCACGATGTCACCGCCGAGCCGGCCAATCGCGCTCACCCGAGAGGGATGCGTGTCCGCGCAGGTCAGACGGGCGCGACCTGGTTCCACGAGCGGATCGCGGGCTGCTCCCGTTCGTATTCCAGGACGCTCACCGAGCCGGCATCGAGAAGCAGCTGGGCCCCCATCCGGACCTCCTGGCGGAGGAAGACGGTGGCCAGGACCCGGAGGCAGTGCCCGTGCCCGACGAGAGCCACATCGCCGTCCTGGAGGTCGCCGGCGATCCCGGCGAGCACCGCCGCGACGCGAGCGGCCACGGCCTCGATGCTCTCCCCGGGTGTCGCGCCCGGCACGACCCCGTCGTCGAAGACGGTCCAGGGACGGCCCAGGCGAACCCGGATCTGGGTCGTCGTCAGCCCTTCGTAGCCTCCGTAGTCCCACTCCACCAGTCGCACGTCGGTCTCGATCCCGGCCGGACCGGCGAGGTCCGCCAGCCCCGCGAGCTCCGCGGTGTGCTGGGCGCGTTGCAGGGGGGAGGCGATGACGCGGGCGAAGCGGCGTCCCTCGAGGAGCGTCCCCGCCCGACGTGCGGCCTGACGACCCTCCGCGGTGAGGGGGACGTCAGTCAGACCCGTATGCCGCCCCGACCTCGACCACTCCGTCTCGCCGTGGCGCAGCAGCACGAGGTGTCCGGTCGGCTCGCCGTCACGCGAGGCAGGGGTCGTCACCCGACGAGCGTAGGGCCAGGGACAGGGCGAGCACACCGACGTGAACCACCCGAGGCCGGCAACGACAGTCGCACAGCGGTAGAGGAACGCGGGAGATAGTGGGGGCGTTTGCGCGGAAAGTGCCGTGAAGGCCGCTGTCGTCATATGTCATGTTTCGTGTCCTCGTCGGGGAGCATGACGACGCCATCTCGGAGCCGCTCTCCCTCGCCCTCCGCAACGAGGGTTACTCGGTCGAGGTCCTGACCACCGGCCCGGCTGCCCTGGCCAGCGCCCTGGACCACCAGTGGCCGACGCTCGGGGGCCTGCCCGTCCCCTCCATCGATCTGCTCGTGCTCAACCTCCGGCTCCCGGGACTGGACGGCCTCGAGGTGACCCGCCGTCTCCGCGTCGAGGGACGGTCGACGCCGGTGCTCATGCTGTCCACCCGTGGTGGGGAGTCCGAGGCGGTCCGCAGCCTCGACGCCGGCGCCGACGCCTACCTCGCGGCGCCCTTCCACAAGGCCGAGGTCCTCGCGCGCATCAGGGCGCTCCTGCGGCTGCCGCACCCGGTCGAGCCACAGCTCTTCCCGTTGTTCATCGACCGGTCGGAACAGCGGGCCTGGCTGCAGTACGAGGAGCTGCTGCTCACCCACAAGGAGTTCGACCTCCTGGTGATCCTCGCGCGCGAGCGGGGCCGGGTCGTCACCCGCTCGCGACTCGTCGAGGAGCTCTGGGGCAACGTCTGGATCGGGTCGTCGAAGTCGCTGGACGTGCTCGTGGGTGCCCTCCGGCGCAAGCTCGGCGACGACGCTGCCCACCCGCGCTACCTCCTGACGGTCCGTGGCGTGGGCTTCCGGCTCGAGGTGGCGGTCACATCGTGACCCCCCGGACGGTTGTGTGTCCCCCACCGGGTTGAGAGGCTCGCCACCATGGATCTCGCCTACCGGATCGTCAACGTCTTCACCGTCGACGACGACCCCTTCAGTCACAATCCATTCAGTGGCAACCCGCTTGCCGTCTTCGAGAACGCCGGCGCCCTGGACGGCGACCAGATGCAGTCCCTCGCCCGCCAGCTCAACCTCTCGGAGACGACCTTCGTCACCGGGACCGGCGGTGGTGTGCGGTCGGACGAGGTCGACGCGACCGTGCGGATCTTCACGGCGAGCTACGAGATGCCGTTCGCCGGCCATCCCACCCTCGGCACGGCATCCGTGGTGGCCGATCTGTGCGGCCGTGACTCCGTCGTCCTCGGTATGCCGGCCGGCCGCGTGGCCGTCGCCCTCAGCGACGGACGGTGGACCCTGGAAGCCCCTGCCACGCCGTCCGGCCGGCCCGCCGGAGCGACCCCGGACGAGCTCGCGGCGATGGTCGGGCTCACGGTCGGCGACCTCGACGGGGACGCCACCTGGATCGACACCGGCGTCGAGCAGCTGGTCCTGCCGCTCGTCTCGGCTGCGGCGCTGCGGCGCGCCCTGCCGGACATGACCCTGCTGGCTCGCCACGGCCGGTCCTCGCTGGGGGAGTCGCAGATCTATCTGTGGGCTCCGACCGGGAGCGAGTCGATCGAGGCGCGGATGTTCTTCGGTCAGGGGTCGGGCGTCGTCGAGGACCCCGCGACCGGGTCGGCGTGCGCCAACCTCGGGGGCTGGTTCCACCTGCGCGGCGACCGGGGGATCCACCGCGTCGTCCGGCAGGGCGACGCGATCCACCGGCCGTCCGAGCTGCACCTCGACGTCGACGAGGACGGCACCATCCGGGTCGGCGGCAGCGTGTTCGAGCTGGGCCGGGGCACGATGACCCTGCCGTGAGGGCTGAGAGGATTCGCGGTATGCCGACCTACGTCGCCTTCCTCCGTGCCGTCAACATCGGCCGACGCCAGATGACCATGGCGCATTTGCGAAACCACCTGTCGGACAACGGTTTCCACGACGTCGAGACCCACATCGCGAGCGGCAACCTCCGGGTGACGACGCCGCTGCGCTCGGCCGCCAGGGTCGCGGACCGGCTGCACGACGTCATCTCGCAGGAGTTCGGTTTCGATGTCCCGGTCGCGGTGCGGTCTCCGTCCGGTCTCCGGGCCGCGGCGACCGCGGTCGACCTCCGTCCCTCCCCGCTGTCGGCGGACGCCCGGGTCCATGTCGCCTTCCTCGACGGCCTCCCGGACCCGGCCGCCGCCACCGTCCTCGACGCCTGGGACCGGGAGGGGGAGCGGGCGGCCGTGCACGCCGACCACGTCATCCTCTGGCTGGACGTCCCGTCGCACTCGGCGACCCTCAGCAACGCGCGCATCGAGAAGCTGACCGGACGGGTGTCCACCACCCGGGACATCAAGGTCGTGCGCACCCTCGCCGACCGCTGGGGAGCCTGACCACGGCTCCTGACCCAGGTCGTCCGGGGGCTGGCGAGGACGTCCGGCTCAGCGGCGCGCGGCCCGACGGACGAGCTCGAAGCAGACCACGGCCGCTGCGGCCGAGACGTTGAGCGACTCGACGCCACCGGCCATCGGGATCGAGACCCAGGACCGGACGTGCGCCGCCACCTCGGGGCCGATCCCGTCCGTCTCGCCCCCGAGGACGAGGACGACGTTCTCCGGGAGCTCGACGTCGAAGATCGTCGACGGCGCGTCCGCCGCGAGGCCGACGAGGTGGAACCCCGCCGCGGCCAGCCAGTCGGCGGCCTCCGCCGCGGTGCCCGTCTTGAGGATCGGCGCCCGGAAGGCCACGCCCGCCGAGGCCTTGACGACCATCGGGTCGATCGACGCGACGCCCCGCCGCGGCACGACGATCCCGTCGATGCCGGCCGCGGTCGCGGTCCGCAGGATCATGCCGAGGTTGCCCGGGGTCGTCACCCCGTCGACGAGCACGACACGGTGCAGGTCCGGGTCGGCGAGGGCGTCCTGCAGAGGGCGCATCCTCGGCGCGACGACGTCGGCGAAGACCCCCTGGTCCTGACGACCGTTACCGGCCAGCTTCTTCACCCGCTCGGCGCTGGCCCGCTGGACGGGCACCCCCCGGTCCCGGGCGAGCCCGAGGATCTCGCCGATGCCGTGGCCATGGGCCCCCTCGGCGAGCACGACCTTGTCGACGGTCAGGTGGTGGTCGTCGAGCACCTCGATGACCGGGTTACGGCCGTAGACGGTGACGAAGCGGTCCTTGGGCGAGACGTCGGGCACCGCGCAAGGATGTCAGACCCACTCAGACCCCGCCCCCGCCACGCCCCGGCGAACCGCGGGGGCGGGCGGCGCAGGAAGCGGGGTCTGTCGCGGGGGCGGCTCGGGCGGCGGGCCGGTCAGAGGCCGAAGGTCTTGCCGATGATGTCGCGCTGGATCTCGTTGGTGCCGCCGTAGATCGTCGAGACGAGGGTCACGCGCACGTGCCGCTCCATGTCGAACTCCGTGGCGTAGCCGTAGCCGCCCATCATCTGCATCCCCTCGAGGGCCACCCGCTTGGCGACCTCGGTCGCCTTCAGCTTGACCATGGACGCCTCCCGGGCCAGTACCTTGTCGGGCTGGGCGTCGGCGAGGCGCGCCACGGCATACACGAGCAGGCGGGTGGCCTCGATCTCGGTCGCGAGATCGGCCATCCGGTGGCGAAGGACCTGGAACTGGCCGACCTTCTGGCCGAACTGCTCCCGCGTCGTGATGAAGGTCAGGCAGTCGTCGAAGGCCCGCTGGGCGGTGCCGATCATCATCGCGCCGAGGATCAGCCGCTCGGTGTTGAGACCGGTCATCAGCTGGCGCCAGCCCTGACCCACCTCGCCGATGACGGCGTCCGCGGGGAGGTCGCAGTCGGTGAAGAACAGGTCGTTGACCTCACGGCCGCCCATCGTGTCGATGCTGCGCATCCCCAGCCCGGGGGTCGGCAGCGGGATGTGGAACATCGTGATGCCCTGGTGCTTGCTCGCCTCCTTGGAGGTGCGGGCGACGAGCAGGAGGTGGCTCGCGTAGTGCGCGTTGGAGCACCAGGTCTTCTGGCCGTTGATCCGCCAACCGGTCTCGGTCCGCTCGGCGCGGCAGGTGATGGCCGCGACGTCGGAGCCCGCGCCGGGCTCGGACATCGAGATGGCCTGGGCGTCACCGTCGACGATGCTGCCGAGCACGGCCTTCTTCTGCGCCGGGCTGCCGAAGTGGGCGTAGGCGTTGCCGACGATCAGGGTCGGGCCGATCCCGCCGATGGGCAGCATGCCCCGCGAGGTCCCCTCGAGGAGCAGGCACATGTCGACGTGGTTGCCGCCGGCGCCGCCGTACTCCTCCGGCACCCGGATGCCGGCCCAGCCGAGAGCTCCGATCTTGCGGTTGATGTCGAGACTGTGCGGCTGCCGGCCGCCGTCGGTGAGCTTGTCGCGCTGCTCCCGGCTGCCCGCCTCCTTCGTGCAGAAGTCGGTAACGGACGCGGCGAAGTCGCGCTGTTCGTCGGTGAGCTCGAGCAACATCGGTCGTTCTCCTCGGGTCGGGGCTGGGTCGGGGCTGGGGTGGTGGCGGCTGGTGGACGGTTGGCGAGTCAGGGGGCGAGCAGGACTGCTACGGCGAGGGCCTCGACGCGCGCCCGGGCCGACGGGCGAGGGTCGAAGTGGAGCAGCCGCCCGACGTCGACGACGACGGAGAGGGCGGCCTGCACCCGGAGCTTCGCCAGGGCGATGGGCAGCGTCGGACGCACCTCGCGCACCAGGCATACCCACTCGTCGAGGTGGTCGCGCTGCGCCTGGCGCAGGTCCTCGCGGTGCTCGGCCGGGACGTTGCCGACCTGCGTGGCGTAGACGGACATGACCTCCGGACGCTGGAACCACAGCCGCACGTATGCCGCGGTCAGGGCCCGGATGGCAGCCTCCGGACCGGCGGCGTCGACGAGCGCCGCCTCGGTGACCGCGTCGATCTGGTGGGTGCACCGTTCGAGTCCTGCCGTGAGAAGCGCGGCCTTCGTCGGAAAGTAGCGGTAGACGCTCGAGGCGTTGAGCCCGACCGCGCCGCCGATCTCCTCGAGCGTGGCGCTGTGGTAGCCCAGCCGGTCGAAGGCCTTGAGCGCCTCGGTGACCAGCAGCTCGCGCTTGGCGCGGGGGCGGGGGCCGGGGTGCCACGGGGTCGCCTCGTCGTCACTGTCCGGCTCGGGCGGCAGCGGGGTCGTCAGCAGGTGGGTCGCGAGGCCGACGAGGACGTCCTCGAGGCGTTCGTCGCTCACGTCATGGGTCGTGACGCTGGCGACGACACCGAGGGCGCCGGCCGTCAGCACGATCGCGTCCCGTTCGGTCAGCTCGGGACGGGCGCGCCGCAGGGGCCCGATGAGGCAGGCCCGCAGGGCCCGGGTGCGGTCGCGCAGGAGGGCCCGATCGGTGTCGTCGAGGAACCGGGCCTCCCACCGGTAGAGGCTGCCGTGGTCGCGGTGCGCCACCGTGCCCCGGGTGATCGCCCGCAGCACTCGCGCGGCGTCGGCGTCGGCGTGGTCGTCGGCGTCGGCGTCGGCGTCGGCGTCGGCGTCGGGGACGGTCGCGGGGTCGGTGGCGACGGCGACGAGGCTGGCCATCTCGGCGACCGCGACGTGGGCGAAGAGGGCGTACTTGTTGGGAAAGTGGCGGTAGAGGGCGGGGGCCGAGATGCCGACCTCGGCCGCGATGTCGCTGAGCCCGACGGCGTGGTAACCGCGACGACCGAAGGCCACGGCCGCCGCCTCGGCGATCTGGTCCTTGCGGTCGCTCGGGCGGGCTGTCCGGACAGTCCGGCCGTTCCGGGAAGAAGGCGGCCCGACCACGCGCTGTCTCGTCTCCGTCATCGCCACCCCATCCCGACCCGTCGTGAACTAGACCCGTGATGAACGAACCTTCGCTCAGCGTAACCCCAGATACTCATCTTGACACGCTCAGTTAGGCGGCTTAAGTTAATCAGCATTCGTCGCCGCGTGGCGACCGATGGAGGAGGAACTCGATGGCGAGCGGCACACCACAGGCCCTGATCTTCGACGCGGTCCGGACGCCGCGTGGCCGCGGCAAGCAGGACGGCTCGCTCCACGGGACGAAGCCGATCTCGCTGGTGATGGGCCTGATCGCCGCCATCCGGGAGCGCAACCCGGGGCTCGACCCCTCACAGGTCGACGACATCGTGATGGGCATCGTGTCGCCGATCGGCGAGCAGGGCTCCGTCCTGCCTCGGGTCGCGGCCGTGGCGGCCGGTCTCCCCGAGACCGTCGCGGGCCTGCAGGTCAACCGCTTCTGCGCCTCCGGGCTCGAGGCCGTCAACCTCGCGGCGCAGAAGATCATGTCGGGCATGGAGGACCTCGTCCTCGCCGGCGGCGTCGAGTCGATGTCGCGGGTCCCGATGGGCTCCGACGGCGGCGCCTGGGCCCAGGACCCCGCGACCAACTACGACACCTCGTTCGCGCCGCAGGGCATCGGCGCCGACCTCATCGCGACGATCGAGGGCTTCAGCCGGGACGCGGTCGACGAGTTCGCCGTCCGCTCGCAGGAGCTCGCCGCCCGGGCCTGGGACAAGGGCCTCTTCGACGGGTCGATCGTGCCCGTCCGCGACGACAACGGGGTCCTCGTCCTCGACCGCGACGAGCACATCCGGGCCGGCACGACGGGGGCCACCCTGGCCAGGCTCAAGCCGTCGTTCGCGAAGATCGGCGACCAGGGCGGCTTCGACGCCGTGGCGCTGCAGAAGTACCACTGGGTCGAGAAGATCACCCACGTCCACCACGCCGGCAACTCGTCCGGCATCGTCGACGGCGCCACGCTGATGCTCATCGGCAACGCCGAGGCGGGGGAGCGGGCCGGGCTGAGGCCGCGAGGGCGGGTCATCGCGACCGCCGTCACGGGCTCCGACCCGACGATCATGCTGACCGGGCCGACGCCCGCCACCGAGAAGGCGTTGCGCCGAGCCGGGCTCACCGTCGCCGACATCGACGTCTTCGAGGTCAACGAGGCGTTCGCCGCGGTGCCGATGAAGCTCGCCAAGGACCTCGGCATCCCGATGGACAAGATCAACGTCAACGGCGGGTCGATCGCGATGGGACACCCGCTCGGGGCCACCGGCGCGATGATCCTCGGGACCGCGCTCGACGAGCTCGAGCGGACCGACGGCCGGTATGCCCTCGCCACCCTCTGCGTCGGCGGCGGCATGGGGATCGCGACGATCATCGAACGCGTGGGTGCGTGATGACCGACACGATCCGGTGGCACCACGACGCCGACGGCGTCGTCGTCCTCACCATGGACGACCCGAACGCCTCGGCCAACACCATGAACGCCGACCACCTCGCCTCGTTCGCCGCGGTCGTCGCGCGTCTCGTCGAGGAGAAGGACTCCGTCACCGGTGTCGTCATCACCTCGGCGAAGAAGACGTTCTTCGCCGGAGGCAACCTCACCGACCTTCTGCACCTCGAGAGCGGGCCCGAGGCTGCGGCCCGATCGATGGCGCGGACCGCCGCGATCAAGAAGCCGATGCGTGACCTCGAGACGCTGGGCCGTCCCGTCGTCGCCGCGATCAACGGGGCTGCTCTCGGGGGCGGGCTGGAGATCGCTCTGGCCTGCCACCACCGGATCGCCGCCGACGTGGCTTCCTCCCGGATCGGCTTTCCCGAGGTCACTCTCGGGCTGCTGCCGGGCGCCGGTGGTGTCGTGCGCAGCGTCCGGATGCTGGGTGTCCTCCCGGCCCTGACCGGCCTGCTCCTGCAGGGCCAACGCCTGCGCCCCGACGCGGCACTGGACCTCGGCATCATCGACGAGGTGGTCCCGGCCGTCGACGACCTCGTCCCGGCCGCGAAGGCCTGGATCGCTGCCCATCCCGACGCGATCCAGCACTGGGACGACCCGGCATACCGGATGCCGGGAGGGACCCCGACCTCGGGCAAGCTGGCCGCACTGCTGCCGGCGGCACCCGCGATGCTGCGCAAGCAGCTCAAGGGAGCGCCCTACCCCGCGCCGCGCGCGATCATGAGCGCGGCGGTCGAGGGGGCCATCGTCGACATCGACACCGCGCACGTCGTCGAGACCCGCTACTTCGTCGGGCTCGCGGGCAGCCAGACGGCCAAGAACCTCATCCGGGCCATGTTCTTCGACCTGCAGAAGGCCAACGGTCGGGCGAAGCAGTTCGCCACTGCCGACGCGCGGCCCGTGCAGAAGGTCGTCGTCCTCGGGGCCGGCATGATGGGCGCGGCCATCGCCTACGTCAGCGCCAAGGCCGGCATCGAGGTCGTGCTGAAGGACGTCAGCCAGGAGGCGGCCGACCGCGGCAAGGGCTACTCCGCCAAGCTCGTCGCCAAGGCCGTCGAGGGCGGGCGGTCCTCGGCGGAGGACGGCGATGCGCTCCTGGCCAGGATCACCGCGACGGCCGACCCCGCGGCAGCGGCCGGCGCCGACCTCGTGATCGACGCGGTCTTCGAGGACCCTGCGGTCAAGGCGCAGGTCTACGCCGAGATCGAACCCGTCGTTGCGCCCGACGCCTTGCTCGGGTCGAACACCTCGACTCTGCCGATCACCTTGCTGGCCAAGGCAGTCGGTCGCCCGACCGACTTCATCGGCCTCCACTTCTTCTCCCCGGTCGACAAGATGCCGCTGCTCGAGGTCATCCGCGGGGAGCAGACGTCGGACGCCGCGCTCGGTCGTGCGCTGGCCTTCGCCGGCCAGATCGGCAAGACGCCGATCGTCGTCAACGACTCCCGCGGCTTCTTCACCAGCCGGGTCATCGGCACCTTCACCAGCGAGGGCCTGGCCATGCTCGCCGAGGGCATCGCGCCCCCGTCGATCGAGCAGGCGACGACCCAGGCGGGTTATCCCGCAGCGGTGCTCGCGCTCATGGACGAGCTGTCCCTGACCCTCCCGCGCCGGATCCGCGCGGAGTCGCGTGCCGCCCTCGAGGCGGCCGGCGGCACCTGGACGCCGCACCCGGCGGACGCGGTGACCGACCGGATGCTCGACGAGTTCGGCCGGGCGGGACGCAGCACGGGGGCCGGCTTCTACGACTACGTCGACGGCCGGCGAGCCGGTCTCTGGCCCGGCCTCGACGCCTTCCGGCCCGCGGGCGGCTGGCGATCGATCCCCTTCGACGACATGAAGGAGAGAATGCTGTTCGCGGAGGCCCTCGAGACGGCCAAGTGCCTCGACGAGGGAGTGCTCGACAGCTCGACCGACGCCAACGTCGGCTCGATCCTCGGCATCGGCTTCCCGGCGTGGACCGGGGGAGTGGCCCGATACATGGACCAGTACCCCGGCGGCCTCCAGGGTTTCGTCGACCGGAGCCGCGAGCTCGCGGCGCTCTACGGCGATCGCTTCCTGCCGCCCGACTCGCTCGTGCAGCGCGCCGCCGCGGGCGGCACCTACGAAGAGGTCGCGTGAACGGCGGCGGTGGTGGTGGTGCCGACGCCGGTGACCTGCGGCGTGAGCTCGACGGCGGCGTGCTCCGGCTGACGATCGACAACGACGCGCGGATGAACGCCCTGACCGGCGCGACCACCGCTGCCCTCATCCGCGAGCTCGGCTCGACCGCAACGGAACTCGCCGTGCGGGTGGTCGTCGTCACCGGCGCGGGCCGCGCCTTCTCGTCGGGAGCCGACCTCACCGAGGTCTCCGCCGAGGGGGCCGACCCCGACGCCATCATGGACGGCGCCGGTCGCCTCGTGACCGCGGTCGTGGACGCGCCGGTGCCGGTCATCGCGAGGGTCAACGGCGCCGCGGTCGGCATCGGGATGTCCCTCGCCCTCGCCTGCGACCTCGCGTATGCCGGCCCCGACGCCTACTTCCTGCAGTCGTTCCTCTCGATCGGCCTAATGCCGGACGGGGGCTCGAGCCTGCTGCTCAGCGCGGCCGTCGGCCGGGCGCGGGCGAACGAGCTGATCCTCCTCGGTCGCCCGCTGCCGGCTGCCGAGGCCGCCTCGAGCGGCCTCGTCGCGGGGGCCGCGTCGAGCCTCGACGAGCTCGACGGACTCGTCGAAGCGGCCGTCCGACGCTGCGCAGCCGCGCCCCGTCGGGCCGTCGAGCTGACCAAGTCCGCGTTGCGCGCGGCGTCGCTGCACGGCATCGGGGAGGCCATCGCCCGAGAGGGCCGAGGGCAGCAGGAGCTGCTCGTGTCAACGGAGTTCGGCGATCGGGTCACCGCCCTGCTGACTCGGCGCCATGCCCCGGCCTGAGCACCCGGAGGTCGCAGCGGCCACCCTGCCAGCGCCGACCGCCCCAGTGGGCACCACCCCAGCGCCGACCGCCCGAGCGCCGATCGGGGTCATGCCGCTGCGGGCCGGCCGCAACCACTGGATGACCTGGGTCGAGACCCACGCGACGATGCGGCCCGAGGCCGCGGCATTCCACTACCTCGGGGTGGCGACGTCCTGGCGCCAGCTGCACGAGCGCAGCACCGCTCTGGCACGGTCGATGTCCGCTCGGGGCATCACCGACGGCGACCGGGTGCTCCTGCTCACCCTCAACCGGGTCGAGTTCTTCGAGGCGGTGCTCGCGCTCAACCTGCTCGGGGCGATCGCCGTGCCGGTGAACTTCCGGCTCACTCCGCCCGAGGCGGCATACCTGGCCGAGGACTGCGGCGCCGTCGGCATCGTCACCGAGCCCGCGCTCCTGCCGCTGGCCCGAGCTGTCCGGGCCGCGGTGCCCGCGCTGGGTCTCGCCGTCGTCATGGGGGCGGAGACGGATAGCGACCACCTCGGGTTCGAGGCGCTCGTCCGGCAGGGAGCTGCTCTCTCCGACCTCGCCCTGCCCGACGTGCCCGAGGACTCCACCGCGCTGATCCTCTACACCAGCGGCACGACGGGTCGCCCCAAGGGCGCGATGCTCACCCACGTCAACCTCGCGAGCCAGGCGCTGACCTGCATCCGCGCCTTCGCGACCCGGGTCGAGGACGTGTCCTTCATGGCGGCGCCGGTCTTCCACGTCGCGGCGCTCGGCGCGGTCGCGCCCAACTTCCTGCTGGGCGTCCGCACCGTCATCCACCCGCTCAAGGAGTTCTCGGCGGTGGACACGCTCGACGCCTGGGAACGCGAACGGGTGACCTCGGTCTTCCTCGTGCCGACCCAGTGGCAGGCGGTCTGCGCCGACCCGAGCGTCCACGACCGGGACCTCGCCCTGCGCTGCATCAGCTGGGGCGCCGCGCCGGCGAGCGACACGCTGCTCCGCCTGATGGCCGACACGTTCCCGCAGGCCCGCAACGTCGCCGTCTTCGGGCAGACGGAGATGTCGCCGATCACCTGTGTCCTCGACGGCGACGACGCGCTGCGCAAGCTCGGGTCGGTCGGTCAGGTCATCCCGACGATCCAGGCGCAGGTCGTCGACGCGTTCGGCAGCCCGGTGGCGCAGGGCGAGGTCGGCGAGATCGTCTATCGCGGACCGACGCTGATGAAGGGTTACTGGAACGCGCCCGCGGCCACGGCCGAGGCCTTCGCGGGCGGGTGGTTCCACTCCGGCGACCTCGTGCGGCAGGACGAGGACGGCTTCGTCTGGGTCGTCGACCGCAAGAAGGACATGGTCATCTCCGGCGGCGAGAACATCTACTGCACCGAGGTCGAGAACGCGATCGCCGGCCACCCCGACGTCGTCGAGGTCGCGGTGATCGGGCGGGCCGACGAGCGATGGGGGGAGGTGCCCGTGGCCGTGGTCGCCCTGCGCCCCGGGGCGCCGGACCTCGCGCTCGAGGACCTGCGGGCGTTCCTGCGCGACCGGCTGGCGTCATACAAGCACCCGCGTGGCATCGTCCTGCTGGACCGACTGCCCCGCAACGCCAGCGGCAAGGTGGTCAAGCCGCAGCTGCGAGCTGAACTCTGACCCACCAAGTCCCGCAACGGTTCTCATCCTCACGAACGGACTGGCCCTGTATGCCGCCCACCTCACCGACCACAGCCGCTCCGTCGGGCGACACGACCGACGCGGCGACCCCGCGCCCGTTGGCCGGTCGTCGGGTCGTCACCATCGCAATCAACCTCCCGGGCCCCGTGGCAGCGGCCCGGTTCGTCGACCTCGGCGCGCACGTCACCAAGGTCGAGCCCCCCGGCGGTGACCCGATGGCGCACGCCAGCCCTACGGCATACGCCGAGCTGGCCAGCGGGCAGGAGGTCCTCCGGCTCGACCTCAAGGACCTGGCGCACCGGGAGCAGCTGCACGCCCTGCTCGAGAGGGCGGACCTGTTGATCACGTCCTCGCGGCCGTCGGCCCTCATGCGCCTCGGGCTGGGCTGGGATGAGGTCCACGCGACCCACCCCCGGCTGTCCGTCGTCGCCATCGTCGGCAGCCCGTCACCGGACGCGGAGATCGCGGGGCACGACCTCACCTACCAGGCGGTCGTCGGCCTGCTCGACCCCGACACGATGCCGCGCGTGCTGCTGGCCGACCTCGCCGGGGCGGAACGCGCCGTGACCGAAGGGCTGGCGCTGCTCGTCGGGTGCGCGACGACCGGGGTCGGTAGCATCACCGAGGTCGCCCTGAGCGCGGCTGCCGAGAGCATGGCTCGCACCATGCGGTGGGGACTCACGCAGCCGGGGGGACCGCTGGCCGGGGACAACCCGGCATACGGGATCTATGCGGCCCGCGAGGGGCACGTCGCGGTCGCGGCGCTGGAGCCCCACTTCCGGGCCCGGCTGCTCGAGACCCTCGACGTCGACGGGTCGCGGGACAGCCTCTCCGCCGCGTTCGCCACCCGGACGGCGTCGGAGTGGGAGGCCTGGGCCCGGGAGCACGACCTGCCGGTGGTTGCCCTCCCGGCCTGAGCCGCGCGGGGTGTGACCGGACGACACCCCACCCCCCTGACGTCCGCATCTGCGGTGAGGTCGCGCCCCTGGGGGCGCCACCTCACCGCAGATGCGCGACTTCGGCAGCGGGTCAGCGGGGGGTGAGGGCCTCGAGCGCACGGTCCACGTCCGCATCGTCGGTGTAGAGGTGGAAAGCGAGCCGGACGCGGCCGTTGCGGCTGCTGGCGGTGACCCCGGCTGCCTTGAGTCGTGCCATGCCGTCCGGGAGGTCGATGGAGACGATGGCCGAGTGCTGTGGCGGGAGCCCGAGACCGGCGAGGAAGCGGTCGGCAAGCCCGGCGCAGTGGGCCTGGACGGCCGCTCGATCCGCCGCCGCCAGCCAGGGGAGGGTCACGGCCCCGGCGACGTGCGACCACCATGCGGGCGACGCGTCAAAGGCGCGCGCGTCGAGGGCCAGCCGCAGCGGTAGGCCGTAGATGCTCGCCCAGGGATCCTCTCCGGCATACCAGTTGGCGGCGAGTGGGGTGAGCTCGGCGCGCAAGGCAGGGGAGAGGGCCAGCCACGCCGAGCCGCGGGGGCACATGAGCCACTTGTAGCCGGCGGTCACCACGGCGTCGGCCCAGCCGAGGTCGAGGGGCAGCCAGCCGAGGGCCTGGGTGGCATCGAGGACGATCCGGGTGCCGGTGTCGGCGGTCACCACGCGGAGAGTCTCGACGTCGACCATGGACCCGTCGGCCGACTGGACGACGCTGACGGCCACGAGGTCGGCTTCCGCGGCCCGCTCGGGCAACTCGTTGAGCGGGACCTCGGTCACGGTCACGCCCCGATGTGCATGGACCGCGAACGGGAAGCTGACACTGGTGAACTCGTCGCGCGCGACCACCACCCGCGTGCCGTCGGGCACGGACGCCGCGACGAGGGCGACGAGCGCCGACGTCGAGCCCCCGAGGGCGACGTCCGTCACCTCGAACCCCACCAGCCGTCCGTATGCCGCCCGCGCAGCGTGCACCGACGCGTCGAAGTCGGCGGGTTGCGCCGCACCGGTGGTCCAGGCCCGGACGGCCGCCTCGACAGCCTCGACGGCTGCTCGTGGGGGCACCCCGATGCTGGCGGTGTTGAGGTATCCGTCGCGGACGTCGAACTCCTGGCCGAAGGCGGTGCGCATGGGCTCGAGGCTACGGGCGGCCTGCTCAGGCACTCCGTTGGCGATGTTCGACAGCGTCTCGGCCTGTGGCTGGTGGGACACGAATTGATCTCTGTCGCTTGAGGATTCGGGAATTCGGGACGAAAAGGGTCTGTCGGTGGTCGGCTCTAGTGTCGGGGGTATGGACAAGGACTTCGGTGTCGGCGGCGGTGACGGTGACGGTGACGGCGAGACGTCGCCTGCCGCTGACGGTCCGGAGTCTGCTGAGTCTGCCGAGTCTGCTGAGTCTGCTGAGTCTGGCGAGTTCGGCGAGGTTGCTGAGTCTGCTGAGCGGGTGCAGGCGGCGGCGGTTGCTGATGCGTTGGAGCGGGCGGCGGCCGAGGAGCTGGTCGCGGGGTCGCGGGGTCGCGGCGCCGGTCCCGGACCCGCGGCGGGTCGCGGCGGTCGTCGCCGTCGCGGACGCCTGCCGGACCGGGCTCGGGCCGGCTGGTGAGGTTGGTCTGGTGGCGGGGGTGGCTGGCGTCGCGG
>NZ_JANXRJ010000124.1 GCF_025353065.1 Lapillicoccus sp.
CTCCGGTCTTCCTCGATGATCGGCCACGCGGTCGCGGCATGTGCGCCGCAGGTGTCCCCACGAGCGTCCTCGCAGAACCTGTGGCCTGCGGGTTCGTGGGCCCCGTGGGACTCGAACCCACAACCTACGGATTAAAAGTCCGCAGCTCTAACCATTGAGCTAGAGGCCCTGTGCCGTGGAAGCCTACGGCAGGGGCGGCTCACGGCCCGCCCGCCCGCCCGACAGGCACAAGCAGGCCGACGCGCTGACCCCACGCTCAGCGCGCCTTGCCGAGGGGCTCGTGCCTGTTGGCGCGGCGACAAGCGGCGACAACCCATGCGGCGGCATACCGCGGGGGGACCAAATGCCCTGTGCCGGGCCTCGTGGTTGGCAGGAACGTGGGGTCCGACGAGGTGGATGCCGTGCCGGCACCACCCGCGTGACACCGAGGAGGTGTGCAGGATGGTCGCGTTCGCACAGCAGGATGGCGCCGGGGCATTCGTGGACTGGGGGGTGCTCCACGTCTCCGTGACCAACATCGCGATCGTCGGGGCCATGCTCCTCCTCTTCGTCCTCGCCCTCGTCCTCCCCTTCCCGGGTCACGGCCACGCTGCCGTCACCCCCTTGCCCGTTCGCGTCGATCCCTCCCCCGACAGCCCGGACAAGGACGTCTGATGACCCCGCCGACCACCCCCGTGGCGGGGACGACCCAGCCGCCGGCGACCGACGAGAAGCCGGCCTCGAGAACGCCGGGATCCGGCGACAGCTGGACGCGCTGGGTGCGGACGCGCATCGTCAACACCGTGCCGGAGGGCGAGGCGCTGCCCGACCGGCAACCGGTCTATGTCTCCTCCTGGGTCTACATCTTCGGAGTCCTCACCCTGGCCGCGCTCGCCGTCGTCGTCGTGACGGGGTGCGTGCTCGCCATCGGCGGGACCACCTGGTGGCACGTCGCCTCGCTCGGACACTTCGTCAACTCGCTGCACCTGTGGAGCGTCGAGCTGTTCTTCGCCTTCATGGTCATCCACCTCTGGGGCCAGTTCTGGATGGCGGCCTGGCGCGGCAACCGCACCCTGACGTGGATGACGGGTGTCGTCGCCTTCCTCGGCTCGATCGGGACCGCCTTCACGGGCTACCTCTCCCAGTCCAACTTCGACTCCCAGTGGATCAGCACCCAGGCCAAGGACGGGCTCAACTCCGTCGGGATCGGCGCCTTCTTCAACGTCCTGGACCCCGGTCAGATGCTCCTCTGGCACGTCATCCTCCTGCCGATCGTCCTCGGCGTGATCGTCGTCCTCCACGTCGTCCTCGTGCGACGTCACGGCGTCGTTCCACCCCTGGACCTCGTCGACCGCGTTCCTGACGATCTCGCCCGCAGCGAAGGGCGGTGATGGGGATGACCGCCACCCTGTCCCGGACGACCTCCCACGGGGGCGCCTCCCACGGGAGTGCGCAGACGCCCGACTCCCACGACTTCCCGACGCGGCCCTACGACCTCGTCAAGGAGTTCGTCATCGCCCTCGTCGTGGTCGCCCTGCTCACCATCGGTCTGGCGGCGGCCTTCTCCTCCCCGGACGAGAAGGCAGTGACGATGACCACGTGGGCCGCAGCGGCCCCGTCCGACGTCATTGCGACAGCCGCCGGCGAGCTCGCCGGGACCACGACGAGCGCGGGCTACGGACCGCCCTACAACTCGGCCGCCGACGGCCAGAAGCTCGGTCCGTTCTCGCTCCAGAAGTGGGCCGGCGTCCGGATCCCGGTCGACTCCGCGAACGACCTCGTGCTCGCGCCGTTGCGGATGGTCCCCGGTGATTCGGGGCTCACTGCGACCCTCGCCACCTGGGATGCCGCACCCGCCGACACGCAGACGGCGTGGGCGACGGCATACGTCACCGCGCTGGCGGCCGCCCCGGACGGCGACCCCACCAAGGTGGCCAAGGGGACCTACGGGCCGGTGCCCCAGATCGCCAGCCGGTTCCTCTCCCTGGCCCAGTCGGGCGGGCTGGAGGGCGCGCTGACGCAGTCGGGCACGTTCTACGGCAGTGACGCGACGCGGTCGCTGCTCCTGCTCGCCGACGGCGCCTTCCTCGAGGACCAGGCCCGGGCGCGAAGCCTCGGCGGCGACCAGTGGGGAATGATGAACGAGACCGGGAACTACCCCGGGCAGCCCTGGATGTGGCTCTACACCTTCTGGTACCAGGTGCCCCCGTTCGCCACGTCCGACAACGCCGACGCGCAGGTCTGGGGCCTGATGATGCTCCTCACCCTGGCCCTGCTCCTCGCGCCGTTCATCCCCGGCGTTCGCTCGCTGCCTCGCCTCATCCCCATCCACCGGCTGGTGTGGCGCGACTACTACCGCGACCACCCGCGCCAGTAGGGCTGGCCCGGATCTGGCCGAGGTGGGCTCGGTCGACGATGCGCCGGCGGATCCGATCCGCCGGCAGTTGGCCAGCCTCAGCAAACGGTGATCTAATCAGCGTGTGCTGATATCAACGAACACTGATCTGACTGCGGTGGGTCCGGTTCTCGATGCTCTGGCCGATCCGATGCGTCGGCGCATCCTCACGGCCCTCGCCGCCGAGGAGCTCTGCACGACCCACCTGCAGACGATCCTGGCGGCGAAGCAGACGTTGGTCTCGCACCACCTGCGGATCCTGCGCGACGCCGGGCTCGTGCTGACCGCTCCCTGCGGCCGGTTCACCTACTACCGGCTCGCGCCCGGGGCGTTCGACGACCTCAGCGGCGTGCTCCACGACCTGGCTGGGGCCAGCCACCGGCCGGCTCCGCGGCGCGCGTGCTGACGGGGGTGCGGTCATGACCCATGCGACCACCTCCACCGTGGCCGGCACCCCTGTCCTCGGGCGCCTGTCGACCCTCGATCGCTTCCTCCCGGTCTGGATCATCGCCGCCATGGCGGTCGGCCTTCTCCTCGGTCGAGCCGTGCCTGGGCTCAATGAGGCGCTGCAGGCGATCTCGGTCGGGTCGGTCTCCCTGCCCATCGCGATCGGGCTGCTGCTGATGATGTATCCCGTGCTGGCCAAGGTCCGTTACACCGAGATCGGCACGGTGACCGGGGACCGATGGCTCCTCGTCTCGTCGTTGGTGCTGAACTGGCTGGTGGGGCCTGCGGTGATGTTCGCGCTGGCGTGGATCTTCCTCGCCGACTCACCGGCATACCGGACCGGGCTGATCATCGTCGGTCTCGCCCGATGTATCGCCATGGTGCTGATCTGGAACGACCTGTCGTGCGGCGACCGCGAGGCGGGCGCCGTCCTCGTGGCGATCAACTCCGTCTTCCAGATCTGGGCCTTCGCCGTCCTCGGCTGGTTCTACCTCGAGGTGCTCCCCGGCTGGCTCGGGCTGACCTCGCAGCACCTGGCCGTCTCGACGTGGGACATCGCGAAGTCGGTCCTCGTCTTCCTCGGAATCCCCTTGGTAGCAGGGTTCCTCACCCGAACCGTCGGCGAGCGTACCAAGGGTCGCGAGTGGTACGAGGGAAAGTTCCTGCCCAGGATCTCGCCGGTCGCCCTCTACGGCCTGTTGTTCACGATCGTCATCCTCTTCGCCCTGCAGGGTCGGACGATCACCTCTCGGCCGCTCGACGTGGCCCGGATCGCGCTGCCGCTGCTGACGTACTTCGCCCTCATGTGGGGTGGGTCGTTCTGGCTCGGCCGTTCGCTGGGACTCGGCTACCCGAGGACGGCGACCCTGGCTTTCACCGCGGCGGGCAACAACTTCGAGCTCGCCATCGCTGTCGCCATCGGCGTCTTCGGGGTCACGTCGGGACAGGCGCTCGCCGGGGTCGTCGGTCCGCTGATCGAGGTGCCGGTCCTCGTGGGCCTGGTCTACGTCTCGCTGTGGGCGCGGCGCTTCTTCGCCGACGACCCGATCGGCAGCCCTGCGGACAGCGTGACGTCGGAGAGAGAACGAGATGTCTGACCGGCCGAGCGTCCTGTTCGTGTGCGTGAAGAACGGTGGCAAGTCGCAGCTCGCGGCCGCGCTGATGCGCGACATCGCCGGCTCGCGCGTCGAGGTGCACTCTGCCGGGACGCATCCCGGCGCGACGATCAACGCGGAGTCCGCAGCCTCGCTGGCGGAGATCGGCATCAGCGTGGTGGGTGAGTTTCCGAAGCCGATCGACCCCGACGTCCTCGGAGCCGTCGACCTCGTCGTGGTCCTGGGGAGGGAGGCCGTGCTCGACCACCTCCCGGGTATGCGGGTCGTCACCTGGGAGACCGACGAGCCCTCCATGCGGGGCATCGACGGCATGGAGAGGATGCGGCTGGTGCGCGACGACATCGCCGGGCGGGTGCGCACGCTGGCGGAGGAGCTCACCCAGGCGTGACGCACGGTGGCGGTGGCCGGTCGTTTCGGTCCCTGCTCATGGACCGGTCACAGCGGACACCAAGAAATACGGTGGATCCTTCAACTCATCACAGGGACGTCCGGAAACCCGGCGCCCACGGCCTGAGGAGCGGGATGACCACCACGACGGGCGAGACCGACCCGAGCGAGTGGCTCACGGTCGCCCCGAGGTCGGCGATGTCCCCCCGGGTCCGTGCCGCTCATCCCGCCGTACCGCGCTGGTGGCGGGACGTCGTCGGGTGCGCGACCTGGGCGAGCATGTTGGTCGTCGTCGCCCTCTGGGTGGCGGGTGGCGGCCTCGAGGCGCTGACCGGTCTCGGCGCCGGGCTCACGAGCCTCGGCCGGCTGACCGGTCTGGTCGCATCGGACCTGCTGCTCATCCAGGTGCTGCTCATGGCGCGCTTGCCGGTCGTCGAACGTGTCTACGGCCAGGACGAACTGGCCCGTCGGCACCGGTTGGTGGGCTTCAGCTCCTTCAACCTCATGGTGGCTCACGTCGTCCTGATCACCCTCGGCTACGCCCTCGTGGCCAACGCCAACCTGCTCGTCGAGGCCTGGGACCTGGTCGTCAACTACCCGGGCATGCTCATCGCGCTGGCTGGCACGCTGCTGCTCGTGCTGGTCACGGTGACCAGCATCCGCAAGGCGCGTCGCAAGCTGCGCTACGAGTCCTGGCACCTGCTTCACCTCTACGCCTACCTCGGGGTGGGTCTCGCTCTGCCACACCAGCTCTGGACGGGGCAGGAGTTCCTCACCTCGTCCCTCGCGACCGTCTACTGGTGGTCGCTCTGGATCGCCGCGGCCTCCGCGGTCCTGGTCTGGCGCGTGGGTATGCCGCTCTACCGGACGTTCGTCCACCGGCTGCGGGTCGTCGCCGTGGTGCACGAGAGCGCCGACGTGGTCTCGGTCGTCATGCACGGACGACACCTGGACCGCCTGCCCGTCGCCGCAGGGCAGTTCTTCACCTGGCGGTTCCTCGACGGGCCGGGATGGACACGAGGACACCCCTACTCGCTCTCGGCGGCGCCGACGAGCGACACCCTGCGGATCACCGTGAAGGACCTCGGTGACGGCAGCGGGTTCCTCCCGCGGCTGCGTCCCGGGACCCGCGTCGCGGTCGAAGGCCCCTACGGCCGCCTCCACGAAGGCGTGCGCACGCGTCGCAAGGTGCTGCTGATGGCCGGCGGTATCGGCGT
Source organism: Lapillicoccus sp. (assembly GCF_025353065.1). Lineage (GTDB taxonomy): Bacteria > Actinomycetota > Actinomycetes > Actinomycetales > Dermatophilaceae > Lapillicoccus. The sequence goes on from NZ_JANXRJ010000124.1 coordinate 5,541, forward strand.
CACACCGCTGCGGGGCCTGCTCGAGTCGCTGCCGCAGTCGCCGGGGGACGTGACCCTCGTCTACCGGGCCCGCAGCACCGGCGACCTCGTGCTCCGCGAGGAGATCGAGTCCCTCGCCGCCGCGCGTGGGGCGCGGGTGCTCTACGTCCTCGGGCCGCGCCTCCAGGGCCGCGACTCCTGGCTGCCCCAGAGCGCCGGTCACGTCACGGATGCGCAGGCCCTGCGCCAGATCGTCCCCGACGTCGCCGCGCACGACGTCTACCTCTGCGGCGCCGACCCCTGGATGGAGGCGGTCCGGCGGGCAGCCCTCGAGGCCGGCGTCCCCGTCGACGCCATCCACCAGGAGCGGTTCACGTGGTAGCCCCAGACCGTCCCCTGTCCGTCCAGTTCCGTTAGGAGGCAACAGTCATGCGCCGGATCATCGTCGCCGTCATGGGCACCCTCAGCGGGCTCATCCTGCTCTTCAGCTACCACACCAGCACCAACGCCACCTCGACGATCGCGCTGGGCTCTCCGAAGCCGATCGGCACCCCCAAGGCGTCGACGAAGGCGGCGACCCCCTCATCCACGACCACCACGACGGGCCCGTCGTCGTCACAGACGTCGACCGCCGCTGCGACCACTGCGGCTCCGAATGACGCGGCTCCGAATGCCGCGACCCCGACGACGGCAGCCCCCTCGACCACGGCTCAGGCAGCCGTGTCCGGGACGTTCACCGGCGCCACGGCCTCGACCCGGTGGGGTGACGTGCAGGTGCAGATCACCGTCAGCGGGGGCAAGATCACGCAGGCCCAGGCCGTGCAGTACCCCCAGGGCAACGGCCGGGACCAGGAGATCAACGCCTATGCGCTGCCCGTCCTCGCGCAGGAGGTGACGACCGCACAGAGCGCGCAGATCGACGCCGTGTCGGGTGCCACAGTCACGAGCGACGGGTACATCCAGTCCCTCCAGTCCGCCCTCGACCAGGCCCACCTGTGACGGTTCCGGCGGCCGACCTCTCGGCGGCGCAACCGGCACACCGCGGCGATCTGCGGAGTCCCACGAGCCTGCCCCGGTATGCCGGTGCGCCGGGGTCGCTGGTCGCGTCCGACGACCTGCCACGCCGGGCATTCGTCGAACAGATCATGGGACTGCCGATCAGCCTGCACCTCCGTGGTCCGGAGGCAACCGGAAGCGCCGTTGAGCATGCGGTCCGAACAGCGTTCTCGCGATTGCGTTCTGACGACGCCGAGTTCAGCACCTATCGCAACGACAGTGCGGTCAGCCGGATCCAGCGGGGCGAGCTGGCCGTCGCGGATGCGAGTCCGCGGCTGCGTCAGGTCGTGGCTCTGTGCGAGGACGCCTCAGCCCGGACGGACGGCGCCTTCTCCGCCTGGCTGCCGGCGGAGGGCGTGATCCGGTTCGACCCCAGCGGCCTCGTCAAGGGCTGGGCGGTGGAGGAGGCGTTCGAGAGCCTCGTCCGCGACCTGGCCGAGCTGGACCGGTACGACGCGCTGCTCTCGGCCGGCGGCGACGTCGTCGTGTCGTGCTCCCGCACCGACACACCGGACTGGACGATCGCCGTCGAGGACCCCACCGACCGCGGCCGACTGCTGACCTCGGTCCCGCTCCGGGCCGGGGCCGTGGCGACCTCCGGGACCGCGGCCCGCGGGGCCCACGTCCTCGATCCGAGCAGTGGTCACCCCGCGACCGGGCTGCTCTCCGCCACCGTCATCGGGCCCAGCCTGACCTGGGCCGACGTCTACGCGACCGCGCTGCTGGCACGCGGCGGCGACGCCCCGTGGTTCGATGCGCTGCGCGCCGACCACCTCGCGCTGCTCGTGCGGCCGGACGGGACAACGGTCCGGCTGCCCTGAGCGACAAGCTGATTCGCCGTGCCGTCAGACCGGCGGCCACCGGGACGAGCGCCAGACGGCAACGATGATGGCCGCCGGCTAGCTGCTGGCCTGAGCCCACCCCTGCGCGACGAAGACCTCCGGGTGACGCTCGCCGTCGAGGAGGATCCCCCGGCCGACGACGAGGACGCCGTCCACGTAGACCCCGCGGCCGTGGTTCACGGGGTCGGTCACCATCCGCCACCGCACGGCGTCGGTCCCGGCAGGGAGGGTGGCGCGTGCCTGCATCCACCGCCGGGTGCCGCTGAGCGCCACGGACCCGTCGGTGTGCACCACGGTGCCCCGGTCGCGGAGGTCGAACGGCATTGCGGCCCAGCTGCTTTCACCATCGGCGCTGACCTCGAGGGTCAGGGGGTCGGTCGACTCCTGGTCGAGCCAGACGTCGAAGGAGAGGGCCGCGCCGCCGGCGGGCGCGGCATACCGGAGGGGAGCCGTGAGGGTGGAGGTCGTCGCGTCCGTCGTCCCGGTGAACCACGCCGTCCGGCCCTCCGAGGGCCGCACGGGCTGGGCCATCGCGAGCCCCTGCGCCCAGGCGCGGCGGGCACCGTTGGTGCTGCCCCAGCTGCGCGAGGGATGCACCCGGTTGGTCAGCAGGATCGCGAAGGCCGAGGCGGCGAAGTCGATGACGATCGAGGTGCCGGTGTAACCGGTGTGACCCGCGGTCTGCGGGCCGGACAAGCCCTCCATGTACCACCGCTGGTCGAGCTCGAAGCCGAGCCCGTGCGCGTCGCCCGGGAAGGCGGTGTTGAAGTCCGTCACCATCCGGCGGACGCTGTCCTCACTGAGGATCCGGTTGCCGCGGTAGGTGCCGCCGTTGAGCAGGGCCTGGCTGAGGACGGCGAGGTCGTCGACCGTGGAGAAGACGCCCGCGTGGCCGGCGACGCCGCCCAGCGACCAGGCGTTCTCGTCGTGGACCTCGCCCCGGACCATCCCCCGCGGCGGGGCGGTCTGGTACTCCGTGGCGGCAGTCCCCTCACGGTCGGCGGGGTTGTAGCCGGTAAGGCTCATGCCGAGCGGGGCGGTGATCCGGTCACGAACGACGGCGTCCAGGCTCTGTCCCGTCAGCCGCTCGACCATCACGCCCAGGCTGATGAGGTTGAGGTCGCTGTAGAGATAGACCGTGCCGGGAGGGTTGTCGAGCGGCTGGTCCATGACCGCTTTGATGCGAGCAGCCTCGTCGGAGTGAGCGCTCCACAACGGCAGCCACGAGACGAAGCCGGAGGTGTGGGTCAGCAGCTCGCGGACGGTGACCGCCCCCTTGCCGTTCGCGGCGAACTCCGGCAGGTAGGTGGCGACCGGCTCCTCGAGCCGAACGACACCCCGTTCGATGAGCTGGACCACCGTGATGGAGGTGAAGAGCTTGGAGACCGAGGCGAGGTCGAAGACCGTGCCGGTCGTCATGGGCACCCGCTGCGACTCCGGGAGCATCGTCGACCCGTCGGCATAGAGGAGCGCCTGGCCAGTCGCATCGCGCTGCACGACCGTCCCGCGGTATCCCATGATCCCCACCGCACCGGGGTAGAGCGGATGTGCTCCCGGTGCGGCGGTCTCGAACGCGCGCACCTGGGCGGCCGCGGCCGCGATCGGAGCCGGGTCGAGCCCGGCTGCGCGGGGGCTGCTGTCCCGCAGCACTGTTCGCGCCGAGGCGAAGCGGATCGGCGCCACGTCGCTCCCGTGGTGGTCGCTCCCGCCGCCCTGCCTGTCGCGGTCGGTCATGGACCCGAGCGGACCGCGGCCCAGCGGCATGCCGGAGTCGCCGTATGCCGCGCCGACGGCGGCGAGCGTTGGGACGAGTCCGGCCACGAGGCCGGCGGACAGGAGCTGGCGACGGTTCAGACCGGTCATGGGGATGAGTCTCTCGGGTCATGAGTCAGGGTCATCGGTCGTGGGTCAGGGTGACGGGTCGTCGCCCGGCGGTCGAGCTGGTGAGTGGGTCAGTAGCCGAGGCCGTGGCCGAACGGGTAGAGCACCCGCGAGGGGTCACCCGCCACGGGGATGTCGACGGGCAGCGTGCCGGTCGGCGCCACCTCGCCCGTGATGACCCGTGCGGCGGCGGTCAGCGCGACCGGGCTGGAGGAGTAGGTGGTGAAGTAGGTCGGGGCGTCTGCGAGATAGGCGATGTCGTAGGCGTCACCGACGGCGACCACCACCACGGGCTTGCGGGTCGCGCGGAGGGCGGTCACGAGGCGCTGCTGCCCGGCGCGCGGGTCGACGACCGCGGTGTTCCAGGCCTTGTACGTCGTCACGACGATGACCTCCTGGCCCTGCGCTGCCGTGACCGCAGCTGCCACAACGGAATCGGTGGGGGAGGACCCGGTGGACAGCACCGTGGTGACGGCACCCGACCGCGCCAGCCCGGCGGCGAGGGTGGCCGTCGTCGTGACGCCGTAACCGGTCACGAGGACGGTCGTGCCCGCCACCGCGAGGGGGAGCGCTCCGCCGTCGTTGCGGACGAGGGTCGTCGTCCGGGCGGTGATCGCGTCGGCGGCAGCGAGGTGCTCGGGGGTCCCGACCACGGCAGACAACGCGCGCGGGTCGACGCAAGGGTGCCGGTCGAGGCCTCGACGCCCCTTCATCTCCAGCATCCGGGTGACCTTGGCGTCGAGGTCCCTCGCCGGGATCCGGCCACTGCGGATCGCGGCCAGTACCGCGGCATACGCCTCGTCCATCGCGGGGGTCATGAGCAGCTGGTCGGCGCCGGCCGACAGGGCGCGAACGGCGACCTCGGCGTCACCGTAGAGGTCGCGGACCCCTTGCATCGCCAAGGAGTCGGTGATGATGACGCCTTGACATCCGAGCTCGCCCCGCAGGACGTCGGTGAGGACGATCCGGCTGAGGGTCGCGGGGTCGCCCGAGTCGTCGAGGGCGGGGAAGCTGAGGTGCGCCGTCATGATGACGTCGATGCCGCCGGCGATCGCCGCGCGGAACGGTGGGGCATCGATCTCCTCCCACTGCTGCCGGGTGTGGGTGATGATCGGGAACGCGACGTGGCTGTCGGTCGCGGTGTCGCCGTGGCCCGGGAAGTGCTTGGCGGTGCAGGAGATGCCGGCGTCCTGCTGGAAGCCGGCGACCTGGGCAGCGACCATCGAGGCGGCCAGCTGCGGATCGGAGCTGAAGGAGCGGGTCCCGATGACGGGGTTGAGGGGGTTGACGTTGACGTCGGCGTCCGGGGCGAAGTTGGTGGTGATCCCCATCGCGCGCAGCTCGGCGCCGGTGATCCGGGCGGCCGTCCGGGCGTCGTCGGTGCTGCGGCCGGCACCGAGCGCCATCGAGCCCGGGAACTGGGTGGCCGGGGGCCCGACCCGTGTCACGATCCCCTGCTCCGAGTCGGTGGAGATCGACAGCGGGACCCGTGCCCGACTGCGCTGCGTGAGTGCCGCCCACTGGAGGCCGTTGGACAGGCCGGCGATCTGCGGGGGGTTCTGGACGCTGTCGGTCCACGCGAAGTAGATGACGCCACCGAGGTGGTACTTCTGGACCACCTCGGCCGGGGTGCGCACGCCGTAGAGCGGCAGGTTGCGATCGTCGGCAGTGGTCGCTGTGGAGCCGTAGACGTTCTGGACGAAGAGCTGATTGACCTTCTCCTCCAACGACATCCGGGCCAGTGTGGAGCGCACCCAGCCCCACGTCTCGGGCGCTGCCCCCGCGTTCCGGGCGGTCGTGACGAGCGCTGCGGCCGCGAGCCCGCCGCCGAGCACGACGCGTCGGGTGGGCGTGAACGTGGTCATCTGACCTCCGGAGCCGTTGGCAGTTTCTCACGGTGTCGCGAGTCTGCCTGTTACTCAACTACGTCTGGGGTCGTCGGGCAAGGCGTCGCAGGTCTGGACTTGGAATCGTTCCGGCCGGCCCCGGATCGTGCGGGTCCGCTCAGGCAGGAAAGGCGGCGAGCGCGGCGGTGAGGTCGGCAGCCGTCGTCGGGGACGAGGGCGGCATGATCCCGCGAGCGGCGTCGACCTTCGAGAGGTCGGCGCCCGGGGCGAAGTAGGGGATCCCGTATGCCGGGGTGTCGGGCTGGAAGCGCCGACCCTCGTGCAGCGGTCCGGCGTCCAGGGTGCCGTAGCCGAGACGGTCGAAGAGCTGGGTGACGCGAGCCTTGGCGTCGGCGTCGTCGCCGGCGATCACCAGCGCGCTGCGGTCGGCGGATCGGGCGGGTCGGGCGAGCTCGGCGAGATGCAAGAAGTTGATGTTGTTGAGCGCCTTGACGACGTGGGACTGCGGAAGGTGCTGCTGCAGCAGCTCGCTCGAGGTGGTCGAACCGTCGTCGAGCTCCGGGAAGTGGTCGTCGCGGGCGGCGTAGTAGTTGTTGGTGTCGATGACGACCTTGCCGACGAGGGGCTCCACGGGGACGCTGCGGTAGGCCTTGAGCGGGATCGTCACCACGACGACGTCACCGGCCTCGGCCGCCTCGACCGGTGTCGCCGCCCGGGCGTGCGGACCGAACTCGGCGACGAGGTCCGCCAGCGTCTCCGGTCCCCGCGAGTTGCTGAGCACCACGTCGTCACCGGCCGCCACCGCGAGCCGTGCGACGGCGCTGCCGATCTTGCCGCTTCCGATCAAACCCCATGTCGTCATGCGCGGTGCAGCGCTCGGGCAGCGGCCAAAATTCCCGGTGCGACATGACCCGTGAGGCGGCAACAGCTGCCACGGTGTTCCCGGCTCACTGCACGACGAGGTCGAGGTGGGCCCAGGAGTTGTTGATGTAGCCCCTGGGGTTCCAGAGCGCGGCCGCCGACTCGGGCTGGCACGCGCCCGTGCTGTCCCAGGCCCGGGCGAGCACGTGGGCGGCGCCCGGCGGCAGCTCGAGGTCGATCTGCCACAGGCACCAGGCCCACGGGCCGTCGTCCTGCTCGAGCGTGGCCTGTCGCCAGCTATTCCCTTCGTCGGTCGACACATCGACGCGGACGACGGACCGGTCGTCACCGGCATACGCAAAGCCGCGGACCGTCGTGGCGCCGGGGGAGACGTGGGTCCCTGGGTCGGGGCTGAGGATGTCGGCGTTGAGCGCGACGGGACCCAGGGAGAAACCGACACCCGGACCGGACGTCGTCGGGTCGGCGTCGGCGGGCAGCAACCGGTATGCGGTGGACTGGAAGTAGTTGTCGGACGGGGCCGCAGAGGCAGTGAGGGCGCTGACCCACTTGACGCTTCGGGCGCCGATGTAGCCGGGCACGACGACGCGCACCGGGGCGCCATGGACGCGGGCCAGCGGCTCGCCGTTCATCGCCCATGCGAGGAGGACCTCGGGTGAGCGGGCCTTGTCGACGGGGATCGAGCTGCCATACGTCGCAGGCGGATCGGCGACCTGCGAGACGTCCGGCGCTGCGAAGGAGACGTGTGCGGTCTCGGGACGCAGACCCGCCGCGGCGAGCACGTCGCCGAGGCTCACGCCGGTCCAGCGCGCGGTCGAGATGGCGCACGGCCCCCACGGCGCCTCGCCGGGGATGTCGCGCACGGGCAGGAAGTCGGCCCGTCGGGCGCCGGCGCACTGCATCGTCGCGACGACCTCCCGCTCCGGGAATCCGGACCGCAGGTCAGCCAGGCTGAGGAGGAGCGGGGTGTCCACGAGGCCGTCGACGCGCAACCGCCAGTCGATCGGGGCGACGGCGGGGATCGGGCCGTGGTTGCGGCTGTAGAAGGTGTCCGCCGGGGTGATCATGTGTCCCACCAACGCGGCCCGCGACGGCTCGGCGTTGTAGGGGTCCTGCTCGTGCACTGTCGTGTCGGACCTCTTGTCCCACGTCATGTCGAACCTCCTCGCTCGGGGTCTTCCTACCCGTTCCGGCCTGCCGCCGATCGCCGCCCGGACGATTCGGGCTGACTCTGCTCGACATCGCGAGGTGAAAGCGCGTTCCCTGGAGCGCGCGATCACCTCGACCCGGATCGGGTGCGACGATGGAGGAGTGGCTGCGGGGTAGGGGCCGTCCGGCGCCGGACCCACGTCAGAAGCGTCGACCGCGTCGTGACCAGCACGACCGGGGACTGGTGCAGGGAGTGTGCGGCCGTGGTCGCGTTCTACGTCATCGGAGGTTTCGGCGCCCTCATCCTCGTGCTGTCGATCGTCGTCGGTGACCTGTTGCCACACGGCGCGATCGAGTCGCTCGACGTGACGGACGGCTACCTCTCCACCGCCGCCCTCGGCGGCTTCGCCGGGGCGTTCGGCCTGGCCGGCGCCGTGTCTGTCGCCTCGGGGACGCCGACCTGGGCGGCGGTCGTCATCGGGGTCCTCGTCGGCCTCGCCGTCGGTGTCGGCGCCGGCTACCTCGTCCGGGTGCTCAAGAACGGCCCGGAGCAGGCCGCCCCGTCCGGCGCCGATCTCGTCGGCGCCTCGGCCACGGTCGTCTCGGCCATCCCCGAGGGCGGATTCGGCGAGGTGTCGGTGACCGTCAACGGCATCCGCCGCAAGGTCAGTGCCCGCGCCGACCGCCCTTTCGCCACCGGAGACCGGGTGCGGGTCACGCACTCCCTGTCGCCGACCGCGGTCCGGGTCGCGACCGCGGCGCCGCAGGACTCGCTCTGACCGCACCACACCACCGCTTCACCCGTCGTCCTACCAAGGGGAACCATGTCAGTCTCACCGCTCGTCATCGGGATCGCCGGACTCGTCGTCCTGGTCGTCCTGGTCGTCCTCGCGATCGTCAGCCGCTTCAAGGTGGCCGGCCCCAACGAGGCGTTCATCATCACCGGCCGGCGGGGCAAGACCAGCCAGGACCTGTCCGGCCAGAAGGTCGTCACCGGTAGTGGGGTCTTCGTCGTGCCCTTCGTCCAGTCGCTGAGCAAGCTCGACCTCTCGAGCCGCCGGATCACGGTGAACATCCGCGGCGCCGTCTCGAAGCAGGGCATCAAGCTCAACGTCGACGGCATCGCCATCGTCAAGGTCGGCGGCGACGAGGACTCCATCCGCGCGGCCGCCCAGCGCTTCCTGTCGCAGCAGGGACAGGTCGAGGTCTTCACCACCGAGGTGCTCGCCGGCGCCCTGCGCTCGATCGTCGGCACCCTGACCGTCGAGGAAATCATCCGCGACCGCGCGAGCTTCGCCACCCAGGTCGCCGACGTGACGGAGTCGGCGCTCACCGGGCAGGGCCTCGTGCTCGACACCTTCCAGATCCAGGACGTCACCGACGACGGCACCTACCTGCAGGACCTCGGTCGTCCCGAGGCGGCACGGGTGCAGCAGGACGCGACGATCGCCGAGGCCGACGCCAAGCGGACCGCCGAGCAGCGCCGTATCGCCGCGGAGCAGGACATCGTGATCGCCCAGCGGACGCTCGCCCTCAAGCAGTCCGAGATCAAGGCCGAGACCGACGCCGCGGCCGCCACGGCCGCAGCCGCCGGCCCGATCGCCCAGGCCGCCCGCCAGCAGGAGGTCCTCACCGCGCAGGAGCTCGTCGCCCAGCGACAGGCCGCCCTGAAGGACCGCCAGCTCGACACCGAGATCCGCAAGCCCGCAGACGCCGCTCGCTACCAGCAGGAGCAGGAGGCCGAAGCGAACCGGGCCACCTCCGTCGCCCAGGCCAAGGGCGCCGCCGAGCGGGCCCGGCTCGAAGGTGAGGGCGAGCTCGCCCGGCGCACCGCGATCGCGCAGTCCACCGTCGCCGAGGCGAAGGCGGCCTCCGAGTCGGCTCGGCTCTCCGGTGAGGGTGAGCGATCGCGTCGTGAGGCGCTGGCCCAGGCGGTCAAGCTCGAGGGTGACGCCGCCGCATCGGCGACCCTCGCGACCGGGACCGCTGAGGCCGAGGCCATGGAGAAGAAGGCCGGCGCCTTCAAGGAGTACTCCCAGGCCGCCGTCTTCCAGATGCTCGTCGACGCCCTGCCGAAGGTCGCGCGTGAGCTCGCCTCGCCGATGGCCGCGATCGACAAGCTCACCGTGATCTCGACGGAGGGCGCCGGCGCGTTGCCGAAGATGGTCGTCAACAACCTCGGCCAGCTGCAGCAGCTCGTCAAGGACATGGTCGGCGTGGACCTCGCCGGGATGATCGGCGGTTTCGCGGAAAGCTCTCTGGACAATGGCTCCTCACGCGCTTCAGGGAAGTCGGCTCCTGCTCCACGACCCATCACCCCGACGGCCGGCCCGACGGTGAAGCCCGTCGACCCGCCGAAGAACGGCGCCGACCAGGAGTAGGTAGGTCCATGGTCGGCCCGGGCCTGGTCGGCGCGCAGGCCGTAGCCCCAGATCGTGCCGCTGTCGCCGGCGGAGGCGGTGTAGGCGCTCGCGAGCTGCTCGTAGCCGCTGACCGGCGTCGGGGTCGAGAGGTGGATGAGGCCGACGTCGCCGTTCGGCGACCCGTAGACCGCGTCGGCCCCGACCGGGGTGCCGAGGTTGACGGTGTCGTTGCTGTAGAAGGCGTTCATGAAGGTGTCACCGTCGGTGCAGTGCTGGGCAGCTGGACGATGTAGGGCGAGCTGGCGGCGGTGCCGACGAGCCCGCGCAGGGTGGCGTCCATGAGGTGGGGTCCTCTCCGTGGAGAGTCAACATCTCTGTCCTTGCTGGGTCCTCGCGAAACTCGTTCGCAGCGCGGGCCCCCGCACAGGCAGCCGCCAGGGCTGTTGGGCGCAAACGCTGGTGACCTCCCCATGACCAACGTGACGCAGTGGTGACCGCGTGGATGACCGCCCGTGACCCGGTCGGGGGGAGCCACCGCCTCGACCCCTAGGCTCGGCCGGTGCCCGAGCGCAACCGCGTCACCCCGGCCGGCGACATCGTCGCCGTCGACCTGCGTGGCGCGTGGACGGGCAACCGCGGCGTCATCCACGAGGGCCACGAGATCGTCCGGCAGCACGCGTCACCGGCCTGGATCACGTGTGCACTCGAGTTCCGCGACTGGGTGGCCCCGAGGTGGGAGCCGCGGCGGTGGACCGCGCTCTTCTTCCACGACGAGGCCGTGGCCCTCGCGGCCGGGCACCGGCCGTGTGCGCTGTGCCGGCGCGGTGACTACGCGGCATACCAACGGGCGGTGGGGGTCGCGACCGGTCGAGAGCCACTGCGGGCGCCGGAGCTCGACCGCCACCTGCACGCCGAACGGCTGGTGCCGCACAGCCCGGGTCCGGCGTCGCGCCCGCCGCTGCGCCGCACCCACCCGATGCCGTGGGCCGGGCTGCCCTCGGGAGTCTTCGTCGTCACCCCCACGGGACCCGCGCTCGTCGTCGGGGATGCCGTCGTCGCGTGGACGACCCAGGGCTACGGCAGGCAGAGGACCCGCCCGACCCGGGGCGACGTCGAGGTCCTCACGCCTCCGACCAGTGTCCTGGCGATCGTGCACGGTTACCGGCCGCAGATCGACGATGCAGCGACGCGAGAAACGTCGACCCCGTAGGGCGCTCGCCGACCCGGACACCATGGACGCTGAGGCGGGTCAGGGTCCGACCAGGGTCGGGTCAGGGCGTCACCCACCTGTCCGGGAGCGCCGCACGGAGCATCGTTGAGGTCATGACAACCACACCTGCACCCCTCCCCTCCTCCCCCCAACGCCCGGCCCTCGACCGGTTCTTCGACACGCTGCGTCGCAGCCCGCTCGTCCGCTCGCAGGACCGCGTCATCGCCGGCGTCTGCAGCGGCATCGCCCAGCGGTTCGGGATCTCCGTGGCCGTCGTCCGCGTCATCGCCGTCATCGCCGCACTCCTCGGCCCGGCTGTCGCCCTCTACCTCCTCGCCTGGCTGCTCCTGCCCGACGCCCAGGGCGGCATCCAGCTCGAGAAGGCCCTGCGTCGCGGTCACGTCCCGTCCATCGTGCTCCTCGCGGTGACCGGTCTCGCGCTGATCCCCGACGTCGGGTTGCACCCCCACGTCGGCTGGTTGGTGCCGTTCGTCGCCCTCGGAGCGGTCGCCTTCTTCGTCTGGGGTCGGTCCTCGGGTCGCGGTGGTCGCGGTCCCTGGTCGCACGCGTCGTCATCGCCCGCGTCGGGCACCCCGACCGGCCCGCAGGACACCTTCCAGAAGTGAGTCCCCGCAAGGGCATCCGGCCCGCGGCTCACCCGTGGACCGACGGCGACCAGGCCACCTGGATGACGTCGTCACCCTCCCGGGTGAGCAACCGGCCCCGCCCCGGCGGGGCCGGCGTGGGTCTCGACCCGTGCAGCAGCACTCCCTCGGCAGGGTCCCCGGACAGCAGCACCCCCGGCTGGGCCAGGTCGCGCAGGGCCGTGATCACCGAGTCGTAGACCCGCCCGGCCCCGCCGCTCCGGCGCGCGACCACGAGGCGCAGCCCGACGTCGCCCGCCCGGGCGAGCAGCGGCACGAGCGCCTCGAGCGGGTTGCCCTGGCTGGTGGCCACGAGCTCGTAGTCGTCGACGACGACGAACGCCTCCTTGCCGGCCCACCAGCTGCGCGCCCGCAGCTCCGCCGGCGTGACGTGCGGACCCGGCAGCCTCGAGCCCAGGACCCCGACGAGGTCCGCGACGAGGGCCTGCGTGCTCTCGGTGCTGGTCGCGTAGTCCGCGACCCACGCCTGGTCGAACTCCGCGAGGTGGGTCCGGCGGTAGTCCACGATGAACAGCTGCGCCGTCTCCGGTGTATGCCGCCGTGTCACCTCGCGCAGGTAGGTCCGCAGCAGACCCGACTTGCCCGAGCCGGTGTCGCCGAAGACGAGCAGGTGCGGGTCGTGGTCGGGGTCGAGCCCGACGGGGGACAGGTCCCGTTCGGCGACGCCGAGCAGGAGTCGGGTCGACAGGGGGTCGGCCGCCCGCACCGGCTCGAGGTCGACGCGGTCGGGCAGCAGCCGCAGCCGCGGCCCGGGGGGCCCGGGCCAGCTCGCCGCCACCCGCGCCACCATCGCCGCGACCCCCGCCCCCAGGGTGGTCGGCGTAGGGTCGCCGTCGATCCGGGGGAGGGCGGTGAGGGCGTGGTGCTTGGTGGGCACCACCGCGCGACCCGGGCGGTTCGCCGGGAGCGCCGCGACGAGCCTGCGGTCGATCTCCGAGTCCATGGGGTCGCCGAGGCGCAGCTCGATCCGCGTGCCGAGGACGTCGCGGACCCCGGCCCGGTAGTCCATCCACCGCGACGCGCTGGTGACGAGGTGGACCCCGAAGGTGAGGCTCCGCTGGGCCAGGGCCTGGAGGCGCGGCTCCAGGTCGGGGAAGTCGGTGCGCAGGGCGCCCCATCCGTCGACCACGAGGAAGACGTCGCCCCAGCCGTCGTCGACCTCATCGAGGGCGCGCCTCGCCCGATAGGTCTCGATGGTGTCGATGCCGGCGACCCGGAAGTAGTCCTCGCGCGCATCGGTGACACCGACGACCTCGGCGACGACCCGGCTCACGACGTCGGGCTCGGACCGGGAGGCGACGCCGGCGACGTGGGGGAGACCGCGCAACCCGGTGAAGGTCCCCCCGCCCAGGTCGAGGACGTAGAACTGCACCTCGAGCGGGGTGTTCGTGAGGCTCAGTCCGGTCACGAGCGAGCGCAGCAGGGTGGACTTGCCCGACCGCGGTGCCCCGACGACGGCGACGTGCCCCCCTGCGCCGGAGAGATCGGCGACGAGGGCCTCGCGGCGCTGCTCCCGTGGTCGGTCGACCGTGCCGTAGGGGAAGCGCAGGGGTCCAGCGCGGCGCCAGGCATGCGAGACGAGACCGAGCCGCGCGTCGACGGCCAGGTCGGGCAGGAGGGCGTCGAAGGTGTCGGAGGTGTCGAGGGGCGGCAGCCATACCTGGTGGGCGGCGGGACCCCGGCCCGCCATCGCCGTGACCGCCAGGTCGAAGACCGTGGTCTCACGGCCCGTCGCCCCGCTCCCTGGTGCACGCGCACCCGCCGAGGGCAACGCGGGCGAGCCGTCGACCGGCGGCGCCGCGGGTGTCACCCGGGCACCCCGGAAGGGCCGCACCTGACCCCGCCCTGCCGGGGTCGCGCGGGCGCTCCCCATTGTCGGAGCCGGCCCGCTGACGTATGCCGCCCGCAGGCGTACCAGCGTCGACGGGTCCGGCCGCAGGAACCCGAGGCCGGGCACCGCTGGGAGCTCGTAGGCGTCCCCCACGCCGATCACGCTGCGCGACTCCGCGCTGGAGAAGGTCCGTAGTCCGATGCGGTAGGACAGGTGGCTCTCGAGTCCGCGCAGGCGGCCCTCCTCGAGGCGCTGGGAGGCGAGCAGCAGATGGATCCCCAGCGACCGACCGAGGCGCCCGATGGCGACGAAGAGGTCGACGAGCTCGGGCTTGGCGCTGAGCAGCTCGGAGAACTCGTCACAGACGACGAGCAGGCTGGGGAGGGGGGCGAGGTGGGCGGATCCGCCTGTCGTGCGGGCCCGCTCGTAGTCGTGCCGCGAGGCGTGGTTGCCACTCGCGCGGAGCAGCTCCTGTCGTCGGGTCATCTCGCCGGAGAGTGCGTCCTGCATCCGGTCGACGAGGGTCAGCTCGTCCGCGAGGTTGGTGATGACGGCCGAGACGTGGGGTAGCCGGGCCATCCCGGCGAAGGTCGCGCCGCCCTTGAAGTCGACCAGCACGAGGTTGAGCTCCTCGGGCGAGTGGGTGAGCGCGAGGCCGAGGACGAGGGTCCGGAGCAGCTCGGACTTGCCCGACCCCGTCGCTCCGATGACGAGCCCGTGGGGTCCCATGCCGTGTTGCGACGACTCCTTGAGGTCGAGGGACACCGTGGCCCCGTCGTCGCCCGTGCCGATCGGCACGCGCAGGCGATCCCGCGGCGGGCGAGGCGCCCACGAGGTCGTGAGGTCGACGCGGTGGATGTCGATGCCGAGCAGCTCGGTCAGCTGGGCGCCGTCGGGGCAGGCGTCGGCGCGGCGGGGATGCGTGCTCCCCGACGCCCGCGCGAGTCGTCGGGCCGTGGCCTCGGCGAGCCGGGGCCCGAGCTGGTCGGCGACAGCCCCGACCGTCTCCCGGCGAGGCCGGGCGATGGAGACCTGTGGCGACGCAGCCGGGTCGGCGTCCTCGAGGTGCCACCGGACCCGCCGGTCGTCCGCGAGGTCGTCCCAGTGGGTCGGCAGATCGAGCACGGTCAGGCTCCGTCGGCCGTCCCGACCGAGCACCGGGTGGTCGTCGGGTGGCCGGACGTCGTCGAGGACGATCAGCACGTGGGACTCCAGCGGGTGCTCGGGCGACCCCTCGGACGCGGTGAACGCCGGGCGCTCCACGAGGTCGTCCGGCAGCAGCCGGATCAGGTCGTCGAGATCGTCACAGACGAGGCGCCGCGGACCCTCCACGCCGTTCTCGGCACAGCTGCGGCTGTGCGGCAGCCACTTGACCCACTCCCAGGCGGCCACGTGGCCGGGAGACGCGAGCACGGCGACGGTGAGGTGGTCGGGTCCGTGGAAGGTCGCGGCCTGGGTCACCACGGCCCGGGCGACTGCCCGGGCGCGGTCGGCGGACCCGGTGACCTCGATGCGGGCGAACTCACCGAGACGGAGGGAGGTCGGGAGATCGGGCAGGGTGAGCTGGGTGGCGAGCAGGCGGCGGGCTGCGGCCGCGGCGACGGGGTCGCGGCGCTCGGACCGTGCCGTCGGGGTGGGGACGACCTGGATCCCGAGGGGGTGCGGCCCGGTCGCGAACCGGACGAGCAGCCAGTCGTCGTCGCCGGGTGAGCGCTCCCACACCCGCGACCCCTCCTCGGCGATCGCGACGAGGGCGTGCGGGTCCGGGTGGGTCCAGCGCAGGTGTGTCGTTTGCCGGCGCGCCGCCGTCCGGATCTCGGCCCGCACCTCGGCGAGGTGGTCGAGGTAGTCCCGCCGGGCGAACCGGGTCGACCCCGAGCGACCCGATCGTGATCTCCACAGCGTGGCGCCGGCGAACCCGAGGGAGGCGACGACGACGAGACCGGCTCCGAGGTAGCTCGTCGACGACCCGCGGCCACTCGTGACGACGACCACCACGGAGCCCAGTCCGGCCAGCAGGGGCAGCAGGGTCATCAGGAGAGTCGGTCCCAGACCCTCGGTGCGGGGCGCGGGCGGGGGTGGTTCGAGGACGAGGTCACCGGTGGGCATACCCGGCGGGGCGATCCGGCGGGCGGGGTGGGCGCTGGAGACGAGAGTCATATCGATGATAATAGCCTTGAGCAACGGCAAACGATCTCGAACAGTGGTTAACTACGTATCGAGACCGCTGCCCAGATCAGGAGGCGCCAGGTGCCCTACGTGCCGAGTCCGCCGAGTCCGCCGGGCGGACCCCAGCCCAGGGCCTACCCACCACCCCGGGAGGTCGCGGACAGCCCGGCCCGCAGCCGCGAGGTCGTGGTCGCCGCGCGGCACCTCACGGTGATCCGGGGCGCGCGCCGGCACGACGTCGTGGTCGACCCGGAGCTCGAGGTCGGCGCGATGCTGACCGACCTGCTCCCGGACGAGCCCCCCGGCTCGCGCGCCGAATTGAGCCCCGGCCTCCGGTGGGTCGCACACACCCTCACGGGTGAGGAGCTGACGTCGGGCGCCAGCATCGTGAGTGCCGGCCTCGTCGACGGATCGGTGGTCGTCGTCTCGGCGCGGGCGGGCGACGCGCCGGGCCGGAACGCCGCCGGCGACCCGAGCGAGCGGACGGATGGACCCGGCTCGAGGAGCGAGCGGCACGAACGACGTTCGCGAGGAGGGAGGGTGACGACCGACCGGGTGGCGGTCCGGGTCGCCGGATCGTGCGCCCCGGTCCTCTCCCTGTTCGCCCTGGTGGTCGTGGGCCTGCCGAGGGCAGGGGTCCCACCCCTCGGGGCAGCGGTGCTGGCGCTCGCGATCGCGGCGTCGATGAGTCGCGTCGTGCCCGACCTCGTCCTCCGGCTCCCGGTCGCGGCCGGCTCCACCGGCCCCGGCGCGGGCGGTGCGTCGTCGCACGACACCGCGGCCGTTCATCGGTGGGTCCGCGTCGTCGCGCGACGACAGCTGGGAGCCCATCTCGCCGTCCTCGTCGTGGTGCTGGTCGCTGGCGGGGTCCTGCTCGCGGCGACGGCGGGTATGTCGCTCGCGCTCCCCGTCGGTCCCCGCCTGCCAGGGGCGGCCGCTGCCCTCGGGCCGGTCTCGACGCCGGTCGGCCTGCCCGTGCTCGTGTCCGTTCTCGCCTCTGCGACAGCGCTGGCGGGAAGCGCCCGCGGCCGGGGCCGTGGTGACCGATGGGCCCTGCGGGTGGCATCCGCGTCGGCCGTGATCCCGGCCCTCGTCGTCCCGGTCGCCTCGCTGCCGACACCCGTCGCCGTGCTCGCGGCATACGTCGTCGTGGGGGTGGGACTGATGGGGGTGTCGCCGGCCCGGAGGCGGCGCCGACCTCGGCGGGATCGGTCCCGTTTGGCCCGGGGTGTCGAGGTACTGGTCGTCGTCGCGGTGCTCCCGGTCGCCTGTTGGGCGGCGGGTCTCCTGACCGTGCTGCGTGCCTGGACGCCGTGACGGCGATCGTCGATCTCGTTGACAGAGCGCTGAATTCCCCTGTGGACAACTCGGAGAGGGGGTTGCCGCGGACCTAGGGTCGAGGTGTCACCACGACCATCCACGACGAGCAAGGGGGAGCTGTGAGCAGTCCGACGCAGCAACAACAGGTCGGGGCGCAACGCGCCGCGGCCGGCAAGATCCGGGGCGCCGAGGGGTCCTTCCAGCAGCAGCTGCGACGGCTTCGCGGAGAGTCCGACGCCTTGCGACCGGCCTATCAGGGGCCGGCGTCGTCGGCCTTCTTCGGCCTCATCGACAGGTGGCTCCTCGACGCCGAGGCGATCGTCACCGACATGCAGCGCTTCGCCGCCACGATGGACCGGCAGGAGTCCGAGGTCAACGCCCAGCAGGACGCGTCGGCCGCCACCTACAGCAGAGCCGCGACCCGGCTCGCCACCCGGGCCTGACGGCCCGACAAGGAGCAGACGATGAGCCACGACATCATCCGGGTCTCGGCAGGGTCCTTGGAGACCATGGCGGCCGAGATCACGACCACCCACCGGTCGATGACACAGGGTTTCGACTCGCTGTCGTCCGACCTGCTGACCACGATCGCGGAGTGGGGTGAGGGCACCGATTCGAGGCGGGGCTACGACGCGTTCAAGCGTCGGGTCGACACCTTGTTCGCCGAGATGTTCACCGCGGTGCAGGCCATGCCTCCGCTCGTCGTGGAGGCCGCAGCCCAGGCCCGACGCGGTGAGACCCAGCGTGCCGCGATGTGGGAGCAGGGTGGCTGAGGCGACCGCTCGGCTGCCGCGCTCCCCCTCGTGCACGGCGCCGGGTGCGACACTGGGGGCCGTCGACATCGAGGGGAGGGTGTGTCGTGCTCGTCGCAGGGTTCCCACCTCCCGCGGGGCCGGCGGACGTGGCCACGGCGGGACACCGGCAGCGGGTTGCGTGATGCTCCGGCGTCCACGGCCCGCAGGGTCGGCCGCCTTGGCCGCCTTCGTCGCTGCCCTGGCCGTCGGGACGGTGGTCGCCCCGGCGGCGGCCTCCCCTGATCGACCGGGTCCAGCAGCGGTAGTGACGGCGGTGGCGGCTGTGGCCGCGCCGGGCGTGTCCAGCTGGCAGCAGGGGCAGTGGTGGCTCGAGGCGTCAGGTCTGCGCGCCCGCCATGCTGCCGGGATCACCGGCGCCGGCGTCGACATCGCCCTCATCGACGGCCCCGTGAGCCCCGAGGTGCCGGACCTCGTCGGGCAGGACGTGAGGCCGACGCTCTCGAGCTGTGGCGAGGTGAACGCCGACCAGGGCCCGCTGAGCCCCAG
The DNA here is from genome assembly GCF_025353065.1 of Lapillicoccus sp. Lineage (GTDB taxonomy): Bacteria > Actinomycetota > Actinomycetes > Actinomycetales > Dermatophilaceae > Lapillicoccus. The sequence goes on from NZ_JANXRJ010000124.1 coordinate 24,033, forward strand.
CGTCGCCCTGGGCGCCGTGTCGTTCCACACCACCTCCATCGCCTCGGTGCTGGTCGGTAGCGGTCGGGGCAACGGGCCGGGGGGCACGGGGATCCTCGGGGTCGCGCCGGGGGCGACCCTGCGCACCTACGCGATCTTCAACACGCTCGACCCCGCCCAGAACCTCATGTGCGACCAGGCCGCGATGGTGGGCCTCGTCGCCGTGTCGTGGCCGACGGAGCCGACATCGTCGAGATCCCGGTCAGCATCGAGACCACGCCCGCGCTCCTCGCTGCCGTCAACCGGGGTCTGGCCCAGGGCGTCATCTTCGTCGTGGGCGCCGGCAACGGCGGGGCCGCCACACAGCCGATGTCTCCGGGCACCAACCCGGGGATGCTCGTCGTCGGGTCGGAGGGTCGCACCGGCGCCGTGTCCCCGTTCTCGCCCACGAGCGCGGCGAGCACCATGACGACGGCCCAGGCCCTGCGTGCCTCGGGGTCGGAGATCCACCTCGTCGCGCCGGGGGAGGAGATCCTCGGCGGGGGCCTCACCGACGGCCGGTGGGTGTCCGACGTGCTCCAGTCGGGCACCTCCGGGGCCAGTGCCGTCGTCGCGGGCGAGCTGGCGCTGATGAAGCAGCGCTGGCCGGGAGCGACGGGCAACCAGCTGCTCTTCTCGTTGCTACGCAACACGACTCAGCCGCACGGCATACCCGTCTGGGATCCGCGACGGGGTTTCGGCGCGGTCGACCTCGCCGCGACGCTGACGGTCGACCCGCGCTCCTACCCCGACGTGCAACCGCTCTACGGCGGGCTCGCCACCGTGCACGAGGACACGCCCGCCGCTCCACGGATCCCGACGCAGCTCGGCGCCGACGGGCAGCTGGTCCTCCCTCCCGCGGCGGCGAGCGGGTCGACGGACGGCCCGACCCCACCGTCGACGGGTCCCGAGGCGACCGGGCCAGCACACGTCGACCCCTCGGCGGCCGTCCCTGCGTCGAAAGCCTCCAGCAGCGGGAGCCTCGCCGGCTGGGTGTCGGCCGCGGTCCTCGCGCTCGCTGCAGTCGCCTCCCTGGTCATCATCCGACGACGCTCGTCGTGACGACGACGGCGACGAGCACTCGGTCGCCCGACCTGATGCGGCTCGGCGTGACCTGGTCCGGCCACCGTTCGGAGCTCGTGCTCGCGGCCCGGGTGCCCCTCGGGGAGCTCGTCCCCGCTGTGGCTGCCGCGCTCGGAGCCCTCGATCCCGAGGAGGTCCACCGCGGGTGCGCACTCGTGGCGGGTGACGACAGGGTGCTCGATCCGGAGACCGGTCTGCGCGAGCAGGGCGTGCGGGACGGCGAGACGCTGACCCTCGTCCTCGGGCTGGGCGACGGACCCGAGGCGGACGCCGTCGTCCACGACGACCTCGTCGACGCGGTCACCGATGCCCTCGCCGTCGTGTCCCCCGCCTGGGACGTGGACGACTCCCAATCGAGCTCACAGGTGCTGGGCGGCCTCGGCCTCGCCGGCGGAGCGCTCGTCCTCGGACTGCACCACTCCTCCGGGCCGGTCGGCGCCGCGGCTGCGGCCGGCCTCGCCGCCCTCCTTCTGGTGGCCGGCACGAGCGCCGCGCGACGACGGACGACCGGGACCGCAGATCTCCTTCTTCTTGCTGCCGGCCCGTATGCCGCGGTGGCCGGGCTCGCCGCCGCGGCGGACGTCGCTCGCTCCCTCCTGCTCGCCGGTCTCGCTCTCGCTCTCACAGGCGGAGCCGCGCTGGCCCTCGCGGCCTCGGCGACCCGCTCTCAGCGACCGTCCCGCTCCTCGGGTCCGTCGGGCTCGTCGGGCTCGTCGGGCTCGTCGGGCTCGTCGGGCTCGTCGGGCTCGTCGGGCTCGTCGGGCTCGTCGGGCTCGTTGGTGGACACGGCCGGCGCCGTCACCCCTCTGGCCCCGGTGGTCGTCCCCTGGCTGGTCGGGGGCACCTTCGCCGCGCTCGTGGGGGCCAGCCTGACCCTGACCTCGCTGTCGTCGCGGCAGGTGGTCGCGGTCGAGCTGGTGAGCCTGGTGGCCCTCGGTGGCGTCGTCCCATGGGTCGTCGGGCCGCGGTCCCGTCCCGGGCGACGACTGGCTCTGGCGGGCGTGCTCGGAGTCGATCTGGTCCTGGCGGCGTCCGCGCCGGTCGTCGTCACCGGAGGGGGATGGGCCGGGCTCGGGCTCGTCGGCGTCTGCGGGCTCCTGCTTGCACGACGGACCCGGACCGCCACCCATGACGGCGGCGGGAAGCTCTTCAGGGCCGTCGCGGTCGCGGCCGCCCTCGCCGGGCCGGTGGTGGCATCGCTGACCGCCATGTTCCAGACGCCGCCCCTCCGGCTCCCCCCAGCGTTCCTGTCCACCCTGATTCTCGACACCGACCCCTGGGGCGCCGTCCCGGTCATGGTGTCAGCGGCCACGATGGTCGCGACGACCCTGACCGCTGTTGCCGCGCCGATCCTGACGTTTCTCCGGCCCGGCCGACAGCCGGCTTCCCGTGGGCTGCCCTGGGGACTCCGCACCCTCGACCACGTCGACCTCGTCGAAGGGGTCGCATCCGCTCTCCTGATGCTGCTCCTCGTGGTGCTCCTCATCGTCTCGGTCGGGCTCGTGTCGCGGGTCGGGGTGTCGTGAGCGATCCCCGAGCGCGCTCCGCCGTCCGGGCCGACACCCGCCGTCGGGTTCTCGAGGCGTTCGTCACCCAGGGCCGGTCCGACGAGGCGCCGGCCGGTGCCCGGACCAGACCCCTCACCGTCGGGATGGCGCTGGTGGTGCTGCTCCTCGTGGGGGGCGTCGTCAGCAGTCGACTGAGTCCCTCGTCACCGGGCGTCTGGTCGGACGGTGACGTCATCGTCAGTCGGTCGTCCGCCGCGCGACTCGTGAGTGTCGCCGGCGTACTGCACCCCCTGCTCAACGCCGCGTCGGGCCGCCTGCTCCGCCCCGCTACCTCGCCCGGCCACGTCGTCGTCGTCGACGACACCGCGATCGCGGGCGCTCGACGGGGGGCTCCGCTCGGCATACCGGGCGCCCCTGACGTCCTCCCGACGCCGGCAGCCCTCGTCCAGACCGGGTGGCTGTCGTGCCTCGACGGGACAGGCGTCCGCACCCGTATCGCCTCCGCCTCCACCTCCGGGACGGTCTCCGCGCCACCTCCCTCAGGCACCCCCACCACCGACCTCTCCCGGGAGCGCGCGGTGGTGGTCGCCGTCACCGGGCCCGCTGGCGGGATCTACCTCGTGGCCGCGGACCATCACTACCGGATCCCGACCGCGTCCTATCCCGCGGTGAAGCAGTATCTCGATCAGACGCGTTCGCCCGAACCCGCTCCGGCGGGCTGGGTCGACCTCTTCTCGCCGGGGACCGACCTCGCCTTCGCCTCCTTCCGATTCGCCGCTGCGGCAGTGGTGGGTCAGGAGGTGGGTCAGGCGACGGTGGGCCGGCCGACGTCGAACGCGCTCGCACTGCGCGGCACGGTGCCGATGATCGGGCAGCTCGTGACGAACACCGATCGCGCCGACGCCTCCTTCGTCATCGAGGCCGATGGCACCGTGCCGTTGACGGCCTTCGCGACGGCGGTCTACCGCGCCACGGCACCGGCCGAGCTGGCGACCCCCCTCGCCGTCACCGATACCGATCTCGCCCGGCTGCCCCCGAGCGCCGTCACGAGCTTCACGCCCCCCGACTGGCCCGCGATCCTCCCCCTCGCGACCCCGCTCACCGCGTCGAGCTCAGCGGCCGGCTCGGCGTCGGCTGTCGCGACGACGACGGCGTCCACCTCGCCGGTGTCGACACCGTGTGCCGAGCTGGATGCACCGGGGGGTCGGTCCCCCACCACGCACCTCCGGTTCACGACGGCCGGGGGTACTGCGCCAGCCCCGGTCGTCCAGCCCGGCGGCGGCGCGGTCGTCACGGTCGTCACGGGAGTCACCGGTTCAGACGCCAGGACGACGTATCTCGTCGATCCGTCGGGGCGCGCCTTCCCCCTCGGGATGGCTGCCGCCGACACCCTTGCCCGGCTCGGGTATGCCGACGTCGTGGCACCGACGGTCCCCGCCGCGTGGATCGCCCTGTGCCCGCCGGGGCCCGAGCTCAGCGCGGCGGCGGCGCAGCCACCGACGGTGGACTCCACGTCGTCGTGAGCCACATCGAGGTGGCCGGACGGATGTCCAGGGTCGGGTCTCGAGGTCCGTGTGACACCGTGGGGGGGTCGATGGGTACAGAACGGCCCGGGAACACTCGAACGAACGACGGGAGGCATGGTGTCGAACGAGGAGCGCAAGCCGCCTCGGCGCCCGGCGATGTTCAGTCCGGCCGCGATCGAGGCCCACGGCGCTGCCTTCGACCCGATGAAGGAGATCGAGGCGGCCCACGAGACCGCCAGGGTGCTCGTGCATGCCGGCCGCGAGTCCCACGACCCGGTGCTCACCGCCCGCCTCGTCGACCTGGTGGAGGAGCTCGGCCTGACCACCGTCGCCGACCTCTGGGCCCACCGTCCGGCACGGACCCTGCCCGGCGCACTCTGGCGACTCTATGTGCTACGCGAGTGGGTACGACGGGACCCCGCGGGCGCCAGCGCCGACTACAGCGCGGGGATGCGCTTCACGGATGTGAACCACGCCGTCGCCGGGCCGGCCGAGCCGACCGGGCCGGACGAGATCATCGCCCTCACCGACGCGATCCTCGCCGGCGTCTTCGAGGGCGACCTGGCGGTCGCTCTCGATCGTGCCGCGGCGTTCTGTCGGGTCGTGGCCGCCGGCCGCGGCGACCGCACCGAGGGTGAGGAAGAGGCGCAGCGAGCGGCCCAGCTCCTCGTGACGGCGGAGGACCTCACCGCAGCCGCCCACCTCTGGCGACGCGGCAACCTCGTCTGAAACGCCCACGCTCGGAGGAGGCCACGCTCGGAGGAGGTCCAGACCGAGTGGTCCGACCGTGGTTATGGGGACTCCGCGTGCCGCGGAGCCGGGAACGGGATATCCTGAACCAGCGTCGGGCCGCGGTAGCCCCGGGTCCCAAATCAAGCCGCCTCGAGCGGCCTTGCGCCGTGAGGCGCTCCCGGCCCGACGCAACAACCTGTCGCCGTTCGGCGCCTGGCGACCTGGCTGCTGAGCGGGCTAGGGGTGGTGGATGACCTGGTGCCGCGCCGCATCCTGGCGGGCTCGGTCGCGCGCTCGACGTCCCGGTCCGATCCAGTCGCACCCGAGGCAGGCACCGTGGGCGAAGGACCCGCGCTCATCGATCCGGGCGCCGGCGTCCGCTGGTGACGTCGGCGCGGGCGACGTCGGCGCGGGTGCCACCGGGGGAGGTGCCACCGGTGACACCGCTGGGGCCTGCGTCGGGAGTCCGACCTCGACGGTGTGGACAGGCATATGACCATCATGGCGGGTCCACGGCTCGGGCGGTGCGTCGCGACCACAGCTTTTGTCCGGTTCGGAGGGATCCCCGCTCCCGGGAGCACGCCACGAGCAGGCTTGCACCGCCGCAGTTCGAGGCGTTCGCCACCATGGGACCCGCCTGACTCCCTAGTGTTGCCCTATGACCGGGCACGAGGGCGAGGAGCTGCGCGATATCGCCCTCCATGACGAGATCGAGCTCGTCGGCGAGCTGATCGTGGCCGCGAGCACGGTCGACGGTCCGTTGTCCGACCGCGAGATCGACGACGCCCTCGGTGTCTGTGCCACGGCGTCCGCTCGAGGGGTACCCAAGACGTCGAAGGGGTGAACGCTCGGTTGCGACAAGGTGGAGCGCGACCCGTAGCATTCCCTTCGGCCTTCCCCCCATGACCGGAGACAACCCTGTGGCATTCCGCCTCACGCCCAAGGAGGACAGCTTCTACGGCCTCTTCGCGATCTCGGCGGACCACCTCGTCGCGGGGGCCCGGGAGCTGACCAACCTCCTCGCGGCCACCGATCTGGAGTCGCGGGCCACGGTCGTCCAACGCATCCGGGACCTCGAGCACGAGGCCGACGAAGCGACTCACGAGATCACGAACCGGGTCAACAGCTCCTTCATCACCCCGTTCGACCGCGAGGACATCTACCACCTCGCCTCGCGCCTGGACGACTGCATGGACCATATGGAGGAGGCCGCCGATCTCATCGACCTCTACCAGGTCAAGGAGCTTCCCCATGGGGTCGCCAAACAGATCGAGATCCTGGCCCGGATGGCCGAGCTCACCGCCGAGGCGATGCCGAGGCTGCGCTCGATGAAGGACCTCGCGACCTACTGGATCGAGATCAACCGGCTCGAGAACCAGGCTGACAAGCACTACCGGCGCCTCGTCGCCAACCTCTTCGACGACACCGATGCGATCCACGTCCTGAAGATGAAGGACATCGTGTCGGCGTTCGAGGCCGCGGCCGATGCCTTCGAGGCGGTCGCCCACACGGTCGAGGGCATCGCGGTCAAGGAGTCCTGACCCTCCCGTGGACTGGATCCCCCTCGGCATCGTCATCCTCCTGGCGATGGGCTTCAACTACACCAACGGCTTTCACGATGCGGCCAATGCGATCGCGACGTCGGTATCGACCCGAGCCCTGACCCCGCGCATCGCGCTCGGGATGGCCGCGATCGCCAACCTCACGGGGGCGTTCTTCGGCACCAAGGTGGCCCAGACCGTCGGCAGCGGCATCATCGACGCGCCGCAGGGCAGTGCCGGACTCTGGCTCGTCGGGGCGGCCCTCGTCGGGGCGACCGGCTGGAACCTCCTCACCTGGTGGCTCGGGCTGCCGTCCTCGTCGTCGCACGCCCTCATCGGCGGGCTGGGCGGCGCCGCCCTGGCCGCCGGCGCGACGGTGAAGTGGACGGGCATCCTCGACAAGGTCGTGATCCCGATGGTCGTCTCCCCGATCGTCGGGCTGGTCCTCGGCTACTTCGTGATGACGGCGATCCTCTGGTCGTTCCGACACGCGAACCCCGGTCGGGTCTCGCGCGGCTTCCGCTACGCGCAGACGGGGTCAGCGGCCGCGATGGCCTTCGGCCACGGTCTGCAGGACGCCGCCAAGACGGCGGGGGTCGTCGTCCTGGCGCTGACCGTCGCCGGTCGCCAGACCTCCCAGCAGGTCCCCTTCTGGGTGCTGGTCCTGTCCGCGGTCGTGATCAGCTTCGGCACGTATGCCGGGGGCTGGCGGATCATGCGCACGCTCGGCCGCAAGATCATCCACCTCGACCCGCCCCAGGGGTTCGCCGCCGAGGCCAGCGCCGCGGTCATCCTCTACGTCGCCGGCCTGGCGTTCGGCGCCCCGATCTCGACCACCCACACGATCACCTCGACGATCATGGGCGTCGGCTCGACGAAGCGGCTGTCCGCGGTCCGGTGGGGGGTCGCGCGCACCATCATCGGCGGATGGGTCCTGACCTTCCCCGGCGCCGGCCTCGCCGCCGCGCTCGCCTACGGGCTGACCCTGCTCGTCCGCTGAGCGCGGGCCTAGCCGCCTTGGACGATCGCCTGGGACTCGCCGACGGTGATGGTGTTGGCCGTGCCGACCACAGGGTCGATGGCGACGGGCCCGGCCTGCCCGTCGGAGGTCTGGTACGCCGCCTTCCACGCGCTGGCCGCCGTCACGGTGTAGGGCGCCGCGATCGACGCATGGGTGAAGACGACGCTGCAGGGGGTCCCGCCGTCGCCGTAGCGGGTGAGCGCCTGCTGGTGCGAGCAGGCCGCAGGGGCGAAACCGTCCGATACGAGGGTGATCCCGTCGTTCTGGAGATTGATCTGTGCCCAGACTCCGGCGGCAGTGGCCCGGATGGTCCGGGTCCCGGCCGCGCCGCCGACGGTGAGGCCGTCGCGCATCCAGAAGTAGGTCGGCAGCCCGACCAGGGTCCCGCCGCCCAGAGCGCCGATCTCGGGGTTGTGGTCGACCTGGGGGTCACCGAGCTGGAGGTGCTTCTGGTCCGCCTCGACGAGGACGAACGGGTCGATCTGTGGCGGCGGTACGTTGTTGGGCGTCGTGAGCACCAAGCCGTAGGGACTGGTCGGCGTGGCGTAGTCGGCCAGTCTGGTGAGGTCACCCCCGGAATAGCTGTTGCCGTCGTCGCACGTCGGTTCGTAGATCCGGGTGGAGTGCCCGGCGGCTTCGGCCGCGAGGTAGGGCGCCCACCACTCCAGCGGGGGGTTGGGCCACCCGTAGTCGTTTGCGCCACCGCGGCTCTTCCCGGGCGGGGAGTAGTACTCGTCGATCACCTGCTGGAGGGTCTTGCCGTAGGTCAGGACGGGGTACCAGTAGCAGACCGGCTTGACGTAGACCGAGTCCGAGGTCCCTCCACCGCCCGCCCCGCCGCCCGCCGCGTCCCCGGTGAAGATCACCGAGATCCTGACGGTCGCGCCGCCACCAGGGTTGGTGCAGTAGTACGAGGCGCAGCCATCGGCGTGCGCGGCAGGAGCCCCGATGACGGCCAGGCCTGTCGCGGCAAGCACCGCGACGGCCAGTCCGACGAGTGTCCGTCGCACGCGGTCCGTCACACCGGGCACCGCGGTTGCACCGTGTTGGCGAGGTTGCTGACGATCCATGTGTTCCCCCTGAGAACGAGGTCTCCAGAGTAGGCGACGTAGGTGGTGCGTGGGGGGTTCACCGGCAGGCCGGAGGTGAAGGCGACGGTCGAGTCGGCCAGGCACCCCTCGATGGTCGCGGTGGGCCCGGTGATGGTCGCGGTCAGCACGGCATAGATGAGGCTGCCTCGCAGCGACCAGGACTTCGACCTGAAGGAGGTCGTGGTTCCGAGCGCCTGCGAGAGGGCCTTTCCGGTCGCCACCGAGCCCAGGTTGCTGGCGGGCTGACCGGTGTGCAGCCCGGTGAGGACGGCCAGCTGGTAGTCCGCCAGCGCCTTCTTCAGTGGCGCCGCCGAGGCAGGCACGGTGCTCCTTCCCTCCGTCACCGTGGGCACGGCGTCGGGGAAGGCGCCGACTGCCGACGAGCCCGACGAGCCCGACGAGCCCGACGAGCCCGACGAGCCCGACGAGCCCGACGAGCCCGGTGCACCCGACGAGCTGGACGGCATACCGGCGCTGCTCGTCGTGGCAGACCCTGCGGCCGCCGAGGACGTCGAACCGCTCCCCGCCCCACCGGTGTATGACGGGAGGCCGGCGTCCGAACCGCCGCTGCACCCCGTGAGGGCGGCAGCACAGACCCCGAGCGCCGCAAGGACCGCAGAGAAACTCGTCCGAGCGGTCCCGCTGGTCCTGCCGGTCGTCGCCATCATGGTGCCCCCTGCGCCCCACGCATCAGCCGAAGCGTCCGGAGATGTAGTCCTCGGTCGCCCGCTCGATCGGGTTGTTGAAGATCTTCTGGGTGTCGCCGATCTCGACGAGCCGGCCCGGCTTCCCTGTCGCCGCGAGGTTGAAGAAGGCTGTGCGGTCGGAGACGCGGGCGGCCTGCTGCATGTTGTGCGTGACGATGACGATGGTGAAGTCCGACTTCAGCTCGTTGACGAGGTCCTCGATGGCGAGCGTCGAGATCGGGTCCAGCGCCGAACAGGGTTCGTCCATGAGGAGCACCTGCGGTCGCACGGCGATCGCCCGGGCGATGCACAGGCGTTGCTGCTGCCCGCCCGAGAGGCCGGCGCCGGGCTTCTTCAGCCGGTCCTTGACCTCGTTCCAGAGATTGGCCCCCTTGAGCGAGGTCTCGACCGCCTCGTCGAGGTCCTTGCGGCCCTTGACCCCGTTGAGGCGCAGCCCGGCGATGACGTTGTCGTAGATCGACATCGTCGGGAACGGGTTCGGTCGCTGGAAGACCATGCCCACGGACCGGCGCACCGAGACCGGGTCGACGCCCTTGGCGTAGAGGTCCAGGTCGTCGAGCATGACGCTGCCCTCGACCCGGGCGCCGGGGATGACCTCGTGCATCCGGTTGAGGGTGCGCAGGAAGGTCGACTTGCCGCAGCCGGAGGGTCCGATGAAGGCCGTCACCGAGCGGGGCTCGACCGTCATCGTGACGTCCTCCACCGCCTTGAACGAGCTGTAGTAGACGTTGAGGTCCTTGACGTCGATGCGCTTGGCCATGGTTCAGCTCACTTCCGGACGGCGCTGTAGCGGGCGATGAGCCGGCCAGCGAGGTTGAGCAGCAGGACCAGGATGATGAGGGTGAGGGCCGCTCCCCAGACGCGGTCGAGGGGGATGGCGGCGACCTCGTTGCGCTCGGCGTTGATCATCGTCGGGAGGGTACCCATGAAGCCGGAGAAGAGGTTCGTCGCGATCGACTGGCTGTAGGGGCCGAGGATCAGCAGCGGCGCCGTCTCGCCCATGACCCGGGCCAGGCCGAGCAGGATGCCGGTGATGATGCCCGAGAACGCGGTCGGCAGCACGATGCTGGTGATGGTCCTCCACTTGGAGACACCGAGGGCGTAGGACGCCTCGCGCAGCTCGTTGGGGACGAGCTTGAGCATCTCCTCGGTGGACCGCGTCACGACGGGGACCATCAGCAGGACCAGGGCGAGGCACACCGCGAAGGGCACCCGCTGAAGGCCGAAGGTCGTCACCCACAGCGCGTAGATGAACAGCCCTGCGACGATGGACGGCACACCGGTGAGGATGTCGAGCATGAAGGAGACGATCCTCCCGAACCGGGTGCTGCGGCCGTACTCGATCAGGTAGATCGCCGTCATGATGGCGAGCGGCACCGAGATCACCGCGGTGACGACCGCCTGCAACAGCGTCCCGATGATCGCGTGGTAGGCGCCACCGCCGGCGGTGAGCGTCGTCATCCCGCGCTGCGAGTTGGTCCACCAGCTGGCGCTGACGACGACCGACCCGCCCTTGACGAGCAGCGCGACGATGATCCAGACCAGCGGGATCATCGCGATCACGAAGGCGGCCCAGACCGCGACGGTGGCCGTCCGGTCCTTGACGCGGCGCCCGGTGCTCTGCGGGGTCTCCGGGTCGGGCAGGGCCTGCTCGACGAGGTCCGGGGTGTGGGTGGCGGCGCTCATTCGCTGAAGGCCCTTCTGCGCTCGATGACGACCCGGGCGATGGCGTTCACGACGAAGGTCAGCACGAAGAGCACGAGGCCGGCCGAGATGTAGGCACCGGCCTTGGTCGGGGTGTCGAACTCGGCCGCGTTGTTGGCGATCCGGCTGGCGAAGGTCTCGCCGCCGTTGAAGAACGAGAGGCTGAAGCTCTGCCGGTTCTGGTCCGACAGCGAGCTGATGATGATCGTCACGGCGATGGTCTCGCCGAGCGCCCGACCGAGCCCGAGCATCGCGGCCGAGATGACACCGGGCTTGCCGAAGGGCAGGACCGCCGTGCGGATCATCTCCCACCGCGTCGCCCCCAGGGCCAGCGCGGCCTCCTCGTGGAAGGTGGGCGTCTGGGCGAAGACCTCGCGCGAGAGCGAGGTGATGATCGGCAGGATCATCACCGCGAGGACGATGCCGGCGAACATGAGGGTCGCGCCGCCGGAGGTGTTCGTCGCGGAGAACAGGGGGATCCAGCCGAGGACCTTCTCGAGGAAGTCCTGCACGGGCAGGTAGTAGGGCGCCACCAGCTGCGAGGCCCACAGCCCGTAGATGATCGACGGCACGGCAGCGAGCAGGGCGACGAGCTGAGCGGCCGGCCGGGCCAGCCGCTCGGGCGCGTAGTGCGAGAGGAACAGCGCGATGCTCACCCCGAGCGGCACCGCGATGACGACCGCGATGACCGAGGTCACGATCGTCGCCCAGAGCAGGTCGGCGATGCCGAACATGATCGGCGGGGTGTCGATCGAGAAGATCCGGGAGGTGAAGAAGTTCGCCGTGTTCTGGCGCAGCGCCGGGTAGGCCTGGGTCACCAGGAAGACGGCGACCAGGACGACGAGGGCGACGATGACGCTGCTCGCGCCGATGGCGAGAGCCTTGAACACCTGGTCCTGGCGACGGTGGTTCGCGGGTCGCAGGACCTGGGCGACCTCGGTCTCGGTCGTCATGCGGCGCTCCTGGTGGGCACGGGGTGGATGGGGCGTCGGGGGCGGGGATGACGCGAGTGGGTCCGATGACGCGAGCGCGCCCACTCGGCACCGAGTATGCGGTGCCTCGTGGGCGCGTCGATCGTCACGTGGTGGCGGTGTCGCAGATCAGGAGATCCCCGCGACCGCGGCGTCGACCGCGGTCTTCAGGTCCGTCGGGAGCGGGACGTAGCCGAGCGGGGCGATGGCCTGCTGGGTGCTGTCCTTGGCCCAGAAGCCGAGGAAGGACTTGACGTTCTTCCCGACGGCCGCATCGGCATACTTCGAGCAGACCAGCTCGTAGGTGACGATCGGGATGGGGTAGGCGCCAGCGGCCGGCTTGGTGTAGTCGAAGGTGACCCGCACGTCGCCGTTCGTCGCCTTGACGGTCCCGCCGGAGACGCCCTTGCTCAGTGCGTCGCTCTCCGGGGCCAGTCCGCCGATGGACGAGACGTTGAGCTTGGCCTCCTTGGCGAAGGCGACCTCCATGTAGCCGATGGCCCCGTCGGTCGCGACGACCGACTTGGCGATCTCGGACGAGCCCTTCTTGCCCTCGCCGGCGCCCTTCCAGGCCTTGGCGGGCGCGTCGGTCCAGACGTCGGGCGCAGTGGCGTGGAGGTACTTCGCGAGGTTCTCCGTCGTGCCCGACTCGTCCGAGCGGAAGAAGACCTTGATGTCGGTGGCGGGGAGGGTGACACCGGAGTTCGTCGCCGCGATGGCGGGGTCGTTCCACTTGGTGATGGCGCCCTTGAAGATCTTCGCGAGGGTGGCCGAGTCGAGGTTCAGCTTGTCGACGCCCTTGACGTTGAAGGCCGCCCCGATGGCTCCGGCGGCCAGGGGGATGTCGAGCGCCGGTGACCCGCAGGCCGTCGTGGCCGCAGCGAGCTCGGTGGTGGTCGCCCCGGACGCGACGGCCGTCTTCAGGGCCGAGTCGGAGCCGCCGAACTGAACCTGCTTGGCGGTGAACTGCTTGACGCCGGCGCCCGATCCGGTGCCGCTGTAGTTGATGGTGACCTTGTTGTTGCACGCGGCCTGGTAGAGGCTGATCGCCTGCTGGATCGCCTTCAGCTGGGCGGTGGACCCCTCGGCGTTGAGCGTTCCGCTGCCACAGTCGGCGGCGGCGATGGTGGCCGCTGCGGTCGAGCCGGTGCCGCCGGCGTTGTTGTCGCTGCCGCAGGCAGACAGGGCGAGGGCGCCGGACAGCGCGATGGCGCTGACGGCGGTGGTACGGGTGATTCGCACGGGAGTTGTCCCTCTCGGGGGTCGTTGTCTTCGGGTGGGAGGCACGCAGCGACGGTCGCCGATGACATCTCCCGACTCGAAGGTAGGTCGGCTCGGTGACGAAAAGTCCTTGATCGGTTAACGAGAGGTAAACGCAACCTGTCGGTTTGGGGGTTTCTGCTGTCCCCATGGGCGACAAAACGGCATTGCGCTGGTATGCCGCCCCTGACGGTCAGCTGCGGTGCCGTTCCACCGCGACGATCCGCGCGGCGATGCCGGTCGACACCACGTGGCAGACGAGCACTTCCCCCTTGCCCATCGCCAGGTCGGCCGCCTCGCTCAACCGGGCGTCGGCGACCGCACCCTCCTCGCTGGTGAGGTCGACATAGTGCCGCAGCGTCTCGAGCAGGGTCGGCAGCACGGGTCCGTGGCTGCAGATCGCGGTGGCCGCGCCGCGGTCGAAGGCGCGGCGCAGGTGGTGGACGGCCCGGTCGGGGTCGGCGACGAAGCCCTCCTCCGACAGCCCGTCCCTCAGCTTCAGTGGCAGGCCGGTGGCCGCGGCATACGGGCGGAGCGTGTCGGCGCACCGGGTCGACGGTGACGAGACCAGCCGCGAGATCCCGAAGGCGGCCAGCAGGGGCACGATCGCGGCGGCCTGGGCCGTCCCGCGTGCGTCGAGCGGACGGAGCGGGTCCTCGCGGCCCCACGACGAGCGGGACCGCGCCTTGGCGTGCCGCACGACGACCAGCGGCCAGGTGGTGAGGTTGCCCTGCCCGTCGGCACGGACCACGGCCCGCAGCTGCTCGCGGTCCCGGGCGTAGTCGAGCCGCTCGTGCGCGGTGACCACGTCGAGCCAGCTGACCTCGTCGATCTCGTTGTCGAGCGCGCCCGCGCCCCCCACCACCTCGGCGGCCCAGTAGCGGACCTCCTTGGCGGCCGGCTGCCCCATCCGGTCCAGCACGGTGTATGCCGTGGGGGGGAGCGGCAGCCCGAGCCGCACCTCCAGCCCGGTCTCCTCCTGCGTCTCCCGGACCGCGGCGACCGGCCACTCCTCGCCCGGGTCGAGCTTGCCCTTCGCCCACGACCAGTCGTCGTACTTCGGGCGGTGGACCACGGCCACCTCCAGGGCGCCGCGTCGGCGACGCCAGGGCACGGTCCCGGCGGCGGGGATGACCGACATGGGGGAGAACCTAGCGGCGTCGCGCCTTGCGGCGCCGCCGGGCGTGGATCTCGATCATCGCGGACTGGACGTCGACGAACGGCTCGCCGTCGGCGGCGCGGTGGTGCCGGGTCCAGCGGCCGTCACCGCTCAGCTCCCAGCGGGACGAGCCCGGGTCGGCGCCGAGCCGCAGCAGCGACTCGATGTCGGCGAGGTGGGTCGGGTCGGTGATCCGGACGAGCGCCTCCACCCGGCGGTCGAGGTTGCGGTGCATCATGTCGGCGCTGCCGATGTAGACCTGTGGGTCGCCGCCGCCGCCGAACCAGAAGATCCGGGAGTGCTCGAGGAACCGGCCGAGCGTCGAGCGCACGGTGATCGTCTCGCTGAGGCCCTCGACGCCGGGCCGGAGCGAGCAGATGCTGCGCACCCACAGGTCGACGCGGACGCCCGCCTGCGACGCGCGGTAGAGGGCGTCGATGATCTCCTCGTCGACGATCGCGTTGACCTTGAGGACGATGTGCCCGCCGCCGGAGCGCTCGTGCCGCTCGGCCTCGGCCTCGATCTGCTCCATCAGCCCGGACCGCACCGTCCGCGGGGCGACGAGCAGCCGCTTGAAGCGGCTCCTCGGGGCGATGCCTGACAGCTGGTTGAAGAGCCGGGTGAGGTCCTCGCCGACCTGGGGGTCGCAGGTGAGCAGCCCGAGGTCCTCGTACTGACGGGCCGTTTTGGGGTTGTAGTTGCCGGTCCCGATGTGGCAGTAACGCACCAGGCCCTCGGCCTCCTGGCGCACGACGAGGCAGATCTTCGCGTGGGTCTTCAGGCCGACGATGCCGTAGACGACGTGGACGCCCGCCTGCTCGAGCTTGCGGGCCCAGCTGATGTTGTTGACCTCGTCGAAGCGGGCCTTGATCTCGACCACGGCGAGCACCTGCTTGCCCGCCTCCGCCGCGTCGATCAGGGCGTCGACGATGGGGGAGTCGCCCGAGGTGCGGTAGAGGGTCTGCTTGATCGCGAGGACACGGGGGTCGGCGGCGGCCTGCTCGATGAAGGCCTGCACCGAGGTCGAGAACGAGTCGTAGGGGTGGTGCAGCTGGATGTCCTTGCTGCGCATCGCCGCGAAGATGTCACTGGCCTTCGACGACTCCGTGGGCGAGAGGTCGGCCTGGGTGAGGGGCACGAACGGCTCGTACTTGAGGTCGGAACGCTCGATGTCGCCGACGATGAAGAGGTTGCGCAGGTCGAGCGGGGCCGGCAGCCGGTAGACCTCAGCGGGCTCCACCTGCAGCTCGCGGGCGATGAGGTCGAGGACGTGGTCGTCGATGTCCTCCTCGACCTCGAGCCGCACGGGTGGCCCGAAGCGGCGGCGGGTGAGCTCCTTCTCCAGCGCCGTGAGGAGGTTCTCCGCGTCGTCCTCCTCGACCTCGAGGTCCTCGTTGCGGGTGACCCGGAAGGTCGTGTGCTCGTGGACCTCCATGCCCGTGAAGAGCTGGTCGAGGTGGGCCGCGATGACGTCCTCGAGCGGGACGAACCGCACGGCATACTCGCCGTCCTGGATGTCGCCGCCGACGCGCAGCAGCCGCGGCAGCGAAGGCGGCACCTTGATCCGGGCGAAGTGCTCCTTGCCGGTCTTCGGGTTGACCAGGGTCACCGCGAGGTTGAGCGACAGGCCGGAGATGTAGGGGAACGGGTGGGCCGGGTCGACCGACAGCGGGGTGAGCACGGGGAAGATCGAGTCGATGAAGAGCCGGGTCAGGGGCTCGCGGTCGGCGTCGGAGAGCTGGTCCCAGCGACGGATGGTGATGCCCTCGTCGGCGAGGGCCGGCCGCACCGACTCGAGGAAGACCTTCGCCTGCAGCTTGACGAGCTTCTGGGCGACCTCGCCGACCTGCTCGAGCACTTCCCGCGGCTCGAGCCCGGCAGCGGAGCGGACCGCGAGCCCGGCGACGATGCGTCGCTTGAGCCCGGCGACCCGGACCATGAAGAACTCGTCGAGGTTGTTGGAGAAGATCGCGAGGAACTTCGCCCGCTCGAGCAGGGGCACGTCCTCGTCCATCGCCAGCTGGAGGACGCGCTCGTTGAACTGCAGCCAGGAGATCTCCCGCTCGAGGAAGCGGTCGGGCGGCAGCTCGTCGGAGCCGTCGGCGCGCACGAACCGGCCGTTGGCGGCGCGCGGCTGGTAGGGACGGTGGGCCGGGATCGCGCTGGCGAGCGAGCGGACGGAGCTCAGCTCGTCCTCCGGGGCGTCAGCCGTCGGGTCGTCCTCCGTGCCCGGCAGGTCCCGGTCCGAGACGTTGGCGGTGGCGGTCATGACGTCATCGTCGCACTCCGGGCCCCTGGCGGGTGCGTACGTCCGGTCGACCCCGAGCGTGGAGAAGCCCAGCGTCCGATAGACCCGCAGGGCCGCGGCGTTGTCGCCGTCGACGTAGAGGATCACGTGCTCGAGCCCCTCCTGGGCCAGGTGGCGCAGGCCGAGGAGGGTGAGCGGCCGGCCCAGCCCCCGTCCCTGGTATGCCGGGTCGACGCCGACCACGTAGACCTCACCCACCGGGTCCTCACCCTTCGCCCCCGCCGGGTGGACCTTGGTCCAGTGGAACGCCGCCACGGTGTCGGGGTCACCCTGCCCCGGGGTGGGCACGATGAGCAGCAGCCCGGCGCTGTCGAACCAGGGCTGCGCCATCCGCTGCTCGAGGTCGGCCCGGGTCAGGCGCCCCTGCTCGAGGTGGTGGGCGAAGGCCGCCGCGTTGACGCGCACCCACTCGTCCTCGTCGCGTCCCGGCTCGAACGGCCGGACCCGCAGCCCGTCGGGCAGCACGATGGGATCGGCGAACTCCGTTGCGGGCAGGTCGCGCTCGAGGACGAAGAGCTCACGGGAGACGTCGAGCCCGCGAGCGGCGGCGAAGGCGGAGGCGCCGGGGAGGTCGCCGTGGGACCACACCTGGGCGTCCCCGGGCAGTGCCGAGAGCAGTGCGGTGCCGGTGCCACGGCGGCGGTGACCCGGAGCGACGACGAGCTCGGCCGCGCCGGCGGAGAGCTGGGCGTAGCCGCTCAGCGTCGAGGAACGGTGCCCGGACGAACTGGGCTTCGACGAGCTGGGCCCCGACGCGGCATACGCGAGGAGGTGGGTGACACCCGAACCCGCCCGCAGGTCGAGGAGGAACTGCTCGGACATCGGCGGCACCCCGTCGGCGGCGCTCGCGGCCGCGACGAGGTCGAGGACCGCGGTGCGTTCGTCCTGCGCCAGGTCGACGCGCGTCGTGACGTCGGTGCTCTCCATGCGGGTCATTCCACCACGGGGGTCGGACCTTCCGGCCGCCGTTCCCAGGGTGCCAGCGGCGGCCTCACCCACGATGTCGACCGGATGTCACTGGTCGTTGCCTCCTGAATCCCTGTGAAGTCACTGGGCCCGACTAGGGTGCCGAGGACAAGGACGACCAGAGCATCGACACGGGAAACGCGAGCTCGAGAACCAGGGAGCACCATGACCACCAGACTGACGAGGCGCCTCGTCGGCGTCGCCACGGCGGGCGCCTGCGCCATCGCCGGACTCGCCGCGACGGGCAGCACCGCGCAGGCCACGGCCGGCAGGGCGCGACCCGACGCCGGACCGCTGATGAACATCCAGATCCTGTCCTTCAACGACTTCCACGGCAACCTCGAGCCCCCGGCCGGGTCGTCGGGCCGCGTCGTCGTCGACCACAGGATCGACCCGGCGACCGGCCTGCCGGTCGA
>NZ_JANXRJ010000137.1 GCF_025353065.1 Lapillicoccus sp.
CTGGTTATAGCCAGCGTCAACCCCCTTGACGCAGCGTCAACCCCCTCCCCGCAGGGGCGCCTGCGCAGGTGTCAGGACCCGAACGCCGAGGGGAAGACGTCCCGGTAGGACCGCAGCACGACTCCCCCGGTCGCCGAGCAGTCGGCGGACTCGGCCGCGAGCAGCCCTCGCCCGATGGCCCGGGTGACGCATTCTCCGGCGGCGGCCATCAGGGCGAAGAGCTCCATCAGGTCGGGCGCGGGCCGCTCGCCCGTGGCCACAGCGAAGAGGGTGTCGCCGTCGAAGAGGGTGTGCACCGGGTTGATCGCCCGGGCCATCCCGTCGTGGCCCATCCCAGCGACCTTCTGGCACTGCGCTTTCGTGAGGGTGGCGTCGGTGGCGATGATGCCGATCGTCGTCGCCATCGCCGGGCGCTGACCCTCCGCGCCGAGGGTCGCCGCATAGGCGCGCGAGGCGGTCACCTCGTCCGCGGACGGCGCCCCCACGCCGTCGAACTCCCCTCCGAGACCGTGCCGGACGGCATACAGCTCGCCGGTCCTGGGGTCGACGGGCGAGCCGGCCGAGTTGACCGCGACGAGGACGCCGACCGAGTGTCCGCTCGGCAGCACCACGCTCGCGGTGCCGATGGCCCCTTTGAAGCCGCCCGCTCTCGCGCCCGTCGCGGCCCCGACGCCCCCCATGGGCACCTCACCGCCCCGCGCCGCCGCGTATGCCGCCGCCCCGTCGGACGCCGTGGGGTGGTTGCGCCACACCCCACCGCGACCGAGGTCGAAGAGGATCGCCCCCGGCACGATCGGCACGACGGCACCGGGAACGCCCATCGGCCAGCCGATCCCGTCGTCGAGGAGCGCCTGCACGATCCCGTCGGCCGCCGCGAGCCCGAGGGCACTCCCCCCACCCAGCAGCACGGCGTGCACCCGGTCGACGAGGTTGCGCGGGTCGAGCAGGTCGGTCTCGCGGGTCCCCGGCCCGCCGCCGCGGACGTCGACGCCGGCGACGGCTCCGCCTGATGGGGTGAGGAGGACGGTCGTGCCGGTCAGCCACCCGGGCTCGCGACGGGCCGCGTGACCGACGCGGAGTCCGGCGACGTCGGTGATGGCGTTGAGCGGGCCGGGCCGGAGGTCGGTCACGGCGGGCCCGCGACGGTCAGGCCGGTGTCATGGGCCCAGGTCGTCATGGCGGTGGTGAGAGCCTCAGCGACGGCGGGATCGGCTGCTGCAGAATGGATTTCGGCACTATCAGCCGACGCGTAGAGCGTCACCACCTGCAGCCGGCGCCCGATCGCCTGCCCGGGCCACGGCAGGTCGGTGACGACCTGGGCGATGAGCACGCCGGCGTGGCTCCCGTCCTGCTCGGCGACCCACGTGGGGTGCCGCCCGGGATCCCAGGCCGCCGTGAAACGGTCGAGGAAACCCGGCTCGGTCGGGGCGCCGGCGGCCCGGGCCGACTGCAGGCGCAGCGCCGCGACGACGAGGGCGTCTGCCACCACCGCCCGGCGCACGCGTACCTCACCCATGGGGGAAGTGAACCACGCAGGGGTCGGGTCGAGAGGAGAAGCGGCGTCAGACGTTGATGCCGAGCCGGCGAGCGCTGCGGGCCCGCTGCCGGGACGCGCGCAGCCGCCGCAGCCGCTTGACGAGCATGGGGTCGGCCGCGACCGCCTCGGGCGTGTCGATGAGGGCGTTCAGCACCTGGTAGTAGCGGGTGGCGCTCATGTCGAAGAGCTCCTTGATCGCCTGCTCCTTGGCGCCCGCATACTTCCACCACTGCCGCTCGAAGGCGAGGATCTCGCGGTCCCGCTCACTGAGCTCCGCCGAGACCGGCTCGGACTGCATGTCGTGCTGCTGCTCCGCGTTCACTTCGACCCTCGTGTTCGTCTCGACCCGCCGACTGGTGGCCCGGGCCTCACTATAGGAGCAAATGACAGAGGTGTCATTCATCGGCACGCGCACCGGCCGATCGCACCGACCGACCGGTCGACCGGACCACCCGGCCCTCAGGCCATCGTGTCGAGGATCGCCGAGATGTCGTCCTCGGAGGTCAGCGGGTTGACGATGGCGAACCGCGTCACCGTCTCACCCTCGTGGGCGGTCGGCACCACGAAGGCGAACTCCTCCGCGAGCAGCCGGTCCGACCAGGCGCCGTAGTCCCGCGCCTCCCAGCCGAGCCGGCGGAAGACGATCACCGAGAGGTCGCGCTCGCGCAGCGCCTCGACGTAGGGCCTGCGGCCGATCTCCGCCTCGGCGAAACGGGCCACCTCGAGGGTCCGCTCCACCGCGTCCGCGTAGGCCTGCGTGCCGTGGACGGCCAGCGAGAACCAGAGCGGCAGCCCACGGGCCCGCCGGGTCAGGCCCACGGAGTAGTCGGTGGGGTTCCAGTCGGGGGCCTCGTTGAGGACGTCGAGGTAGGACGCCTTCTGCGTGTGGGCCGCGCGCGCCAGCGCGGGGTCGCGATAGAGCAGGGCGCAGCAGTCGAACGGCGCGAAGAGCCACTTGTGCGGGTCGACGATGAAGGAGTCGGCCTGCTCGACGCCGGCATACCGGTGACGGATCGACGGGGCCGCGAGCCCCGCCCCGCCGTAGGCGCCGTCCACGTGGAACCACACCCCGAGCTCGCGGCAGACCTCGGCGACGGACGTGAGGTCGTCGATGATCCCGAAGTTGGTCGTCCCCGAGGTGGCGACCACGGCGAAGAAGGTGTCAGGGCCGTTGTCCAGCATCGTCTTTCGCAGGTTCTCACCCGACAGTCGCCAGTGCTCGTCCATCTCGACCTGCACCAGCTCGGCGTCCATGACGTCGCACGCGGACTGGATCGACGAGTGCGCGCCATAGGTCGTCGCGACCCGCCACGGACGGACGGACGAGCCCGCCGACGACGCCCGCTCCCGCGCCGTATGCCGCGCCGCGACGAGCGCCGACAGGTTGCCGATCGTCCCCCCGTTGACGAAGACCCCGCCCGCCTCGGCGGGGAGGCCCGCCAGATCGGCGATCCACCGCAGCGTCTCGTTCTCGGCGTGGACCGCCCCCGAGCCCTCCAGCCACGAGCCGGCGTAGATGGAGGAGGCCCCCACGACGACGTCGAAGGCGGCGGCCTCCCTCGTCGGCGCGCAGGGGATGAACGACAGGTAGCGGGGGTGGTCGGTCGACAGGCAGGCAGGGGCGAGCACGTCGGCGAAGACGTCGAGGGCCCGCGCGGCGCCGAGGCCGGCAGCGGTGATCGTCGGCCCCGCGGCCTCGGTCAGCTCGGCCGCGCTCGCCGGGCCGTCGAGGGGGACGGGGTCGAGCGCCAGGCGTTCCGCGGCATACGCGAGGACGGAGTCGACCGTGGCCGAGGTGGTGTCGGGGTCGTAGCGGTGCACGCGGCGGAGTCTAGGTCTCCGGGCTGGTGCGGGTCAGTTCAAGGGCTGGTGCGGGTCAGCTCCGAGCAGGGCGATCCGCAGGTCGGCGGCGGTGTCGGCGAGGACGTCGGGGTCCGCGGCGACGAGGTCCGTCCGGGCGCCGGCCCCCCAGGACACCGCGACGGCCGACATCCCGGCGGCCCGGGCGGCCTGCGCGTCCACGACCGCGTCACCCACGTAGGCGGAGTGGGACGGGTGGGCGCCCAAGCGCTCGAGGGCGAGCAGGAGCGGGGCCGGGTGGGGCTTGTGCTCGTCGGTGTCCTCGAGGGTGACGAGGACACCGACGTGGTCCTCGAGGCCGGTGAAGTGCAGCGCCATCTCGGCAGGCACCCTCAGCTTGGAGGTCGCCGCGGCGACCTGCACCCCTGCGGACTGCAGGGCCGCGAGCATCTCGGCCACCCCGGCATACGTGCGGATGAGGCGCTCGGTGTTGGCGTGGTTCCACGCGAGATAGGTCGCATAGAGCGCGTCGGCGCGGCCGGGCCAACCGCTGCGGAAGGCGCGGATGAGCGGCTGACCGATCCAGCTGCGGATCAATGCCTCATCCTGCTCCTCCCCGAGCACCTCCCGGAAGGCGTGCTGGTAGGACGCGACGATGAGGTCGATGGTGTCGACGAGCGTGCCGTCGAGGTCGAAGACCACGACCGGCCAGCGCACGGCGGGGGAGACGCCGTCGCCGGAGGTCAGGGGTGCGGCAGGGGCGGGGTTGCCGGGAAGGGCGTCGCTCGTCACCCGGAAGACCCTAGGTGCTCGGCCTCGCGCCGGTGACATCGACAGGACCCCGATCGTTCTTGACCAAACCCTGGGAATCCCTTGAACATTTCTTTACCTTTGCTAAGGTGAGGTGAGTTCGGAGCAAGAGAGGCGACCTGGGGAGTTCGCTTTGTTGACGGCTTCGAATGCCCGGATCCGATCCGGGGCTCCAAGAGGGGGATACGTCGTGTCGTGGCGCGCTCAGTCGCGTCAGGTGACGACGCCGCTCCCGCACATGTGGCTCTGGCCAGGGTCACATCGGTGCTCGATCACGTGAACGGGGACCGACCCTAAGTGGGCGCCGCCGCCTGACCAATGCCCTCACCACCCTGGGCGGCGGCGTCTTCTGGGGGACGTGTTGGGTAAGTTGACAGGCATGCCTGCCCGTCCCCTCGAGGAGCTCGTCCACCCCTCCTGGGTCCCGGCCCTCGAGCCGGTCCGCGACACCATCGCCCGGATGGGCGCCTTCCTGCGGGAGGAGCTGGCCTCCGGCCGGGGCTACCTGCCCGAGGGCCGCTTCGTGCTGCGCGCGTTCGGCCGCCCCTTCGAGGAGGTGCGAGTCCTCATCGTCGGCCAGGACCCCTACCCGACGCCCGGTCACCCCGTCGGTCTCAGCTTCTCGGTCGCGCCGGACGTCCGCCCGGTGCCGCGGAGCCTGGCCAACATCTACACCGAGCTGACGAGCGACCTCGAGCTGCCGACGCCCACCACCGGCGACCTCAGCCCGTGGTCCGAGCGCGGGGTGCTCCTGCTCAACCGGTGCCTGACCGTCCGCCCCGGAGCGTCGGCGAGCCACCAGGGCAAGGGCTGGGAATCTGTGACGACACAAGCGATCTCGGCGCTCGCCGCCCGGGGCGGGCCGCTGGTCGCGATCCTCTGGGGACGCCAGGCGCAGACCCTCGCCAAGCAGCTCGGCTCCGTGCCGCGCGTCGAGAGCGCCCACCCGTCGCCGCTGTCCGCGAGCTCGGGGTTCTTCGGCTCGCGACCCTTCAGCCGCGCCAACGCCCTGCTCGTCGAGCAGGGTGGGTCCCCCCTCGACTGGGCCCTACCGTGACGGGGCCCACTGCGCCCGCCCCCGTCCCACCCCGGAGGAGCCGACCGTGAAGCCCGCCCCGACGACCCGCACCTGGACCCGCTACGTCGCGATCGGGGACTCGCTCACCGAGGGGATGACCGACCCCGACCCCGGTATGCCGGGTGCCTACGTCGGTTGGGCCGACCGCCTCGCGGTCGAGCTCGCGGCCCGGGCCGACGCCGAGGACAAGGAGTTCGGCTACGCCAACCTCGCGATCCGGGGCCGGTTGCTCGCCGACGTCGTCGGCCCCCAGCTGGACGCGGCCCTGGCCCTCGGACCCGACCTCGTGAGCATCATCGGGGGCGCCAACGACATCCTCCGGCCCAAGGCCGACGTCGACGCCCTCGCGGCCGACCTCGAGGCGGCGGTCGCCCGGATCCGCGCGACCGGCGCGGACGTGCTCATGGCCACCCCGGCCGACCCCTACAAGGCTCCGCTGCTGCGGGCCTTCCGCGGCCGCTGCGCCCTCTACGTCGCCTGCATCTGGAGCATCGCCCAGCGGCAGGGAGCCTTCGTCCTCGACCAGTGGGGCCAGCCGTTCCTGCGCGACTGGTCGATGTGGGCCGACGACCGCCTTCACATGAACAGCGAGGGCCACCAGCGGGTCTCGCTCGCCGCCCTGTCCAGCCTCGGCATCGAGACGGACGAAGAGGCCTGGCGGACGCCGCCGCCCCCGGCGCAGGCGGTTCCGCGGCGCGAGGCGGCGGTGGCGAACGCCCGGTGGGCGAAGGACCACGTGGGGCCGTGGGTGCAGCGGCGACTGCGCCACGAGTCGTCCGGCGACCACGTCTCGGCCAAACGTCCGCTCGTCACCCCCTTGCACGCACGCCGTGCAGACCGCACGATCGACTGAGGCCAGCTGCAGCGGCATACCGTCGCCCGCACCCCACACGCCAACCCACCCCCGCGCAGGAGCACCCGACATGTCCACGACCGACACCTTCGACCTCTACGGCATCGATGACCTCCTGACCGAGGACGAGCGCGACATCCGCGATGCGGTTCGCGCGTTCGGCGTTAAGGAGCTGCGTCCGCACGTCGCGACGTGGTTCGACGAGGCCAAGCTGCCGGCCCGCGAGCTGGCGCGGGAGCTGGGCGGCCTGGGTGTCCTGGGAATGCACCTCGAGGGCTACGGGTGCGCCGGGCTCGGCGCTGTCACCTACGGGTTGGCGTGCCTCGAGCTCGAGGCGGTCGACTCCGGCCTGCGCTCGCTGGTCTCGGTGCAGGGATCGCTGGCCATGTTCGCCATCTGGAAGTACGGGACCGAGGAGCAGAAGCAGGAGTGGCTCCCGCGGATGGCGGCCGGCGAGGCCGTCGGCTGCTTCGGTCTCACCGAGGCCGACTACGGCTCCAACCCCGGCGGCATGCGCACCATCGCCAAGCGCGACGGTGACGACTGGGTGCTCAACGGCTCCAAGCTCTGGATCACCAACGGGTCCATCGCCGACGTCGCCGTCGTCTGGGCCCGCACCGACGAGAGGATCCGCGGCTTCGTCGTCCCGACCGATACCCCCGGCTTCACCGCCAACGAGATCAAGCAGAAGCTGTCGCTGCGGGCCAGCGTCACGAGCGAGCTGGTCTTCGAGGACCTCCGGCTGCCGGGAAGCGCCCTGCTCCCCGAGGTCGCCGGTCTGCGAGGACCGTTGGGGTGCCTCGACGAGGCCCGGTTCGGCATCATCTTCGGCTCCCTCGGCGCCGCCCGGGACAGCCTCGCGACGGCGGTCGACTACAGCATCTCGCGGGAGGTCTTCGACAAGCCGCTCGCGAGCTACCAGCTGACCCAGAAGAAGATCGCCGACATGGCCGTCGAGCTCGGCAACGGCATGCTCCTCGCGCTGCACCTCGGCCGGCTGAAGGAGAAGGGCACGATCTCGAGCGACCAGATCAGCGTCGGCAAGCTCAACAACGTCCGGAAGAGCCTCGAGATCGCCCGGGAGAGCCGCACCATCCTCGGCGCGAACGGGATCTCGCTGGAGTACAGCCCGATCCGGCACGCGGCCAACCTCGAGTCCGTGCTCACCTACGAGGGCACGAGCGAGGTCCACACCCTCGTCGTCGGCAAGGCTCTGACGGGCATCAGCGCCTTCGGCTGAGCGCGCCCAACCCCTAGCGTCCGCGCGAACGGCATACCGGTGTCGCGTTGCCGCGGACGTTGTGGTCTCGTCGCGCGCAACGTCCGCATCGACGCGACACCAGGCGGAGCAAGACCTCGGCCAGGTCGGCGTGCGAGAAGAACTCCGCCCACGCCAGCGGCGTCGTGCCGTGCTTCTCGTCGAGGTCAAGGTCGGCTCCGGCCCGCTGAGGGCCCACAACCATGCTGGGCCAACAGGTCCAGCCGCGCGGTCATGACGTGCCGGGTCGCCCAGTCGCCCTGCCGGCCCATCATCTCCTCCACCGACTCGGCGTTGTCGCCGAGTCGGTCGCCCCACACACCGAGGTCCCCCGTGCCCAGGCCGTAGGCGAACAGCAGCGTCAGGTGGCTGTCGTCGGCATTGAACATCCGGTTGTAGAGCGTCTGACCGTCGTTCACGACCGCCCCGTGGTCGAGGAGCAGCCGGGCCAGCGCCTCCCCCTCGGGGTGCCGCGGCTGCTGCCCCGGACCCTGCTCGCCCTCGCCGAAGCAGCCGGTCAGCACGGTGAAAGGCGGCGGGAGGCCACCCCAGAGGTAGCCTGCGTCGACGTCGGCGCCCGCCCCGACGAGCAGGCGGGCCGTCGTCAGCGAATCCGTCTGCGGCACACGGGAGTAGGCGAGGTAGGTCAGCGCCGTCCACCGGTGCGGTCCACCCTCGGACCGGGCGAGCGCGGGGTCCCTGGCCAGGTGCGTGGCAACGGCGACCGGGTCGCCGGCCGCGGCATACACGCTGCGGATGGGCAGGTCGGGGTGCGTCGCGAGCAGGGCCGCGGCGCGCTGCCAGCGGTGCGGACCGTCGTCCGGCCCGTAGACGAGGCAGGCGAGCATGAGGAACGCGTCGAGCGGGTCCCCGTCCTCGGGCAGGGGCGTCGTCGGGTCACGACGCAGCGGTGCGGCGATCTCGAGGTAGTGCCGCAGCTTCGGCCAGCTGGCGAAGCCGTGACCCCGGGCGACGGTGTGCTGGGCGGCGGTGAGCGAGAACGTCGCCGGCTCTCGCACCCCCTGGGGGTGGTGCCGGGTCGCGAGGGCGAGCGCTTGCTCGTCCCCCTCCCGGACCGCGCGCTGCAGCCGGCGGGCGTCGCGACGGAACCGTTCGAGGTCGGGGTTGCTGGGCAAGGGAGAGGGCCATGACGGCCTCCTTTCGTCAGCCCGCGTCCGCTGCGTCGGGCCGAAAGGAGGGTCAGGCCGGAGAGGTCTCACCTGCACCAGGGGGGCTGTGCCCCTTCCCGCGGACCGGAGGCGACCTGATCGCCTGTCCGGAAAGGTAGCACCACCCGCTGAGGTATGCCGCGGTGTCACGCCGGTCGGGTCAGCAGCCACCGGTGCCCGAAGGGGTCGTGGAAGGTCGCGACCCGGCCGTGGTCGGTGTCCTCCGGTCGAGACCCGTGCGGCGGGCGACCTCGCCGATCTTGAGGTGCGGTGCTCATGGCGCGCACGCTAGGACCTCACGTCGGGGGAGGTTCACGTCCTGCGGGACCCCGGCCCGCGCCAGCTTGCTCAGGGTCGGGTCGGGGTCGGGTCCGGGTCGTTCCGGAGTGCTCGATGATCGGAACCCCAACTAGGGTCGAAGGCGTTGCACGAGCAGGACCATGACGACCACACACGAAGGAGCAGCCATGGGGTTCATCGACAAGGTGAAGCAGAAGGCCGAGGAGTACGACCTCCAAGGCAAGGCCGAGCAGTTCGCCGACGCCGTCGAGAAGACGACGAAGGACGCGGTCGAGAAGGCCGGCGAGGTCGCCCACGACAACCGGGGCAAGGTCACCAGCGGCCTCGACAAGGTCGGCAACCGGATCGACCAGCGGACCGACGGCAAGTACCACGACAAGGTCGCCAAGGCCAAGAACCAGGTCACGAAGGGCGTGGACAAGCTCGCCGAGCAGCGCGCGGACGGCGCAACGGGGAAGCCGGCCGCCGGCGAGACCCCGCCTGCTCCCCCGGCCACTCCCCCGGTCACCCCCCAGGACCTTCCGCCGACCTACCCGCAGGGTGTCCCGCCGCAGGACCGCCCGCTCTGACCGACCGGTCCCCCTCGCGCCCGGCCGCATTGCGCCCGGCGCGAGGGTGGCACCCGGCGGTTAGGCTGGGCCCATGCCCGCAGAGCGACTGCTCCCCACCGACGACTCCCAGGACCTGATCGACCTGACGCGCGAGATCTGCCGTCAGGACCTCGCCCCGCAGGTCGACGACATGGAGCGCGCGGGGACGTTCCCCGAGAAGACCTTCCGGCTGCTCGGCCAAGCCGGGTTGCTCTCCCTGCCCTACCCCGAGGAGTTCGGCGGCGGCGCCCAGCCCTACGAGGTCTATCTCCAGGTCGTGGAGGAGATCGCGTCGGTCTGGATGAGCGTGGCTGTCGGCGCCTCGGTGCACGCCCTGACCTGTTACCCGGTCGCGACCTTCGGCACCGACGAACAGCGCCAGCGGCTCCTCCCGGCGATGCTCGGGGGCGACCAGCTCGGCGCCTACTGCCTCTCCGAGCCGATGTCCGGCTCCGACGTGGGCTCGATGACCACCCGGGCGACGCGCTCCGACGACGGCGGGACCTATGCCCTGAAGGGCACCAAGGCCTGGATCTCCAATGCGGGCCACGCCGACTTCTACACGACCTTCGCCCGCACGTCCGACGACGGGGGGCGCGGCCTCTCGTGCTTCATCGTGCCCGCGCAGACCGAAGGCATCTCGTTCGGGGCGGTCGAGCGCACGATGGGCCTGCGCTGCGACCCCATCCGCCAGGTGACGTTCGAGGACGCCCGTGTCGACGCCGGGCAGCGGGTCGGTGAGGAGGGTCAGGGCATGGCCATCGCCCTGTCCGCACTCGACTCCGGCCGGCTCGGGATCGCCGCTGCCGCAACGGGACTCGCGCAGGCCGCCCTCGACCAGGCCGCGGCATACGCCAAGGAGCGGCGGCAGTTCGGTCGCGCCATCGGTGAGTTCCAGGGCCTGGCCTTCCTCCTCGCCGACATGGAGGCGGCTGTCACGAGCTCACGCGCCAGCTACCTGTATGCCGCGCGGATGCGCGACGCCGGCCGGCCCTTCTCCAAGCAGGCAGCCGTCGCCAAGCTCGTCGCGACCGACGCCGCGATGAAGGTCACGACGGACGCCGTCCAGGTGCTCGGCGGCGCCGGATACACCCAGGACTTCCCGCTCGAGCGCTACATGCGCGAGGCGAAGGTCACCCAGATCTTCGAGGGCACCAACCAGATCCAGCGGCTCGTCATCTCGCGCCAGCTGCTCGGCTGAGCCCGCGCCCCTACCCCGTCCGGAAAGCCGAATTGCCGTGCAGATCAACGACTCCACCGTCGCCGTCGTCACCGGAGGAGCCTCCGGGCTGGGTAAGGCGACGACCCGCAGACTCGTCGCCGACGGCGCGAAGGTCATCATCCTCGACCTCGACTCGTCGCCGGGGGCCGACCTCGCGGCCGAGCTGGGCCGCGCGGTGACCTTCATGCCGACCGACGTGCGCGACCAGGACCAGGTCCAGGCTGCCATCGACGTCGCCACCGCCCAGGGCGAGCTGCGGATCGCGGTGACCTGCGCCGGCGTCGGGACACCCGGCCGCGTCGTCGGCAGGAACGGACCCCACCCGCTGGACGTCTTCCGACGGGTCGTCGAGGTCAACCTCATCGGCACCTTCAACGTCCTGCGCCTCGCTGCCGCAGCAATGCTCAGCAACGAGCCGAGGCAGGGTGACCGCGGCGTCGTCGTCATGACGGCGAGCATCGCGGCCTACGACGGCCAGATCGGCCAGGCGGCGTATGCCGCGAGCAAGGGCGGCGTCGTCGGCCTCACCCTCTCGGCCGCGCGCGACCTCGCCGACAAGAGCATCCGGGTCGTCACCATCGCCCCCGGCACCTTCATGACCCCGATGCTCGCCGGGCTCCCGCCGGAGGCGACCGCGGCCCTCGAGGCGGGCGTCCCCCACCCCTCCCGGCTCGGGCGGCCGGACGAGTTCGCCTCTCTCGTCAGACATGTCATCGACAACGGCATGCTCAACGGCGAGGTCATCCGCCTCGACGGCGCCCTCCGGATGCCCCCGCGCTGACCGCTCGCTCTTCACAGCTCGCCGCCCGGCGATCCCTGCAGACCGCAGACCCCTCAGACCCCGCAGATCACTCGGAGAGGCACCCGATGTCGATGCAGAACCCGATGTCCACGACCGGCCGAGCGATGAAGCGTCGCAACGTCGTTGCCGTGTGACTCGGCCTTCCCTTCATCACGCTCGGGTTCTACCTGTTCGTCTGGTGGTACAAGATCAATGCCGAGATGGGCCGGCTCGACCGGCGCAACCCGGTCAGCGCCGGGACATCCCTGCTCGCTGTGACGCTCGGGGCCTTCCTCGTCGTCCCTCCCTACATCAGCGTCTACAACACGGGCAAGCGCATCGCGGACCGGCAGCGGACCGCGGGACTCGGGTCGTCCTGCTCCCCGGTCATCGGTATCGTCCTCTGCTTCTTCTTCGGGCTCTGCACGCCCTACTACCAGTCCGAGCTCAACAAGATCAACGACCACTACGCGGTCGAGGCCGGTACGTTGGTAGCCCTCGCGTTCTGACCACGGGGAGGCCGACAGGTCCAGTGCGGTTCGTGCGGGCCCGGCATAGTCTCGTCGAGCCGACGCGAACGGCGACGCCGCTCTCCGGCCAAAGGGAGCCTCGTCGGACCGGTCCCGGTTACCCATCACCGAAACACAGGAGCTTTTTCATGGCCACCACCGAAACCACCTCGTTCTCCGACCTCGGCCGCGACATGTGGTCCTACCTCACCGGCAAGGAGGCCACCATCGACTACACGTTCATCAACATGGCGATCGATGTCCCCCGGTCTGCCGGCGAGGACACCGCCACCGCGACCTGGAAGCTCAACGGCACGCTGCGCATCACGACGTCCGACAAGGACAACCGCGGCGCGGCCAAGCCGGCCGGTGCCTGACCAGACGTCGACTCGTCTCGCCGTCGTCGCCGACCTCACGATCGAGGTCGGCGACGCGCGCGGGTCGACGACAGCCCATCTGACCAGCACGTCGGAGCAGCAGGACGGTCTCGGCGGTCTGGTGCTCGACGTTCCGGATCCGGTCGTGCTGCTCCGGTGCGTTCCGGGCCGTGGGCTTCGACGCGAGCTGCCGGCGTCACTGCCCGTCGACCAGATCGTGGATCTGCCCGTGCTGCTCACCTCGCGGGGCCGCGACATCGGGCGCGTGCAGATCTCGTCCGCCGGACGCGTCCAGCTCCGGCCCTACTGGTCGGGCGTGCCCACCGTCATCCGGACGGCAGGCTCCTACGGCGCGGGACGCGTCGGGACCCGAGGCCTGGTCGCCGCCGTCGCCCTCCTCGCCGGGCTGTTCGGCGCCCGCTGGTGGCGCCGCCGCTGAGTTCTCCGGCCGCGGAGCAACGTCACCGCCGACCTCCTCGGTCACGGGCTAGCGGACGAGCGCCCGCAGCGTCTGGATCGTGTCGGCGTCCTGCGGGCTCTTGTCCTCGCGGTAGCGCTTGACCCGGGCAAAGCGCAGGGCGATGCCGCCGGGGTAGCGGGTCGAGCTCTGGACGCCGTCGATGGCGATCTCGACGACGATCAGCGGCTCGAGCCACACCGTCTGCGCCGTGCGCCGCAGCTCGATCTGCTGGAAGCGCTCGGTCTGCCAGCGCAGCAGCTCGTCGGTGAGGCCCTTGAAGGTCTTGCCGACCATGACCCAGGCGCCCGGGTCGCCGAACTCGCCGGTGGCGTCTAGCGCTCCGAGGTGGAGGTTGGACAGCCACCCGGTGCGGCGCCCGGATCCCCACTCGCAGGCCAGCACGACGAGGTCGAAGGTGTGCACGGGCTTGACCTTGACCCAGCTCTTGCCGCGGCGGCCGGCGGCATACGGCGCGTCGATGCCCTTGACCACGATGCCCTCGTGTCCAGCCGCGAGCGCCTGACGTGAGACCCGCTCTGCGACAGCGGGATCGGCTGTCACCTCGCCCTGTATGCGGTAGTCCCCCACGACCTGCGCGAGGACCTCGAGCCGCGTCGACAGCGGCTCGTCGATGAGATCGCGGCCATCGAGGTGGAGGACGTCGAAGAACCACGGACGCAGCAGCGCCTCGCGGGGTGCGTCAGCGCCGAAGCGCGACATGGTCTCCTGGAAGGGCCGCGGTCCGCCGTCCTCGTCGAGCGAGAGCGTCTCGCCGTCGAGGATGAGGTCGCGGGCCGGGAAGCCGCGGACGACCTCGACGACCTCCGGCACCCGGTGGGTGATGTCGGCGAGGCTGCGGGTGAACACCCGCACCACGTCGCCCTGCCGATGGACCTGGATGCGCGCGCCGTCGAGCTTCCACTCGACGGAGGCGGTGCTCTGGCCGGTCACCCCGTCCGCCACCACGTCCAGCGCGGCGGTCGGGTCGGCAGCCGTCGAGGCGAGCATCGGCATGACCGGCGTCCCGACGACGAGACCGACGGCCTCGAGATCGGCCGGGGTTCCCGTGAGGGCGAGCCGGGCTGTGGCGCCGAGGTCGCCCGACAGCATGACGGCCCGGCGGACGAGGGCGCCGGGGGCGTCGGCCGCGCGGGCGATGCCGTCGACCAGGATCCCTTCGAGGGCGCCCGTGCGCATCTCGCCGATGAGCACCCTCGCGATGAAGTCCTGCTCGGCCTCGGTCGCCCGGGCCGTGACCGCGCGCAGCGCGGAGGTCCGGGACGCCGAAGACCCCGCCCCGGAGGTCGTGAGCAGCGTGTCGAGGAGGGCGTCGACGTCGGCCACGGTGAGAGTCGGTTCGGTCGCGGGCGACCCCATCACCGACGAGAGGCCGCGCCAGCCGACGCCCACCCGTCCCTGCCGCGCCTTGCCGACGAGGAAGCCCACCGCCGGGGCGATCTCGTCCTCGGGGAGCCGGCGCAGCAGGTCGGCCAGCGCCTCGACCTTCGCCAGCCGCGACCGCGTCGCCGTGACGGTGGCCGCGGTCTCCACCACCTCGTGCAGCAGCATCCCGACATCATCGCACCCAGCCCCACCGCACGCCCGCCCCCCCTCCCGCCCCCCCTCCCGGATTGGGGTACGAACGCGTCTTCAAAAGACGCGTCGTCGATGACGCGGTTTCACCCCAATCTGGGGGAGGGGGCGGTGGGGGCGGTCAGGTCGTTGCGGCCGCGAAGAGGGCGGCCCAGCCGGTCATCAGCTCCCGGACCGCGTCGGGCGCCGACTCGAGGACGAAGGGCTCACCGACCATCCCGAGCCCGAAGAGAGGAGCCAGCTCGCGTCCGAGCCCTGCATCCGCAGTCGGCAGGACGTGTCGTCCACCGCCGTGACCGTGCCCCAACGGCCGATGCGCGCGGCGACACGGTCGGCCGACACGGCATACCGGGCTATGACGACGTGCTCGGTCTCGTTGCGCGACAGTCCCTTTCGCACGAACTCACCCGCATCCCCGCCCGGTATGCCGCGGGGCCGGAACCGCGCGCGCGTGCCGACGGGCGACTGCAGGCGGTCCAGCCGGAACGAGCGCCAGTCCTGGCGCTCGAGGTCATAGGCGACGAGGTACCAGCGGCGCCCGACCGTCACGAGCCGGTGCGGCTCGACGTGGCGGGCGAGCTCCGCCCCCGCGGCCACGCCACCCCGGGCCGTGTAGGCGAAGCGCAGCCGCTCGGCGTCCCGGATCGTCTGGGCGATCGTCGCCAGGACCTCCGCGTCGACCGAAGGCGCGGGCGCGAAGGGGGTGTCGTCGGTGACCGCGCGCAGCGCCTCGGCCCGGCGTCGCAGCCGCGGAGGCAGCACCTGGACGATCTTGGTCAGCGCGCTGACCGACGCGTCGGCCATCGCCCCGGAACCGTTGTGGGCCGCGCCGCCGAGCGCCACGACCATCGCGATCGCCTCGTCCTCCTCCACGGTGAGGGGCGGCATGGGGGCGCCGGCCCCCAGCTGGTAGCCGCCCTCGGACCCCCGCAGCGCGTCGACGGGATAGCCGAGCTCACGCAGCCGGTCGATGTCGCGGCGCAGCGTCCGCTCCGAGACCTCGAGCCGGACCGCCAGCTCGGGACCCGGCCAGAAGCGGTGCGTCTGCAGCAGGGAGAGCAGACACAGCGTCCGGGAGCTGGTGTTGGCCATAGAAGAAATACTGCCTCACCATCCGGTCAGGAAGTGGCCTGTTGCCTTCCTAACGTCGTTCTCACGAGCGTTGCTCACATCGACCGCAGCGCAACGAAACCCTCGAGGAGAACGCGATGAGCACGACCGCCAAACCCCAGGACACCGCCCCACCCGCCCTCACCCGCGGCCCCCTGCCCGTCGGACGGGCCCGCACGATCGCCCTCTTCAGCCTCTTCCTCGCCTCGAGCATGGAGCTGCTCGACACGACCATCGTCAACGTCGCGCTCCCGACCATCGAGTCGCGCCTGCAGCCACCGTCGAGCTGCAGTGGATGGTCGCGGCCTACCCTCTCGCCTTCGCGATCGCCCTCATCACCGGCTCCCGGCTCGGCGACCTCCTCGGCCGCAAACGGCTCTTCGTCGGCGGGCTCGTCGGCTTCACGCTGATGTCGGCGGCGTGCGGACTCGCGCCCACTGCAGCGGCGCTCGTCACCTTCCGGGCCCTGCAGGGCCTGGCCGCCGCAGCGATGATCCCGCAGGTGCTCAGCAGCATCCAGGTCATGTACGCCCCCGCGGAACGCGCGAGGGCGATCGCCCTGTTCACCGGGCTGGCCGGCATCACCGCGGTCCTCGGGCCGGTCCTCGGCGCGGTGCTCACCGACGCCGACATCGCCGGCACGGGCTGGCGGGCGATCTTCCTCGTCAACGTCCCGGTCGGTCTCGTCGCCGTCGCCGCCGCCCTCCGCTGGGTGCCCGACTCGGTGTCGGCGCGCCGCCCCGGCCTCGACCTGCGGGGGTCATCACGCTGGCCGTCGGTCTGCTCGCCGTCCTCTATCCCCTGACGATGGGTCGCGAGCTCGGCTGGCCCGTCTGGGTGTATGCCGAGATCGCGGCCGGCATGCTCCTCCTCATCCTCTTCGTCCGGGCCCAGCACCGCACCGAGCGCTCCGGTCGCGAGCCGCTGGTCGCCCTCAGCCTCTACCGCGCACGGTCGTTCGCGGCCGGCTCGGCGGTGCACGGCCTGCTGTTCGTCGCGATGGGGGCGACGTTCCTCTGCCAGACCGTCTACCTCCAGGCCGGACTCGGCTGGACGGTCCTGCACGCCGGCCTCGCGGGCGTCCCGTTCGCCGTCTCGACATCGGTCTTCGCCGGTGTCGGCGTCGCCGTCCTCGCTCCGCGGATCGGCCGTCGCGTCCTCCAGCTCGGCGCGGTGGTCTGGGCGGTCGGGGCGGTCGTGCTGATCCTCACCGTGGAGGGCGCGAGCGCCTCCACCTCGACCTGGGCCTTCATCCCGGGCTTCGTGATCGCCGGCGCCGGCTTCGGCCTGATGGTCGCGCCGATCGGCATGTTCACCATCACCGACGTGCCCGTGGAGCACGCGGGCTCGGCCTCGGGTCTCATCAACACGACCGGCCAGCTCGGCGGCGCGATCGGCGTCGCGGTCATCGGCACCGTCTTCTTCTCGCTCGTCGACTTGCACGCTCCCGCCGTCCCGAGCGCGATGTTCGGGCCCGCCTTCCAGGTCGCCCTCGGGGCGCTCGTCGCCCTGATGGTCGTCGCCGCGGTGGCCGCGCAGCACCTCCCGGCCCACGTGGTGGCGGAGCCGACCGCGGGCTGAGCCCCGCGGCATACCGGCCGAGGGCACGGCGGGGTCCGCAGCCGTGGCACGATCGGGCGGTGCACGTCACCGAGCTCCACCTCTACCCCGTCAAGTCCCTCGGCGGACTCCCGCTCGAGCGAGCCTCCGTCGAACCCTGGGGCCTCGCCGGTGACCGCCGCTGGGCCCTCGTCGACGACACCGGCGACGTCGTGACCGCCCGGCGGGTCCACGAGCTGCTCCGGCTGACGGCCGAGGTCGTCGACGAGGAGACGATCCGGATCACCGACCGGGCCGACGACGGGAGCATCCTCGTCGACACCCCGCTGGGGCTCGGACCGGTGCCCATCGACCTGTCGCGGCTGCCCTTCGCCTCGCCCGCCGACGAGGACGTCAACGGCTGGCTCAGCGCCCGCGTCGGCACCCGTGTGCGGCTGGTCTGGCAGGAGGACCCGACGGCACGCACCATCTCCGGCGCCCACGGCGGTATGCCGGGTGACCACGTCTCCATGGCCGACACCGGGCCGCTGCTGCTGGCCTCGGAGGCTTCGATGGCGCAGCTCAACGAGTGGATCGCCGCGGACTCCGACACCCCGGACCTGCCGGACCTCGACCCCGACGACCTGAGCGACACCACCGGTGAGATCCGCACAGAACCGTTGCTCATCAACCGTTTCCGGCCCAACGTCGTCATCGACGGCGATGTGCCGTTCGCCGAGGACAGCTGGCCGACGGTGCGGATCGGCGACGTCGACTTCCGCACGACGGAGCTGTGCGACCGCTGCGTCATGACGACCATCGACCCCCTCACCCTGGCCGGCGGCAAGGAGCCGATCCGGACGCTCGCCCGGCACCGGCGGTGGGACGGCAGGACGTGGTTCGGCATCCGGCTCGTGCCCCTCACCCCCGGGCAGATCGAGGTCGGGGACGTCGTGACGGGGATGGCCCCATGAGCCCGGCACCCGGCCGGATCGCCTACCAGGGCGAGCCCGGCGCGAACTCCCACCAGGTGTGCCTGAAGCACTACCCCGACTGGGAGACGCTCCCCTGCGCCTCCTTCGAGGACGTGTTCGCTGCGGTCGAGGGGGGTGAGGCCGACCTGGCGATGATCCCCATCGACAACTCCATCGCCGGGCGGGTGGCCGACATCCACCACTTCCTGCCGGACTCCGGTCTCCACATCATCGCCGAGCACTTCCTGCGAATCCGGTTCAGCCTGATGGCGATCCCCGGCGCGACGTTGGACACCATCACGACCGCCCGCAGCCACGTGCACGCACTCGGCCAGTGCCGCAAGGTGATCCGCGAGCTCGGGCTCGTCCCGATGATCTCGGGGGACACCGCTGGCGCCGCGCGCGAGGTGGCCGAGGCCGGCGACCTGACCCAGGCGGCCATCTCGCCACCCCTGGCGGCGCCGATCTACGGCCTGGTGATCCTCCGTGACGACGTCGAGGACGAGGACCACAACACCACCCGGTTCGTCGTGCTGTCCCGCACGCCGCAGCCGGCACCGGCGGGACACGGTCCCGTCGTGACGTCGTTCGTCTTCAACGTCCGCAACCTGCCGGCCGCCCTCTACAAGGCCCTCGGCGGCTTCGCGACCAACGGCGTCAACATGACCAAGCTCGAGAGCTACATGGTCGACGGGACCTTCACCGGCGCCACCCAGTTCCTCGCCGAGGTGGACGGACACCCGGACGACGTCGACGTCGCCCGTGCCCTCGAGGAGCTCTCCTTCTTCACCACCGAGGTGAAGATGATGGGCGTCTACCCCGCCGACCCGTTCCGCTCCCAACCGCGCTGATCCTGCTCTTCGGACCGGTTCGTCGGAACTAGTGACACCGGGGTCCCGGAGTCCTACAGTCGGACTCGTCTTCGTCGCCCGGAGGCAGGGGTGGGGCGCGCTACGCGGAGCCTCGTGCGTATCAGCGCGCCGCTCCGCGTGTCCTTACTGACACCAGTGCTCAGTTCGCTACCGGCACGATCTCCGTGCCGCTACCTCCGGGTCCAGCAGAAGGCTGATCGATGACGGATGTCGCTACGGGTTTCCTGCAGGCCGTCTCCGCGTTCGGGGCCACCCGACTCGGGCGGGCGTCGTCGACGACCTACCACGACTCCGGCTCGCTCCTCGACTCCCTCGGTGACGGGATCCCCAACACCGTCAAACCGGCATACGACAAGCTCAAGGCGGACTTATCCGCCGACGCCGACCTCGTCAAGCCGATCAAGAAGGCGATCGACAGCCAGATCACCCTGATCGGCAAGATGGCCAGCGAGTCGATCACCGACGCCCGGACCGCCGCCTTCACCAGCGCGGAGGCGGGCCGGATCGCCGTCCGCATCGGCACCGCGCTGATCGCGATCGACGAGGCCGTCACCATCGTCGCCAGCGAGCTCTCCAAGGACCAGAACGGCACCGTCGTGCCAGCCACCCGCGAGGCCCTCCTCGGCATCTGGAACCCGTGGGTGCAGCCGTTCAGAGATCTCGCCGACGGCGCGGGCAAGCTCCTCGACTCGCTCGGGAAGCAGGTCCTGGGCATCGACGGCGCGACGAAGGGGCTCGGCGACGCCCTGACCTTCGACCGGGCGACCTTCCGGCTGGCGGCCAAGCTGACCGGCACCGGCGAGCGCGACTTCGGCGTGCTGCGGCTCGACGAGACGAGCCTCGAGGCGTTCCTCGGCTTCAACCGGGTCCAGTTCCTCAATCCCACGGACGCCCAGAAGGGCGACCTCGTCGAGCGTGACGGCACGTGGTGGCAGGCCGACCAGGCCGTCTTCGGCGTCCGGCTCTACGTCACCATCCGACCCGGGCTCCAGGGCGACCCGCTCCTCAAGGCGATCATGCCGGGGTCGAGCGACCCGAAGCCGATCAAGCCGACCGCCCTCACCCTCGACTCGGCGAACGGGTTCTCCCTCGGCGACGGCCAAGGCGCCGGTAACGAAAAGCTCGTGCTACCAGTCCAGTTCAACTTCCCCGCGGTCGAGATCCGCGAGGTGGCCCTCGGCATCGTCCGCAACGCCCAGCACGAGATGAGCGGTCTCGAGCTGACGACGATCATCGCCGCCAAGCTCGGCGGCGCGGTCGGGATGCAGGTCGGCGGCGCCGGGGCAACCATCGCCCTCGACG
Source organism: Lapillicoccus sp. (assembly GCF_025353065.1). Classification (GTDB taxonomy): domain Bacteria; phylum Actinomycetota; class Actinomycetes; order Actinomycetales; family Dermatophilaceae; genus Lapillicoccus. The sequence continues at coordinate 20,135 of NZ_JANXRJ010000137.1, forward strand.
GCCAGCCCCCGGGGAGCGCGATCTTCCCGATGGCGGTCTCGCCGCGCTGGCCGGACCAGATCGGGTTGCGCATCAAGGCCGGTCCGATCACCGGCGGGGGCTTCCTCGAGCGCAGGACCCGCACCTACGGCACCGGCGCCTCGGCCGTCCAGCTCGTCGAGTTCGGTGGCGTCATCCAGCTCGAGATCCTCAAGGTCGGGGTCTACGCCATCGGCATCCTCAGCCCCGACCCCTTCTCCATGGTCCTCGTCATGGGGGTCCACTTCCCGGTCGCCATCGAGCTCAGCTTCGGCTTCACCTTCAACGGGATCGGCGGCATCCTCGCGATCAACCGCAGGATCGACACCACCGAGCTGGTCTCGGGCATCCGGAGCCACTTCGTCGACAGCCTGCTCTTCCCCGACGACCCCGTCTCCGCGGCTCCCACCCTCCTGGACAAGCTGGCCAAGGTCTTCCCCCCGCAGCCGGGCGGCTTCGTGGTCGGGCCGATCATCGAGCTCGGGTGGGGGTCCCAGGCCAAGATCGTCGAGGCCAAGCTCGGGATCGTCCTCGCGCTGCCCGACCCCAAGCTCATCATCCTCGGCGCGGTCCGCGTCCGAGCCCCCTCCAAGATGACGCCGCTGACCGACCTGCGGTGCGAGGTCTACGGCGAGATCTCCGCCGAGCACCTCCTGATCATCGCCTCGCTGCGGGACTCCAAGATCGCCGGCTACACCGTCTCCGGCGACCTCGGCCTGCTCATCCAGTGGGGAGGAGGAGGCGCGTTCGCCCTCTCGGTCGGCGGCTTCCACCCGCGCTACACCGCCATCCCGCCCGAGCTCCAGGGCCTCCAGCGGCTGACCATCGACATGTCGCCGCCGGCCATCCTCAAGATCGTCATCAAGGCCTACTTCGCGGTCACCGCCGGCGCGATCATGGCGGGGATCCGCGGCGACCTCAATGCCGACGTGGGCGTCGCCAGCGCTCACGCCTGGCTCCAGCTCGACATGATCTTCTACTGGGTCCCCCGCTTCGGCTTCTCCGTCGACCTCGAGCTCGGCATCTCCATCGAGGTCTTCGGGTGCAGCTTCGCCGAGATCGGCCTCAAGGGCACGCTCTCGGGCACGACGCCGTGGTTCGTCGAGGGCACGGCCACCGTCGATGTGTGGTTCCTGCCGACCTTCCACTTCCACCTCGGCCCGATCAGCTGGGGCGCCGCCGCGGTCGACGCCGGGCCGGCGGTGAGCCCCCTGGCGCTCGTCGCCGAGGCGCTCAACGACCCGGACGCGTGGAAGGCGGTCATGCCGCTGGACGGCGACCTGCTCGTCAGCCTCGGCAACGCCGACGCCAGCGGGCTCCTCGCGCACCCGCTCTCCGCGCTCGAGATCACCCAGTCCCGGGTCCCGCTCGAGACCCACCTCGACCGGATCGGCTCCAGCGGGGTCAGCGCGCACCGGGTCAACCTGGGGCTCGCGAGGACCAGCGCCGGCCCGGCAGCGGCCGTCTCGACGGTCACGGCGCCCTTCGCCCCCGGTCAGTTCCTCGCGCTGGAGGGCGAGGCACTGCTCGCGCGGTCGGGCTTCGACGACCTGCCGAGCGGGTGCCGCGTCTCGGCCGCGACGACCCCCGTGTTCGGCGACCCGGTCGCGGACCGTCACGAGAAGAACGTGACCATGCTGACCTACTACCGGGGTGACGAGGCGCCACTCCCGCGGCGCTTCAGCCCCCTCCTGTATGCCGAGGTGCTGGTCGAGCACTCCCTCACCGGCCGTAGTCTCGCGCAGCGCGACAACCCTTACCTGCCGCGCACGGCGAAGGTCAACCCGCACTCGGGCGACAAGGTCTCCGTCCTCCCGGCCGGCAGCGCGACCGTGCGGGCCGTCGACGACAACGGGCTCGTCCTCGCCGACCTCGGTGTCCTCGGTGGCACCGAGGCCGGATGGGTCGCCGACACGGTCAACGCCGCCGGCGTCGGCCACCTCACCGCCGTCTCCGTGGGAGTGATCTGATGGTCGACTTCGCCGACGTGCCCGCGATCCGCGGGGCCAGGCTCTCCGACCTCGCCGAGCACGTGCGTGACGTGCTCGCCGTGGACCTCAGCGACGAGAACGACTACTCCGTCGGCAAGCTCGTCCTCGAGGCCTACGACTTCGTCCCCTACGCCCTCACCGGGATGGCCGTCGCCGCCACGCGCCCGACGGGGTCCGGCGTCCGCGCGACGACGACCGTCACGCTGCCCATCTCCGACGACCAGGGCGGCGCGGCCGAGGCCAGGCGGGACGTCACCCTGCGCGGCCCGGGCGACGTCCTCGGCATCGACCCGGGTCAGATCGTGCGGCGTTTCCCGCCGCCCGGGAGCACCAACTCGGAGGAGACCTTCTACGCCCACATCGAGTTCGACCGACCCGAGCTGCCCTGGGCCTTCAGCGCCACCGACCGCGACCGTCGGATGCGGCCGTGGATCGCCCTCGTGGTGTTCGAGGCGAGCGAGATCCAGTGGGAGCCCATGACGGCCGGCCTGCAGCCGATCGCCACCGTGCCGGGCGGGGCCCTCCCGCCGCTGGACCAGGCCTGGGCGTGGGCGCACGCCCAGGCCACCTCGGGCTCGGCCGACCTCAGCGCACGTCTCTCCACGGCATACGCACCGGTGAACGTGTCGCGCCTGCTCGCCGCCCGCGTCCTCACCCAGCTGACGAGCTATGTCGCCTGCCTCGTGCCCACGACGGACGTCGGGCGACGAGCCGGCCTCGGCGAGACCGGGGGGACCCTCGACCCCGCCTGGAGCGGGCAGGAGGGCACCGTCCGGCTCCCGGTCTACGACCACTGGGAGTTCCGTACGGCGCCCGACGGCGACTTCGCCCGCCTCGCCCGGCGGCTGCAAGGTCTCCCTGCGCCGTGGGAGATCGGGCGCCGCACGATGGACACCTCGCGCCCGGGCGAGCCCCTCACCGACCTCGATCCGGACGAGGCTGGCCGTCGTCAGACCATCCGCTGTGCGCTCTACTCTCCCAGCGACCCTCCCGCTGGAGCACCGCTCGACACCGTCACCTGGAGCGACGGCCGGACGGCCGACCTCCGGACCGCGATCGAGCGCGCCGCGATCGTCGAGGGCACCGGCGGCACGGACCCCCAGGGCATCCCCGACCTGCCCATCGTCGGACCCCGCGTCTACGCCAGGGGTCAGCGGGGGCAGGGCACGGTGCCCCCCGGCGACTGGTTCGCCGACCTCAACCTCACCGTGACCAACCGCGTCGTCGCCGGACTCGGCACCCGGGTCGTCGGGAAGGACCAGGAGCCACTCATGCAGGCGGCCTGGGCGCAGGTCGGCGACATCGACCGCGCCAACCGGGCCCTGCTGCTCGCGCAGGTGGCACGGCACGTCGCCGAGTCGCTGCACGCCCGACTCGCCCTCGTCGACAGCGGCCGCTTCCTCCAGGTGAGCAGGCCCGCGGCCGCGCGCACGCGGCTCGACGGGGTCGGTCTCACCCTGGCCGGCCAGACCAGCCGGAGCGCGACGCCGACCGCCGCCCTCACCGGGGCCTTCCGTCGCACGGCGCGGGTGACGGGTCCGCTGTCCCGGCGCCTGACCGGAGTCGAACGGCTCTCGGTCGCCACCCTCGTCAGCGTCGGCGACACGGCCCGCAACTGGAGCCGCCCGTATGCCGTGCCCGACGGCATCGGCGGCCTGTCCGCCCTCGCCCGCGCCGGCCTCGACCCCACGGTGGTCGCCCGCTCGCTGGGCCTCGACGTCAGCAGCGCCATGTCGAGTGTCGCAGCGGCGTCGACCCGGCTCCAGGGGGGCATGACGCTCGCCACCGCCGTGCGGACGCCCAGCGCCTGGGCGACTCAGGCACCGGGCCTCTCCGTCGGGCAGGCGGTCGCCTCGAAGGTGACCGCGACCGTGCTCAGCCGGATCCCCGCCGACACGACGAGCGACGTCGTGGGCAGCCGATTCCTCGGCGGTCTCGCCGCCGGGCTGGCCGTGAGCAGGGTCGCCGGGACCGAGGCGATGGTCCAGGTCGCCGTCGGCATCGACAAGGTCGTCATCGACGTCACCAACCGGATCGGGCAGGTGTCCCAGTCCGGCTCCAGCGGGCCGGCCGGTCATGTCGGTGGGGTCGGCCCCGTCTTCCACGGCCCGGTCGTGTCGGGCCCCGTCCTGTCCGGGCCCGTCCTGTCCGGTCCGGTGTTCTCCGGCCCGGTGTTCTCCGGTCCAGTCCTCGCCGGCCCAGTCCACTCGAGCCCAGTCCTCTCCAGCCCAGTTCGGTCCGGGCCCGTTCTCCAGGGCGCGGCGGTCGGGGGTGTCGTCCAGCGGCCGGTGGTTGACGAGATGCTGCGCACGGGCGCGGCCTGGCGGGCGGCGACGCTGACCCCGAGCCTCAGCGGCACCCTCGCGGGTGGGCTCCTCGGGACCATCCGGCGGGTCCCTCCCGACGTCTTCCTGCCCGCGGGCGCCAGTCCCCCGCCGCTGACCGACGCCGCCCGGATCGACCGGCTGATCACCCCCCAGGGCACCCAGCTGGCGACCTGGCTCGAGCGCGCCGTGACCGTGACCAACGACGAGATCCGTGGCCAGATGGCCCAGCTCGTCGCCGACATCGGGGTGCTCCAGCTCGCCGTGACCCCGGCGCTCAGTGCCCTCAGCGTGACGAGGGACGAGGTGCTGCACCGTCTTCAGCCCGCGCGCACCGTGGTGGACGCGATCCGTGGACGGCTGTCCACCGGGGGGTTCGTGCCGGCCGACTGGTTCGACAGCACGCTCATCCGGCCGATCATGGCAGCGCCCCGCTTCGACCGACCGATGTACAAGGCGCTCGACGACTACGACCGCGACTGGCTCGTGCCCGGGCTCGACCGGCTCGACGCCGACGAGCTCGTGACCCTGCTGTCGACCAACGACGTCTTCACCGAGGCCTTCCTCGTCGGTCTCAGCGACGAGATGGGCCGCGAGCTGCTCTGGCGCGGCTATCCCACCGACTCACGCGGCACCTACTTCCACCGATTCTGGACGCCGGCGAGCGACGAGCTGCGCGAACCCATCCACCGGTTCTCGCCCGGACACCTCGGCAGCCACGTGTCCATCGGGCCCGACGTGAAGTCGGGGAGGGCGGTCGTGGTCGTCCGCGGCGAGATCGTCCGGCGCTACCCCGACCTCACGGTCATGGCGCTCCACGAGACCGACCCCGGCCTGCGTGACAACGGTCGACCGATCCTGCCCGAGGCACCCACCGGCATGCCGGACGCAGCGCCCCTCCTCTTCACCGCCTTCCTCGAGCCCGACATCATGCTCGCCGGCCTCGACATCACGACCGAGACGCTGAAGCAACCCGGCTGGTGGATCGTCATCAGCGAGCACCCCCAGTCCACCCGGTTCCGCCGCCCGACGAGCGAGGACCTGGCCGCCCACGAGGTGCGCTTCTCCGCGCCCCCACCCGTGGCCGGGGTCGGCGACACCACGAGCGGCGCGACCGTCGCCGCCGACCGGCTCGAGTCCCCCGTCCGCGTCGCGTTCGACGCCGGCGAGTTCCTGCCCTGAGGAGGAGAGACATGACGGAGCAGATATCCCCACAGGTCGTCCAGGCCCGGGCCTCGGTGGCCCAGCTGGCCGCGGAGCGAGACCGGCTGATCACGCTGAGCCACGGGACGGGCGTGGTCGACCGGGTCGGGCTGAGCCGCCTCGACGCCCAGATCGGCGTGCTCCTCGACGGTGTCCTCCAGCTCGTCGACCCCTGCGACGCGAGCCCGTCCGAGCCGCTCGTCCTCCTCCCCGTGCGCCTGGAGACCCGCTTCGGCACGGTCGGCGGACAGACCACGCTGCGGGTGCGGATTTACCCCGACGAGATCCACGTCGACTCGCTCATCCG
>NZ_JANXRJ010000166.1 GCF_025353065.1 Lapillicoccus sp.
GGTCCGGCGATCGTCGGCTGGCTCGTCCACACCGTCGGTGTACAGCACGCGATGGTCCTGCCGCTGGTGCTGTCCGGCGTGCTCGTCGGCGTCAGTCGGTGGGTGCCTTCGGTCCGGAGATAGGGATCCGTAACTGGTGGAGAGGGTGCCGCCCGGGTGCAGCCCACGGCTGGCCCGGACGCGGCGCGGTCGTGCCGGACGTGTCTGGTGCCGACTGCCTGTCCTGTGGTCAAACCTTCTATGCCGCGGCGTCCGTTCGTGCCGGGCTCGAAGGACAACGAGTAGTGCTGACCACGCCAAAGTGTGGTCACCGCTACCGTTGAGGTTCACGCCTTTTGTGTTGACGGTCTGGGGCCCTATACGGTCGGACGCGCTCGTCGTCACCAGCACCTCCGTCGGTCGGAGCGAGCACGCACTTCCCCACCTGTCGAACAGGTCTTGTATAGGAGGTCACGATGAAGACCATGAGCTACACCGAGTCCCGGGCTCGCTACGCCGAGGTTCTCGACAGCGTCGCCAACGACCGCGAGGAAGTCATCATCACCCGCGCGGGGCACGAGCCGGTCGTCATCGTCTCCCTCGAGGACTACCAGTCGCTGCGCGAGACGGCATACCTGATGCGCTCGCCCGCGAACGCGCGCCGCCTGCTCGAAGCCATAGAGCGCCTCGAGGCCGGTCGCGGCGCCCCGCACGACGTCATCGACCCCGTCTGAGGTGCTGCTCGTCTGGGACGAGAACGCGTAGCCTGACCACCTCTGGTGGCAGGCGCAGGACAGTAAAGTGAAGCGGATCAACCTGCGGCCGGCCGATATTCAGCGGCACGGCAACGAAGGTATCGGCAAGCCCGAGGCCCTCGAGCACGACGTCGCTGGCTACTGGTCAAGGCGCATGACCGATGAGCACCGCCTCACCTACAAGGTGGTCGGCGACGAGGTCTGCAAGGCTGCCTGCCGTTACCACTACGGCTAGTGATGCGGCAGAGCCATATGGACCCGTCTCTTCGTTGCCAGGTTCGCGTGCCGGAGTTAGTCGCGCCCCGCTGCAAACCACGAGGTGGCGAAATCGGTCACGCTGGCAGGTCGGTCTGCCGGTGACGGCTGACACGCTCTTTCGACCGCCTCAGCCGCGCCATCGGGCCCACAGAACTCTGCTCGCTTCTCGGTCAGCCGTGTCGCGAAGTGCCAGATGATGCGCCCCAGGGTGAACACGGTCGTCCGTTCGTCGAGCTCGGCTCCGAGTTCGAACTCTTCCGGCGCCATGAACCGGGTGGACCCGAACATTCGACCCATCTCGTTCGTCGTTGCACCTCGGCGGTAGGAGTCGAGGTCGATGACGCGCAGGGCAGGAGCCTGGAAGTCGACAATCAGGCACCCGTCATAGAGATCGCCGGCGACCCATCCTGCAGCGGCGAGCGCTACGTGCAGATCCACCAGGGTGTCGAACAGGCCGAGCAGAACGTGTGCTGGAAGGTGCGCAAAGCGTTGGTATGGCGAGGTGGGGTTGCGACGTTCCTCGCTGCGCACACCGACGAGGTCCCCGGTGGCTGCTTCGTAGATCAGCGCCGGACCCGACGGTGACTCGATGACGTTGAGGAGGGCGGGCAGAGCGTGGTGGTCACATGACCGCGCCAGGTCGATGGCGTTGCGCAAGAGCCTTACGCGTCCGGCGTGGTCCAGGTAGGGGACGGGCGCACCAGGCGCCGGTGGCCCCGATGTCCCGGCTGTCTTCACGAACAGGCGCTGACCATTGGACTCGACGAGCCATGAAACGTTGCCGGAGTCCTGGGATAGGTGGTTGAACTCCCGGAGGATAGTGCTGCACTGTTGGACATATCTGGCGGGGTCTTGGTCGATGTCGCTGGTCCCGGTCAGGTTCGCCACCCTTGAAAGGTACTGGCAGGGACGGGCCCGACCGCGCACACATGGCACAGTCTCTGCATGAGACGGAACCGGCCTTGGTCTCTCGGGCCCCGGCGGGGCATTGCGCGAGGGGTTGGGGTTTTTGGGACGCCAGGATCCGAAGTCGATGCCCCAGGGCTGGCCGAGCTGTTGGAGCATCACGAACGGTTGGTCGGGTGGTTGGATGCGGCCGGCGAGACCCTGAGGTACGACGTCAACGGGCTCACGACGGTGGAGGGGTTGATCGACTTGTGGAACGCAGACGCGGACATCTCGCCTGCGCTCGCCAACGAGGTGGGTACGTATCTCGGAACGGTCTTGGTGAAGGAGGTAGACGGGGCCAGTTGGCACATCTGGCCAAACGATCACCTTGTTGTGCGCCTGATGTCTGCCAGGGACATCGACGTGGTGGACCTCGCTGCGAGGCGCATGGCCTCCGGGCGCCCCACCCTCCCTGGCGTCCTTATGAAGGCCAGCCGACACCCACGCACTTCGGGCCTCGTGGGGCGGATGTTCAGGATGCCGTGGTGACTGGGGTCCAGAGACGGTCGATGGGCATGACATGAAGGCGGTCGGCATAGGTATAGGAGTGGCGTCCAGTGGTGAGAATGATCCCGGCGGTAAAACGAGGTCCAAGTACATCTCGAAGTTGCTCCAGGCCGCGGAACTCGGCGGAACGGGCGCGCTCGCCGGCCTTCACCTCTAGGCCGATCACAGTGCCGTCGTCGGACTCGATGACGAGGTCGACCTCGGCTCCGTCGCTGGTGCGCCAGTGCCCGAGAGCGACGGGTTCGCTGAGCCACGAGGCTTGCTTTCGAATTTCGCCGATGACGAAGGTCTCCAAGAGGTGTCCGAACTCAGTGAGCGCTGCTGGGTCGATGGTGGTGAGCCTGTCGGGGTTGAGCCGGAGTAGCCGAGCAGCCAGCCCGGAGTCAACGAGGTGAGTCTTCGGCTTGGAGTTGACACGCGAGCGGAGCGTCTTGCCCCACGCCGGGAGCCGCACCACCAGAAACAGGTCCTCCAGCAGCCGCAGGTGGCTCTCCGCGGTCGCCCGGCTGACGCCCACGGCCTCGGCAGCTTTGGCCACATTGAGCAGCTGCCCGGTCTGCGATGCCAGGTGCGCCAGCAGGTCGGTCATCGCTTGGCGCTCACGGACCCGGCCGAGCTCCAAGGCGTCGCGTTCGACCGTGGCGCGGACGAAGTCG
>NZ_JANXRJ010000183.1 GCF_025353065.1 Lapillicoccus sp.
CCAGACCACGACCTGAGCGGTTCGGGAGGGTGCGCGGTTCGGGAGGGTGCGCGGTTCAGGAGGCTCAGCGGCGCCGGTTGCCGCCGAAGGTCTCGATCGACATCCTCAGGATGATCAGCAGCGCGACCACGACGATCATCACACCCGCGATGACGGCCGGCCGGATCCTCGACTCGACGAGCAGGACCCCGACGACGACCGCGCCGATGATCAGCAGCCAGGACTGCCAGGCGGGGCGGAGGCGTTTGGTGGGCCGGGGCACGCCGCGAGTCTAGGTGTATGCCGTGGCGAGACCGAGGGTGCCGGTCTGCCCCCCGAGCGCGTCATCGGCCGACCGGGCGGTCATCGGCGACGGCCGACGCCGGCCTTCTTGCGAGCCTTCGGCGGCGGGTTGGTGGAGCCCTTGGCCTTGGCCCGGCCGAGCGAGACGGAGTGGGCACCCGAGGCGGAGACCGCCGCCCCGGACAGCTCGGCATACGGCGAATGGAGGTGCACCGGCTCGGTGAGCGTGCCGCGGCGCTTGGCGACCCGCGAGCGGTACATGAGGTTGAGCACCTCGACGGCGATCGCGAACGCGATGGGACCGTAGATGAGTGGTTTCCCGATGTGCACGTCGAACCCCTCGGCCAGGAGGGTCGCTCCGATGAGGACGAGGAAGGTGAGCGCGAGCATCTTGACCGTCGGGTGCTGCTCGACGAAGGCGCTGATCCGCCCGGCGAGCACCATCATCAGCCCGATCGAGAGCACGACGGCCGCGATCATGATGGAGAGCTCGTCGACCATCCCGACCGCGGTGATGACGGAGTCGAGGGAGAAGACGGCGTCGATGAGGACGATCTGCACGATGATCCTCGCGAACGTCGAGGAGGCGCTCCCGGTGCCGGCGCCGATGTGCTCCTCGGCGCCCTCGAGCTTCTGGTGGATCTCCGTGACCGCCTTGTAGACCAGGAAGAGCCCACCGAGGATCAGGATGAGGTCGCGTCCGGAGATCTGCAGGACCTCAGCCGTGCCGATCGAGAACAGCGGCGAGGTCAGCCCGATGACCCACGACGCCGCGAAGAGCAGCCCGATGCGCATCACGAGGGCGAGGCCGAGCCCGAGGGTGCGGGCCCGCGGGCGCTGCGCCTCGGGCAGCCGACCGGTGAGGATCGAGATGAACACCACGTTGTCGATCCCGAGGACGAGCTCGAGGGCGAAGAGCGTGAGGAAGGCGATCCACAGGTCAGGGCTCGAGAAGAAGTCCACGACGGATCCAACGAATCAGCGACTGGGAGGTTCCCCTGTGTCACCTGTGTCCAGACTGGGAACGTGCTTCGGTGTCGTGTCCACGAGGGCGGGCGTCCGCCGACGCCGGACGAGCGCGGTGGCGACGACCACGAGGACGACGGCGACAACGGCGCCCACCACCCACGGCCACGGGGTCCGGCCGAACACGGCCCCGAGCACCACGAACCCGATCGTCGTGTAGACCCACGCCCAGATGAGGTCGCCGCAGACGACCCCGGGGAGGTAGCGGCGCCACGGCATACGGAGGGCTCCGGCCGCGGCGTTGACGGCCGTCTGGAAGCCGACCGTGAGGAAGGAGAGTGTGACCGCCGGTGCGCCCCAACGGCCGACGACCCGCTCGGCCCGTCGGACCGACTCACGGTCGAGGTGGCGCGACAGCCGCGTGCGTTGGCCGCCGGAGCGGAGCGCCCGGCCGGCGAGGTAGGTCGCGCTGCCGCGGGCGAGCGCGCCGAGGAAGAACACCGTGTAGGTGAGCGCGAAGGGCCAGTCGTCCGTCACCTCGCGCAGTCTGGAGATGCCGTGCGGCCCAGGTATGCCGTGCGGCCAGGGCCCGGCTGTCAACAGGACTCGCTGGCGCGCCTCGCCGTCGTCTCGGATCATGGCTCTATGGCCACCGACTCGAGCCGCACCCAGCCTGCCGTCGTGTTTCCCGAGGGGTTCTTCGCCCGCGACGACGAGGGGACGGACACCCGGTTCTACGCTTCGCCGCGACTCGTCACGCACATCGACGCCGGGGCGATCGCTGCGGTGGGCGAGCTCTACGCCGAGCTCGGTGTCGACGGGTCGGCCGACGCCCCCACCCGCGTGCTCGACCTGATGTCCTCCTGGGTCTCGCACCTGCGCACCCCGCCGTCGGAGCTGGTCGTCCTCGGGCTCAACGGGCCCGAGCTGGAGGCCAACCCGATGGCCACCGAACGCGTCGTCCAGGACCTCAATGCCGACCCGGGACTGCCGTTCGAGGACGCGACCTTCGATGCCGTCCTCTGCTGCGTGTCCGTCGACTACCTCACCCGTCCCGTCGAGGTCCTCGCCGAGGCCGCGCGGGTCCTCCGGGTCGGCGCCCCGCTCGTCATCACCTTCTCCAACCGGTGCTTCCCGTCCAAGGCCGTCCACGGGTGGCTGGCCACCGACGACGTCGGACGCTGCGACGTCGTCGCGGCCTACGTCGAGGCGACCGGGATGTTCGACGAGCCGGTCGCCACCCTGCGGACGCCGTCCCGACCCGACTATCGCGGCGACCCGTTGTATGCCGTCGTGGCGCGCTGGGCGGGGTCCATAGCCACCGGAGCGCCCGGACAACCTGACTGAGCTCACACTCCCACCGTCCGCGCGGTCCCCGGCGGGGTGCCGATCGCGGCGATGTCGTGACCGGAGCAGGGGCGCCGGGTCGCGGAGGCCGCACGCACCCGAGAGAGATGGAACCACCGGACGTCGTCGCGCAGCCGGCACCAGCCGACGAGCAGCCAGCGACCGCCGGTGAGGGCGAAGATCATCGGCTCGACCTCACGACGGGTGGAGCGGCCGGTGGCATCGGTGTAGGTGAGGTTGACCGTCACCTGGTCGGTCAGGGCCTGCTCGAGCACCGACATCGTCCGCCGGGGCGCACCCGGGGCCACGTCGACCCAGACCCGGCCGGACAGCTCGGTGACGCGGCGGCGGGCCGCAGGGTCGAGCGCGTCGAGGACCTTGCGGGTCGCAGCCCGGGCGGAGTCGGCGAAGGGCGCGTGCGCAGAGGCGGTGACGGCCGCGACGAGGGCGACGGCCTGGGCTGCGGTGAGGGTGATCGCCGGCAACGAGCTGCTCTCGGCGAGTCCGTAGCCGCCACCCGGGCCCGTGCGGCCCCACACCGGCAGCCCGCCGGCCGCGAGAGCCGCGAGGTCGCGCTTGACGGTGCGGGTCGTCACCTCGAACTCCACGGCGAGCTGCTCGGCCGTGCGACCGCGAGGAGCGACCCGGCGGAGGGACTCGGTCAGGGCGTGGAGGCGTTCGCTGCGGTTCACCTGTCGATAGCGACAGAGATGGTGACGGAGATAGTGACACACGTCTGTCCCTGGCCCGAAGGATCATGGAGGCATGGAGACCACCAGTGACGCCGCTCAGACCGTCCACCCCGCCATGCGTCCCGCGCTGGTCCTCGTGCCCGGCCACTGGCTCGGCGCGTGGGCCTGGAAGGCCGTCACCACCGCCCTCGAGGCCCGCGGGTATGTCGTCACGGCCGTCACGCTGCCCGGTCTCGACCCCGACGACCCTTCCCGGGCTTCGGCCACGATCGAGCAGCAGGCCGACGCCCTCGGCGTGGTCGTCGCCGAGGCCGGCGCGGGTGGCGCACCCGTCGTGCTGGTCGCCCACAGCGGCGCCGGGACGCCGGTGTCGCTGCTGCTCGACCGCGACCCGACGACGGTGGCCCGGGTCGTCTACGTCGACAGCGGCCCGACCGCGGACGGGGCGGTCTTCCTTCCGGACGTGCCGACCGACCTCGTCGAGGTGCCGCTGCCGCCGTTCGAGCAGCTGCGCCAGGGCGTGAGCCTCGAGGGGCTGACCGAGGACGACCTCGATCGTTTCCGGGAGCGCGCGGTCCCGGAGCCGGGACCGGTGGTCAGCGGGGCGGTCACGCTGACGAACGACGCCCGGCGCGACGTGCCCGCGACGATCATCTGCTGCTCGTTCCCGTCCGCGGCGATGATGCAGATGGCCTGCGACGGACACCCGATGATGGCCGAGGTCGCCATCCTGCGCGACCTCCAGCTCGACGACCTCCCGACCGGCCAGTCGGCGACCCGTCCGGTGGCGTTCGACGCATCAGGCGCGGTCGTGGAGCGTGACCTGGTAGCCGTCAGGGTCGGCGAAGGTGAACGTCAGGCCGAAGGGGCCCTCGATCGGTGCGGAGACGATGGTGTGACCGCCGGCGACGAGAGAGTCGTGGATGGCCTGGACGTCTGTGGCGTGGAGCCAGATCGCGGCACCGATGCCTGGTTGAACGACGGATGCGAGATCGGTGCCGGGGACGACGTCGCGGAGGGCGAACGCGATCGGCTGGGTCTCGAAGACGACGGCGTGCGGAGGCCCGGCCGGCGAACGGACGAGACCGAGGTACTGCTCGTAGAACGCCTGTGAGGCGACGAGGTCGCGGGCTTGCGGTGAGATGAAGTCAGGGCCGGTGGCGGGCATGGTGTGCTCCTTCAGTTGTGTCAGTTATCTGACATCCATCAATGTATGTCAGAGTACTGACATGAGTCAACACGGTGTCGGCGTCGACCTGCAGACGTCCCTGGGGTACCTGCTGAAAGAGGCGTCGAGCACGCTCCGCGCAGCCATGGAAGAGGTGCTGCGACCGCTCGGGATGACCGTGACGCACTACGCCTGCCTCGAACTGTTGGCACAACGACCGGGCTTGTCGAACTCCGAGCTCGCGCGGGGCGCGTTCGTCACACGGCAGTCGATGAATGTGCTGCTCCAGGCCCTGGAACGAGAGGGACACGTGACCAGGCCCGCCGAGGCACCCGTCGGGAAGGTCCTTCCCACGCGGCTCACGCCTCGAGGACAACGACGCCTCGAGACGGCGACCGTCGCGGTCCGGTCCGTGGAGGTCAGGATGCTGGCCGGCATGACCGAGACCGAGCAGTCAGGCGCGATCCGGATCCTGCGGAGCATGATCACTTCGCTGCGCGATGGCCACGACGGTCTGTAGCGGCCATGTCGTCGACACGTCGTCATCGCCGGGTCCCTCCCGCCAGCCACGGCAAGACTCGTCCACCCGGAGCGTCGACAACATCGGTCTCAGGCGTCGGGCGCCGCGGATCGAGCTGACCCTGACCTGCTCTCGCTCGAGAACGCCGCATCAAAGGGCAGCAGCGGCGGGTCGAACACCGAGTCGGCGACGAACCCTCGGGCCTCCGCCGCACCGACCAGCCGGTCCATCCCGGCGTCCTCCCACTCGATCGAGAGCGGCCCGGCATACCCGATCGTGTTGAGCATCCGGAAGCAGTCCTCCCACGGCACGTCGCCGTGACCCGTCGAGACGAAGTCCCAGCCCCGCCGAGGGTCCGCCCACGGCAGGTGCGATCCGAGCACCCCGCGGCGGCCGTTGCCGATGCGCAGCCGGGCGTCCTTGCAGTCGACGTGGTAAATCCGGTCCCGGAAGTCCCACAGGAACATCACCGGATCCAGCCCCTGCCAGATGAAGTGGCTGGGGTCCCAGTTGAGCCCGAAGGCGGGCCGGTGCCCGATGGCCTCGAGGGCCCGCTCGGTCGTGTAGTGGTCGTAGGCGATCTCGCTCGGGTGCACCTCGTGCGCGAACCGGACCCCCTCCTGGTCGAAGACGTCCAGGATCGGGTTCCAGCGGTCCGCGAAGTCCTGGTATGCCGCGTCGATGAGACCCTGCGACACGGGCGGAAACATCGCCACGTACTTCCAGGCCGCCGAACCGGTGAAGCCCCGCACCCGGACGCCCTCGGGGTCGCCGTCGCCCCACGCCGTCGGTGCCAGCATGTCGCGGTGTCGCTGGCCTGGCGCACGGGCACGCCGACCTGATCTATGTGAAGGTCGGATCGGGGATCGGGGCAGGCCTGGTGACGAGGGGTAGCCTGCACCGCGGGGCACAGGGATGTGCCGGCGACATCGGTCACGTCACCGTCGACGACTCG
>NZ_JANXRJ010000184.1 GCF_025353065.1 Lapillicoccus sp.
GGACACTGGTGTCCCGTTCGTGCGGACGCAGGGGTCTGCCCTACCGCTGGGTCGCGTCGCTGACCTCGCCGACGAGCTCCTCGAGCACGTCCTCGAGGAACACGACCCCGCTGATGACGCCGTCGCTGGAGACGACCCGCGCGAGGTGGGCACCGGTGCGCTGCATCGTCGCGAGGACGTCCTCGACGTCGTCCGTGGGACCGACCGTCGCGAGACGCCGTACACGTTTGAGTGGCACGGGCTCCTCGTGCCGCCCGTCATCGGCATACAGGATGTCCTTGAGGTGGAGGTAGCCCGCGACGTCACCGTCGGCGTCGCGGACGGGGAAGCGCGAGTAGCCGTGCCTCGCCACGAGCCGCTCGATGTCGCCCGGGGTCGCGCCGTAGACCACCGTCACGAGCTGGCCGACCGGGACCGCGACGTCGGACGCCTGCTTGTCGCTGAACTCCAGCGCACTGCGGACGAGCCCTCGACGGTCTTCCTCGAGCAGCCCCTCGGCGTGGCTCTCAGCGACGATGTGGGCGACCTCCTCGGCCGTGAAGGCGCTCGCGATCTCGTCCTTGGGCTCGATCTTGAGCATCCGGACCAGAGCCTTGGCGATCCACTCCATGACCCGGACGATGGGCCGCAGCGCCCGCGAGATGTAGAGCAGGATCGGGACGAGCAGCAGTGCGGCGCGGTCGGGCCCGGCGAGCGCCAGGTTCTTGGGGATCATCTCGCCGACGACCACGTGGAGGTAGACGACCACGAGCAGCGCGAGGACCAGGGCGATCGGACTCGTCCACGAGTCGCCGATGCCGAAGCGCTCCTGGACCTGCAGCGCGTGGAAGGCCTCGTCGAGGATCTCGTGCAGCGCGACCTCGGCGAGGGCGCCCAGCCCCACCGAGCAGATCGTGATCCCGAGCTGAGCCGTCGCGAGCATCGAGCCCATCTGCTCGAGGGCGTCGAGGCAGATCCGTGCCCGCGCGCTCCCCGCCTCGGCCATCGGCTCGAGGGTCGAGCGGCGGGCGGCCATCGCGGCGAACTCGGCACCCACGAAGAAGGCGTTGCCGAAGAGGAGCAGCAGGGAGACCCACAGGGCCACGGGATGGCTCACGGAGCTTCTCCCACCTCGGTGCCGGAGCCCCTGTCCTCGCTGTCATCGCTGTCCTCCGCGCCGCCCCCGAGCCCCGCCGGCCAGCTGGCCAGATCGGTCTGGGGAGCGGGCACGAAGCGCAGCCGGTCGACCCGTCGACCCTCCATCCGCGAGACCCGCATCGTCCAGCCCGGGACGGCGACCTCGTCACCGACCTCGGGGACCCGGCCGAGGAAGGCCATCACGAACCCGCCGGTGGTCTCGTATGCCGGTCCGTCCGGCACCATGGCCCCGATCTCGTCGCGCACCTCGTCCGGCCGCCAGAGACCGGGCACCGACCACGAGCCGTCGGTCAGGCGCTGGCCACCGCTGCCCGAGCGGTCGTGCTCGTCGCTGACCTCGCCGACGATCTCCTCGACGACGTCCTCGAGCGTGACGACCCCTGCCGTGCCGCCGTATTCGTCGACGACGATGGCCATCTGCAGCCCGGCCGCCCGCAGCTGGAGCAGCAGGGGGTCGAGCCGGATCGTCTCCGGCACGAGCACCCGCGGCACCATGAGGGCGCTGACCGGGACATCGCTGCGTCGCTCCTGCGGCACGGCGATGGCCCTCTTGACGTGCACGAGGCCGTCGATGTCGTCCCAGTCCTCACCGATGACGGGGAAGCGTGAGTGACCGGTGTAGCGAGCGAGCCGGATGACGTCCTCGGCGCTCGCCGTGCGCTCGACGGCGGTCGCCCGCACCCGCGGGGTCATCACGTCGGAGGCGGTGCGGTCGCCGAAGTCGAGGCTGCGGGTGAGGCGCCGTGCGGTGTCCTGCTCGAGGGTGCCCTGCTGCGCGGAGCGCCGCACGAGGCTGGCGAGCTCCTGCGGGGTGCGAGCGCCGGTCAGCTCCTCCTGCGGCGTGATGCCGAGGGAGCGCAGGAAGCGGTTGGCCGACCCGTTGAGCACGATGATGAGCGGCTTGACGATCGTCGCGAAGACGCGCACCGGGATCGCGACGACCTTCGCCGTGACGAGCGGGGCCGAGATGCCGAGGAACTGGGGCAGCAGCTCGCCGAAGATCATCGAGAAGATCGTGACGAGCACGAGGGCGAGCGTCGTGGCCACCGTCTGTGCGGCGGATCTCGACAGGCCCGTCGCGCCGAGCGGGCCGACCAGCAGCGAGCCGACCGACGGCTGGGCGAGGTAGCCGACGATGAGGGTCGTCAGGGTGATGCCGACCTGCGCCGCGGAGAGCTGGGTGGACAGCTGCTTGAGCGAGCCGAGGACGGTACGGGCCCGGTCGTCGCCCTCGTTGATGGCCTGCTGGACGGTGGGACGGTCCAGGGCCACCAGCGAGAACTCGGCAGCCACGAAGACCGAGGTGCCCGCGGTGAGGGCGATCGCGGCGAGCACCAGCAACCATTCCGCCATAGTGCGTCCATCCTAGGAGGTCCCGTATGCCGCGGGGCCGCCCAGCGCGGCATACCCGCCGCGCCTCCCCCTGGGGGTCGACCCTGACCGCACCCCCAATCCTCCCGCAGGGGGAGGACGGCCCTCGGGCCGAGTGGTGTGATGGGGGTCATGAGCAACTTCGGGGTCACCGGCACCACGCAGGACACGCGCACGGGTCCACCACTTGCTCCGCCGGGTCGGGGGCGCGGCGCCCGGATCGAGGTCCGCGGCCTGACCAAGACCTTCGGCGGCCTGACCGCGGTCGACCACCTCGACTTCACCGTCGAACCCGGTCGGATCACCGGCTTCCTCGGCCCCAACGGCGCCGGGAAGACCACGACCCTGCGGATGCTGCTCGGGCTGGTCCGTCCCACGTCCGGTACCGCGACGATCGACGGGCACAGCTATCACGACATCCCGACGCCGATGAAGGTCGTGGGGTCGGCGCTGGAGGCGACGAGCTTCCACCCGGGGCGCTCCGGCCGCGACCACCTCCGCGTGCTCGCCGACGCCACCGGGGTCCCGCTCCGCCGGGTCGACGAGATGCTCGAGCTCGTCGGCATCCCGGCCGCGGCGAAGAAGCGCGCCGGAGGCTACTCGATGGGCATGCGGCAGCGGCTCGGCCTTGCCGCCGCCCTCCTCGGTGACCCCCGGGTCGTCATCCTCGACGAGCCGGCCAACGGTCTCGACCCCGAGGGCATCCTCTGGCTGCGCGGGTTCCTGCGCCACCTCTCCTCCGAGGGCAAGACCATCCTCATCTCGAGCCACCTCCTCCAGGAGGTCGCGCAGACCGTCCACGACGTCGTCATCATCGCCAACGGCCGCAGCGTCGCGCAGGGACGGATCGAGGACCTGCAGGGCCCACCGACCGTCCTCATCCGCACGCCGCGCGCCGAGACGCTCGTCCAGGCCCTCCGGCAGGAGGGCCTGGCCGCAGCCACCCAGGGCGACGGCGCCATCAGCGTCATCTCCCACGAACCCGCCCGGGTCGGCGACATCGCCCACCGCGCCGGGGTCGCGGTCCACGAGCTGCACCAGGTCGACACCGACCTCGAGGCTCTCTACTTCCGGCTCACCCGTGACCCGGGCAACGTCAACCGCAACCTCGGCGCGAGCACGGGCGGCCTCGCCCCGAATGCGGCAGCGCCGGTGGGAGGAGGAATGCGATGACCCTCGCGATCCGCGCCGAGTTCCGCAAGTTCTTCACGACCCGTCTCTGGTGGGGCATGAGCATCGCCACCTTCCTCGCCGGAGCAGGCTTCTCGCTGCTGCTGGCCATCGTCTTCACCCTCGACAGCGTCAAGAGTCAGCCCAACAGCCTCTCCGGTATCGCCCTCACCCGGCAGGTGTTCACCGGGGGCATCAGCATCGGCTACCTGCTCACTCTCGCGGTCGGCGTGATGACGATCGGTGCGGAGTACCGCCACCGGACGATCACCTCCACCTTCTTGTCCAACCCTCGGCGCACCGTCGTCATGTCCGCCAAAGTCGTCTCGCTGCTGGTCATCGGCGCGTTCTACGGCCTGATCTCCCTCATCGGCTCCGTCGTCGTCGGGGGATCCGTCCTGGCTCTGCGCGGCGGTCACCCCTTCGCCGACGGCTCGATCTGGCGCACCCTCGCCCTCGCCCTCCTCGTCCTCGGGCTCTGGGCCCTCATCGGCCTGGGGGTGGGCATCCTCATCCCCAACCAGGTCGCCGCCCTGCTGATCGCCATCGGCGTCGCGTGGATCGTCGAGCCCATCGCCGGCCTGCTGCTCGGGCTCTTCGCGACCGGCAAGGAGATCGTGCCCTACCTCCCCACCCAGGCGACGCAGGCGATGCTCAGCACCGGCGGCGGCTTCGGGGGGCCGGCGACCAGCACGACGACCTTGACGTGGTGGGCGGCAGCGCTCGTGCTCGCGGCGTATGCCGTGGTCATGGCGGGCGTGGGCTCCGCCATGACGGTCCGGCGCGACATCAGCTGACACCCAGACGACGGCACGTCCGGGGTCAGTCGGCCCCTGACGGCCGGGACATCCGTGTCCCCACCTGTCGCCACGGGTCCCTACGTGTCCCCACGTGTCCCCAATAGAGTGGCGGGCGGCATACCCGAGGTGGTACCAGGCCCCCGCCAACGGGGCTAGGCTTGTGGGGTCCATGTCGCGCTCGGCATTGCGTGGGTTTGTGTTGGGGTCGCGATAGCAATTGCTGACGCGTGAAAGAGGCGTATTTTCTGTGCCCGACCAGTCCCGGACCAACGACCCCATCTCGGCCTTCGGGTCGAACGAGTGGCTCGTGGACGAGATCTACCAGCAGTACCTCACCGACAAGGACTCGGTCGACCCGAAGTGGGCCACCATCTTCGCCGCTTACACGCCGTCCGCGGCGAGTGGCAACGGCACGGCCAACGGGACGGCCAACGGTCCCGGGAGGTCCGACGGCAGCAACGGCACGCGTAGCGGCTCAGCCCCGGCCGGCCGCGCTCCCGACAGCAACGGAACGACCAACGGCGCGCCCACCAGGACCCCGGTCTCCGCCCAGCCGGTGACGCCCCCCAACGCCGCCTCGGCCGCCCACGCCGCCCCTGCGCCGGCCACCGCACCTGCCGCACCCGCCACGCCGGCCGCACCCACCGCGCCCACCGCACCGGCCGCATCCACCGCACCGGTCACCGCCCGCGAGTCCACCGCGGTCGCGACGCCCAAGCCGCGCGACATCCCGGCCGTCAAGGTCGCCGGACCCGTGAACGAGGACGAGGTCAAGCCGCTGCGCGGTCCCGCCGCCCGGGTCGTGACCAACATGGAGAGCTCGCTCGGGGTGCCCACCGCCACGAGCGTCCGGGCCGTCCCCGCCAAGCTGCTCATCGACAACCGCGTCGTCGTCAACAACCACCTCGCCCGCTCGCGCGGAGGCAAGGTCTCCTTCACCCACCTCATCGGCTACGCCATCGTCAAGGCGCTGGCGATGACGCCGGAGATGAACAACGGCTTCGGCGAGCGCGACGGCAAGCCCGTCCTCGTCAAGCCGGCCCACGTGAACTTCGGCCTCGCCATCGACCTCGCCAAGCCCGACGGCACGCGCACCCTCCTCGTCCCCAGCATCAAGTCGGCCGAGGGGATGGACTTCGTCCACTTCTGGACGGCCTACGAGGAGATGGTGGGGAAGGCCCGCACCAACAAGCTGACCGTCGAGGACTTCGCCGGCACGACGATCACGCTGACCAACCCGGGCACGATCGGCACCGTCCACTCCGTGCCGCGCCTGATGGCCGGCCAGGGCGCGATCGTCGGCGTCGGCGCCCTCGAGTACCCCGCCGAGTGGCAGGGCGCGAGCAGCGAGACCCTGACCCGCAACGCCGTGAGCAAGATCCTCACGCTGACCAGCACCTACGACCACCGGATCATCCAGGGGGCGCAGAGCGGTGACTTCCTGCGCATCATCCACCAGCTGCTCCTCGGCGACGACGGCTTCTACGACGAGATCTTCGAGTCGCTGCGCATCCCCTACGAGCCGATCCGGTGGATCCAGGACATCTCCACCAACCACGACGACGACATCAACAAGGTCGCCCGTGTCCAGGAGCTGATCCACGCCTACCGCGTCCGCGGTCACCTGATGGCCGACACCGACCCGCTCGAGTACCGCCAGCGGCGCCACCCCGACCTCGATGTCACCACCCACGGCCTCAGCCTCTGGGACCTCGACCGGTCCTTCGCCACCGGCGGCTTCGGGGGCGAGCCGTTCCTCAAGCTGCGCCGCATCCTCGGCATCCTGCGCGACTCCTACTGCCGCACCGTCGGCATCGAGTACATGCACATCCAGGACCCCGAGCAGCGCACGTGGATCCAGTCCAAGGTCGAGGTGCCCTACGCCAAGAGCAACCGCGACGAGCAGATGCGGATCATGCGCAAGCTCAACGCCGCCGAGGCCTTCGAGACCTTCCTCCAGACGAAGTTCGTCGGGCAGAAGCGGTTCTCGCTCGAGGGCGGCGAGTCCGTCATCGCGCTCCTCGACCGCATCCTCTGCCGCGCCGCCGAGGAGGGCATGGACGAGGTCTGCATCGGTATGCCGCACCGCGGCCGGCTCAACGTCCTCGCCAACATCGCCGGCAAGTCCTACGGCCAGATCTTCCGCGAGTTCGAGGGCCAGCAGGACCCCAAGTCGGTCCAGGGCTCCGGCGACGTGAAGTACCACCTCGGCACCGAGGGCGAGTTCATCGCCGAGGACGGGTCGCAGACCAAGATCTACCTCGCCGCGAACCCCTCCCACCTCGAGACGGTCGACCCGGTCCTCGAGGGGATCGTGCGCGCGAAGCAGGACCGTCTCAACCTCGCGGGCGAGGCCTTCACCGTCCTCCCGCTCCTGATGCACGGCGACGCGGCCTTCGCCGGCCAGGGCGTCATCGCCGAGACGCTCAACCTCTCCCAGCTGCGCGGCTACCGCACCGGCGGGACCATCCACGTCGTCGTCAACAACCAGGTCGGCTTCACCACCTCGCCGTCCTCGTCGCGCTCCTCGGTCTACTCCACCGACGTGGCCCGGATGATCCAGGCCCCGATCTTCCACGTCAACGGCGACGACCCCGAGGCCTGCGTCCGGGTGGCCGAGCTGGCCTGGGAGTACCGCCAGGCGTTCAACAAGGACGTCGTCATCGACCTGGTCTGCTACCGCCGCCGCGGCCACAACGAGGGCGACGACCCGTCGATGACCCAGCCGCTGATGTACAACCTCATCGAGGCCAAGCGGTCGGTGCGCAAGCTCTACACCGAGGCCCTCATCGGCCGCGGCGACATCTCGATCGAGGACGCCGACCACGCGCTGCGCGACTACCAGCAGCAGCTCGAGCGGGTCTTCGTCGAGACCAAGGAGGCCGTCACGGCTCCCTCGACGCCGACGACCAACGACCCGTCGGTCGCGGCCGGGCTGGAGCGCCCCAAGGCCCAGGTCGCCGACGAGCTCACGGCGCCGCGCGACTCGGAGGTCACCGCGATCAGCACGGAGGACCTGCACCACCTCGGCGACGCGTTCATCAACACCCCCGAGGGCTTCACGGTCCACCCGAAGATCAAGCAGCTCATGGAGAAGCGCGCCGCCATGGTGCGCGACGGTGGCATCGACTGGGCCATGGGCGAGCTGCTCGCCTTCGGCTCCCTCCTCAAGGAGGGCACCCCCGTCCGGCTCGCCGGTCAGGACAGCCGGCGGGGCACCTTCGTCCAGCGGCACGCGGTGCTCATCGACAAGGTGACGGCGGAGGAGTGGACCCCGCTGCTCTACCTCGGCGAGGGACAGGCCCGGTTCTGGGTCTACGACTCACTGCTCAGCGAGTATGCCGCGATGGGCTTCGAGTACGGCTACTCCGTCGAGCGTCCTGACGCCCTCGTCCTCTGGGAGGCCCAGTTCGGCGACTTCGCCAACGGCGCCCAGTCGATCATCGACGAGTTCATCTCCTCCTCGGAGCAGAAGTGGGGCCAGCGCAGCTCGGTCGTGCTCCTGCTCCCCCACGGCTACGAGGGCCAGGGACCCGACCACTCGTCCGCCCGCATCGAGCGCTATCTGCAGATGTGCGCCGAGGACAACATGACGGTCGCCTACCCGTCGACGCCGGCCTCCTACTTCCACCTCCTGCGCCGTCAGGCGTATGCCCGTCCGCGCCGCCCGCTCATCGTCTTCACCCCGAAGTCGATGCTGCGCCTGCGCGCCGCGGCGAGCTCCCCCGAGGAGTTCACCGTCGGCGGTTTCCGCCCCGTGCTGCCCGACCCCGCCCCGCTCGATGTTGCAACGGTCACCCGGGTCATCCTGACCTCGGGCAAGGTGGCCTGGGACCTGTTCGCAGAGCGCACCAAGCGCGAGGACACCACGACCGCGATCCTGCGGGTCGAGCAGCTCGCCCCGCTCCCGGGGGCCGAGATCGCCGAGGCCCTCAAGGCCTACCCGGGCGCCGAGGTCCTCTGGGTCCAGGAGGAACCGTCCAACCAGGGCGCCTGGCCGTTCATCGCGATGAACCTCCCCCAGGCGCTCGCCGAGCTGGGCGAGACCCGCCAGCTGCAGGTCGTCTCCCGCAAGGCCTCCGCCTCGCCGGCGACCGGCTCCCACAGGACGCACGAGCTCGAGCAGGCCCAGCTCATCGCGGCGGCCCTCGAGCGCTGAGGACCCTGACCGGGACGAGGACGTGGCCGACCCCCGGCTGAGGTCGTGGTCTGG
>NZ_JANXRJ010000186.1 GCF_025353065.1 Lapillicoccus sp.
CCTCAGGCACGGTCGCCTCAGGCACGGTCGCCTCAGGCACGGTCGCCTCAGGCACGGTCGCCTCAGGCACGGTCGCCTCAGGCACGGTCGCCTCGGGCACGGCCTCGGGCTCGGTGACCTCGGGCACGGTGACCTCGGCAACGGTCGTCTCCGGCGTCGTCGTCTCGGGCGTGCCGGCGAGGTGGGTGAGGTCGCTCAGGTCGGGGACGTCGCTCGTGTCCTCATCCGACTTCGCGTCGTCGCGACGACGGCGCTGCTCCGCCTTGGCCTCCGCCTTCTTCTTCGTGGGGCCGAGGACCATGATCATGTTGCGACCGTCCTGCTTCGGGCTCGACTCGACGAAGGCGAGGTCGCCCACGTCCTCGGCGAGGCGCTGCAGGAGGCGGTAGCCGAGCTCCGGTCGGGACTGCTCCCGGCCGCGGAACATGATCGTCACCTTGACCTTGTCGCCGGCCTTGAGGAACCGCTCGACGTGGCCCTTCTTCGTGCCGTAGTCGTGCGGGTCGATCTTCGGCCTGAGCTTGATCTCCTTGATGACCGTGTTGACCTGGTTCTTGCGCGCTTCCCGGGCCTTCATTGCGGCTTCGTACTTGAACTTGCCGAAGTCCATGAGCTTGGCGACCGGGGGACGGGCCATCGGAGCGACCTCGACAAGATCGAGGTCTGCTTCCGCGGCCAGTCGCAGCGCGTCCTCGACGCGTACGATGCCCACCTGTTCGCCGTTGGGGCCGACCAAGCGCACTTCCGGGACCCGGATGCGCTCGTTGATACGAGGCTCGCTGATGTGATGCTCCTTCGTGTTGTGGAATGGTCCGACCCCGGCGGGTGTCCTGCCCCGCACCCCCCCTCGGGGGCGGCGGGCGACGAGAACGACGAGAAAGCTCCCCGTCACCGTCGGTGCACGAGGAGCTGGATCCTTCCGCCATGATCCGTGCTGTCGCCCCGTCGCCGTAGCGACGGGCCCGCAGGCTCCGGGCCACCACCCTGAGGTGGCTTTCGCGGCATACCGTGGGACGGACCGTGGACCCGGCGATCTCGCGATCGGCGCGGGTGGAAGCGATGAAGCCCCTCTTGCACGACGGACGCCGTTGCCGGCACCCGTCTGGTCAGCTCATACGATAGCAGCGACCGCCCGCAGGCCCGGCATCGGGCGATCGGTCACCCGTCACCCGTCACCCGACGGCCACGGACTTGCAGGCGATGAGCGAGTGCGTGCTCGGCGCCCTCACGCCGATCGCGTAGGCGCACACCTGGCTGGTCCCCGGTCCCGTCGTGCGCACCCGACCGGAGTAGCCGGTGCTCGGGCCGGCCCACGGAATCGCCCGCGTGACGTCGGGGCGGGCGCCGCCGGTCATCAGCCTCGTGCCCGCGGTCCCGCTGGGCCCGGTGATGTAGACGTCCACGGGCTCCGACGCGGTCGGCGCGGCGGGGTCGACCGCCCAGCCGCCCACCACCAGGCCACCCGCAGCGGTCCACGTCATCGAGTCGAGGGAGCCGATCGGAGCCGGCACGTCGACCGGGCGACAGGCGATCAGCCGGTTGCCGCCAGCGCCGACGTTGATGGAGTAGGCGCAGACCGTGTGACGCCCGGCCCCCGGGAGGGCGATCGTGCCGGTGAAACCGGAGTTCTGCCCGGTGCCGGGGAAGACGCGGGCGACGTCGGGACGGGCCCCGCCGGTGGCCAGGCGCACCCCCGCGGACGTCCCGTCGGGGCGCTGGTCGTAGACGTCGACGTCGATCACCTGCTGGGGCGAGTCGGGGTCGAAGGCCCAGCCGCCGACCGTGTAGGACACCCCGGACGGGCCGATCGCGAGCGACCCGCCGTCCCAGGACGCCGTCGGGGAGGGGTCGACGTAGGGAGGGTTGGCCCCGACGCCCAGCACACCCTGGGCGTAGGCCGAGGTCGTCGAGGTGCCCCGCGTGATCGTCAGGCAGAGCCAGTAGCGGCCTCCGGGCACCCCGGCGGTGTTCCAGACCGTCGTGTTGACCCCCGGCTGGACCGCGACGTCGCGCGCGACGGTGATCCCGTTGCAGCCGGTGCGGTCCGTGTCGGCGATGAGGGTCGCGGTGGAGCCCGGCGCGTAGGCCGCGTCGTCCCAGGCGATCGGGAAGGTCCCGGTCGTCGTGTAGTCCGAGCGGAGGGAGACGTTGTCGAGGTACCACCGGCGCGCCCCCCGGTCCTCGTTCGGGTCCCACCGCATCATGGTGACCGGCGACGGCGAGACGAACGCCGCGCTGTTGGTGCCGGGTTCGACGAGCGAGGCCGTCGGCATACCCATGTCGATGTTGACCGTCCGCGTCCCGGAGTAGGTGAGGATGTCGTCGGTCTGGCCGAAGCCGCCGTCCGCCCGCTGCCACACCACGCGGGCCATCGTGCCGCCGCCGGCAATGTCCTGCAGGTTGAAGGGCCCGTCGTAGGCGGAGGTGACCGTGAGGTTGTGGTAGATCGAGGTGTTGATGCCGCCCGCACCGAGGGCCAGCGAGACGTAGGGGTCGTTGGAGGTGTTGGTGGCGGCGAGCCGCCCTGCGAACGACACGTTCGTTGCGTTGCCGATGGTGGCGACGTCGGCCGAGCTCTGCATGTCCCACGGGTTGTGCTGCACCGTGGTGGCGAAGTCCCTGTCCCCCACGGCGTTCGGCGTCAGCACCTGCGGCAGGGGCGTGGTGGTGGTGATCGTCGTCCAGCCGGTGAATCCGGCGCCGCTCCGGACACCGATGCGGTAAGTGCCCGGCGGGAGCTGCGAGACGTTCCACGCACCGCTGCTGCTGGCGGCGAGCGGGGTCAGGACGCCGTATGCCGGAGAGCCGGTGGTGTTGTCGGCGTCGCTGCCGTTGCCGTCCCAGACCAGCGAGGCGACGGCGGACGTCGGGTTGGTGAACGGCACGGTGGTGCCGGTGCCCGGCTGCTCGATCCGGAACCAGTCGAGCTTGAAGTCGCTGCCCGCGGTGCCGGGGGAGACCGCGACCCGCATGCCGTTGATGCTGCCGGCATAGGCGAGGGGCCAGCCGGCGAAGACGGAGGCGTGCGGCGACAGGACATAGGTGTTCCACCCGGCCTGCAGCATGAAGGAGGTCCCGCCTCCGCAGCTCGAGGAGACGGCCCCTCCGGGGCAGTTGAACCACATCAGGCCTGCCGGGACGGCGCGGCTGGACCACGCCTGGAAGGTCACCGTCTGGTAGCGCGAGGCGTCGAGGGCGTTGCCGGGCGCGGCGCCGTCACGCCCGAGCAGGAGCGGACCGCCGTAGCCGCCCCAGATCGGCGAGATGTAGCCGTCGTTGGTGAAGTGTGCCGAGACCATCCCGCCCGAGATGCCGATCGGCGCGGCGTTCATCGTCGGGCCGGCGTCGAGGAGCAGGTCGCTGGCGTTGTTGTAGTCGAACGGGTCGGCGAAGTGGTCCGTCGCGTAGTCGTTCCCGGCCGGCGTCCCGGTCGCGGTGGCCACGCCGGGCAGGCTGGGCGTGCGGGGGGAGGCCGGCGCAGCCAGGGGGGCGGGCGCCGCCACGGACGCGAGCACCCCACCCGGGCTGCCGAGCAGGCCGAGGGTGAGGGCCACGAGGGCTCCCAGTGCAGCGGTGGTGCGGTGACGGCTCATTGCGGGCACTCCCTGTCCTGGCGCGGCTCAGGGCGTCTCCCCCAACCACCTCGACATCCGTTTCTCTCGAATATGGAGAAATCGGATAAATCGGTCTTCGGGAAGACTACGTCGTCGCGGCCGGATGCGCAGCACGATCTGCCCGGCCGACTGGTCTCGAGCGTTCCCCCCGCACCGCGGTCGGGCGTCCTTCAGCGGACGAGCAGGACGACGGCGTGGATGACGAGGCCCACCAGGCCGCCGACGATCGTGCCGTTGATCCGGATGAACTGCAGGTCGCGGCCGACGAAGAGCTCCACCCGGCTGGCGGTCTCCTTGCCGTCCCACCGGTTGATCGTCGAGCTGATCACCTCGGTGAGCTCCTGGCCGTAGCGCGCGACCATGAACACCACCGTGTCCGCGAGCAGGCCGTCGAGCCGGGCGCGCAGCTGGGGGTCCCCGTCGACCTGGGCAGCGAACCGGGAGACCTCGGAGCGGGCGCGGGCGCGCACGGGGCCGTCGACGTCGGCGAGCGCCGCGACGAAGGCAGTCCGGAAGGCCACCCAGAGCGACACCGCGGTCGCGAGCAGCTGCGGGTGGTCGAGGACGCGGTTCTTGAGCCGCTCGGCGCGCTCCATCGTCGCCGGGTCGTGGAGGAGGTCTTCCGACAGCTGGGCGAGCAGGTCGTCGAGGGCCTGCCGCGCCGGGTGCTCGGGGTCGTCGCGGATGTCGCTCACCCACCGCATCGCCTCGACGTGGGCCTTCTTGATGACGTAGTCGTTGACCATCTGGGGCGCCCACCAGGGCGCCCGCTCCTGCAGCACGGAGGAGAAGGTCAGCTCGTTGAGGTCGAGCCACCGGTAGGCCTCGGCGAGCGCGAGGTCGACCAGGCCGTAGTGCGCCCGGTCCTTGACGACCTCGCCGAGCAGGCTGCCCGCGATGGGGCTGATCGGTTCGGCGCGCAGCCGGGGCAGGACCGCCTCCTCGACGAGCTCGGCGACGGTCTCGTCCTTGAGCCGGTGGAGTCCGGACGTCACGACACCGGCCGCCTCGTCCACGACCCGCCTCGTGTTCGCCGGCTCGAGGAGCCACCGGGCGACGCGCTCGCTGACCCGGGCCGAGAGGACGCGTTCGCGGATGATCTCGTCGCGCAGGAAGTTCTCGGCCATGAAGTCCTGCAGGCTCTTGGCGAGCATGTCCTTGCGGCGCGGGATGATCGCGGTGTGCGGGATCGGCAGCCCCAGGGGGTGGCGGAAGAGCGCGGTGACGGCGAACCAGTCGGCGATCGCACCGACCATCGAGGCCTCGGCGCCGGCGTTGACGAATCCCCAGATGCCCTGGTCGGCGACCCGGACGGTCGCGAGGAAGACGACCGCGGCCAGGACCAGGAGCGAGAGCGCGATGAGGCGCATCTGCCGCAGGCCGCGACGCCGTTCCGCGTCGGCGGCCGGGTCGGACGCGATCGCCAGCGACAGCGTGGGCTGAGCAGTCACCGCGTCCTCCGTCTCCCCGGCATACCCGGTGCTCGTCCCGTCTGCTTCTCGCCACCCCGAACCTATCCCGGGCACCGGCGCGTCCCGTCCAACGCTCCGGGCCGCCGGGAGGTTTCCGGCGCGACTAGCGTGAGGGCGCATGACGACACCGATCTTCCACCTCGCCGAGCCCCAGGCCTGGACGGAGGCCGGCGCGAGCGGTCTGTATGCCGTGTCGACGCGCGGGCGCACCCTGGCGCAGGAGGGCTTCATCCACTGCTCGGAGGCGGCCCAGTGGCCGGTCGTTCGCCGGTCCTTCTACGCCGATGTGGAGACCGATCTGGTCCTCCTCGAGATCGACCCCACCCGGCTCTCCGCCCCGGTGGTGCGCGAGGTCGGCAACCCCGCGACGGGCGAGGAGTTCCCCCACGTCTACGGCCCGATCGAGGTCTCGGCGGTCGTCGCGACAGCCGTCCTGGCGCCGCCGCACGCCTGACGCCGTGCCGCCCGAACACGACCCGAACACGAGCGTGACCCGACCGTGGCCGGGCGCCACCGTCCGCGACGTAGAGTAGCCGGGTGTCGTCGCAGGCGCGTGAGCCGCTGGTCATGGTCGTCGAGGACGATCCCGCCATCGCCGCGATGATCACCCTGCAGCTCGAGATCTCGGGCTACCGCACGCACCTCGAGCGGGACGGCGTCGCGGCGCTCGCGGCGATCCGCAGCACGGCCCCGGATGCGGTGCTGCTCGACATCGGACTGCCCGGCATGGACGGCATCCAGGTCTGTCGGGCGTTGCGGGCAGAGGACAACTGGACGCCCATCCTCTTCGTCACGGCGCGCGACGACGAGGTCGACCGGATCGTCGGGCTCGAGCTCGGCGCCGACGACTACGTCACCAAGCCCTTCTCCCCGCGCGAGGTCATCGCGCGGATCGGGAGCGTGCTGCGTCGCAGCGCGGTGCGGCCGGAGGGACAGGGACGGGCCCTCGTGGTCGGCGCCGTGCGGCTCCTCCCCGAGCAACGCCAGGCCTTCGTCGACGGCACCGAGATCGCCTTCACCGCAACGGAGTTCGACCTCCTCGCCCACCTCATGGCGTCACCGAACCGGGTCTGGACACGCGACCAGCTGATGCGTCAGGTCTGGGGCTACGACTCCGCTGCCGGTCAACGGACCGTGGACGTCCACGTGGCCCAGGTGCGCGGCAAGCTCGGCGACCACGACGTCATCCGGACCGTGCGCGGCGTCGGGTATGCCGCGCAGCCGCCACAGGTGCGGTCGGCGGGGTGAGCGCGCCCGATCCCCCTACCGGGTCCCCGACCGGGTCCCCGACCGGCTCCCCTACCGGCTCCCCGAGACCCCGCCGGACCGGCCGGCGGTGGGGTCGGCGGACCACACTGCGCACCCGCATCGCCCTGCTGTCCGTCGGCATCGCGGTCCTGACCTCGATCGTGGGCGGCGTCATCAGCGTCAACCTCCTCCAGCGGGCCAGCGAGCAGACCGCGCGCGGCTCCTTGGCGGCCATCGCCGATGAGGCCCAGGCGACCGCGGCGACGGGGGTCAACGCCGAGGTCGGCCAGTCGCGGGCGCGACGGGCGCTGCAGTCGCTCAACATCCAGATCGCCGTGGTCCGCACGCCGGCGACGGGATCCCCCACCCTGGTCGGGGACACCCTCGCACGACGCGCGCTCACCCCCGAGCAGGTGACGTCGCTCCTCGCCGGCAACTCCTACTCGCTGCGCCTGCAACGCGGGGGGAACACGCTCCTCGTCGAGGCGCGACCGACCGGTGCCGGAGGGATCGTGCTCGCCCAGCGTCGCGGCGACGCCGTGGCGCTGGGCAGCCAGGCCCTGAGCCAGCTGACGTGGTCGCTCGTCGTCACGGGCCTCGTGGCAGTCGTCCTCGCCCTGCTCGTGGCCTGGCGCCTGTCCCTCCCCCTGCGCCGCACGGCCGCGGCCGCGAGCGCCCTCGCCCGGGGGGACCGGGACATCGCCGTGCCGGAGACCGGGCCCCGGGAGGTGGCCGACGTCGCCGGGTCGGTCAACCGGCTGGCCTCGGCGCTCAAGCACTCCGAGGCCCGGCAGCGCGAGTTCCTCCTGTCGGTCTCCCACGACCTGCGGACCCCGCTCACCGCGATCACGGGGTATGCCGAGTCGCTCGCCGACGGGGTCATCCCGCCGGATCGGCTCGCCATGGTCGGGACGGTGATCGGCGACGAGGCGAAGCGCCTCGAGCGGCTCGTCGCCGACCTGCTCGACCTCGCCCGCCTCGATGCCGCCGAGATGAGCATGCACCCGGTGCCCCTGGACCTCGCGGCGCTGGTCGACTCGGCGGGCGAGGTGTGGCAGCGCCGCTGCGCCGCCGAGGGCGTGACCTTCGCGACGCAGGTCCACGGCCGACCGGTGCCGGTCGTCGGCGACCCGCAACGACTACGGCAGGCGGTGGACGGGTTGCTCGAGAACGCGCTCCGGGTGACCCCCCAGGGGTCCCCGGTGCTGCTCGCGGTCGGTCTCGGCGCGGGTCCGGACACCGGGATGGCCGTGCTCCAGGTCCGGGACGGCGGACCGGGCCTCACCGACTCCGACCTCCCGGTCGCCTTCGACCGGTCGGTGCTCTACGAGCGCTACCGGGGGATGCGCCAGGTCGGGACCGGCCTCGGGCTGGCCATCGTCCACCGGATCATCGAGCGCCTCGGGGGCAGGGTCGAGGCCGGCCACGCACCCGAGGGTGGTGCGTCCTTCACGATCAGGCTCCCCCTCGAACCGGAGCCCCCGGCACCTCGACCGACCCACGGGCACACCAAGTCCTGACCACGCCCTGACACGTCTCGAACGTTGGCCCGGCACAGTAGTGGTCATGACGACAACGACCGCCTCCAGCGCAGACTGGGCTGCGACGGCGCGCCTCCTGCGGCGCAGCGGGTTCGGTGCCACGGGGGCAGAGATCGACGCGGCGTCCGCGATGGGCGCCCAGGCGTGGCTCGCGGCGGCGCTGGCCTCCGACCCCGAGAAGGATGCCGGCGCGGTGCGCACCCCGGTGCCGCAGCTCGCCATCCTCCCCAAGCCGAGCGGGCCGCCGGCGTCTCCCGAGCGCAAGGCCTACCAGAAGGCGCTGGTGGCGCAGGGCACCCAGCTCACCGCCTGGTGGCTGCGGCGCATGGTCGCCGTCGAGAACCCCCTCGGGGAGAAGCTGACGTTCGGCTGGCACAACCACTTCGCGACCGCGGAGTCCAAGGTCCGCTCCCCCGCCAACATGCTCGTCCAGAACACCGCGCTCCGGCGGCTCGGGCGAGGGTCCTTCACGCGGCTCGCCGAGACGATGGCCACCGACGGCGCCATGCTCAAGTGGCTCGACGGCAACACCAACACCGTGAAGGCGCCCAACGAGAACCTCTCCCGCGAGTTCATGGAGCTCTTCGCCCTCGGTCACGGAGACGGCTACACCGAGCAGGACGTCCGGGAGGGTGCGCGAGCGCTCACCGGGTGGACGGTCGGTCAGGACGGCGTCGTCGCCTTCGTGGCGAAGAAGCACGACACGGGCTCGAAGACGGTGCTCGGGACGACCGGCAACCTCGACATGGCCGGGTTCGTCGAGGCCGTCCTCAGCCGCCCGGCGTCGCCGGCCTTCGTGGCCACCCGCTGGTGGCAGCTGCTCGTCTCCCCCACCGCTCCGTCGGCGGCGTCGCTCCAGCGGGTCGTCGCGGCATACGGACCGGGGCGTGACCTGCGCGCGATGTTCGGCGCGATCCTCTCCGACCCCCAGGTCGCCCAGCAGGCGGGCTCGCTCGTCGTCACGCCGGTCGAGTGGGTCGTCGGGGCGATGCGGGCGCTTCAGGTGCCGCTCACCGAGACCACGGCGGGGAAGTTCATCTCGATCTTCCGGTCCCTGGGGCAGGTCCCCTTCGAGCCACCGAACGTGGCGGGCTGGCCGACGGGCCAGGCGTGGCTGTCCACCGCCTCGGCGCAGACGCGCTACCAGGCCGCCGTCCGGCTCGCCGCGGTCGGCAACCTCGAGGCGATCGCGTCGACCGCCCAGACCTCGCGCGTCGAGGCCGTGCGGCACCTCCTCGGCATCCCCACCCTGTCCGACCGCACCGCCGTCGCGCTGCGGACCGTCGCCAAGGACCCCAAGCGCCTCGTCGCCACGGCCCTGGTCAGCCCGGAATACCTGGTGAACTGATGGCTTCCATCCCCCCGCTCGACCCGACCAAGCCGATGGACGGGCTGACCCGTCGCACCCTGCTCAAGGCCTCGTGCGGCATCGGCGCCGCCGGCGTGCTCGCGGGAGCCGCTGCCGTGACGTGGGACCAGGTCATGCACCGCGCCGCGACGACCCCGCTGGCCGGCCAGACCCCCATCCTCGTCCTCGTGACGCTCTACGGCGGCAACGACGGCCTCAATACCGTTGTCCCGTATGCCGATGCGGCCTACCACGACTCACGCCCGGACCTTGCCTACGCGCCCGAGGAGGTCCTCCACCTCGACGACCAGCTCGGTCTCAACCCCGGGCTCAAGGGGCTGGCCGACCTGTGGAAGCAGAAGCAGCTCACCATCGTACGAGGTGTCGGATATCCCCAGCCCGACCACAGCCACTTCCGGTCGATGGACATCTGGCAGACCGCCGCCCCCGAGTCGCCGGTCGCCAGCGGCTGGATCGGCCGCTGGCTCGACGCCGCCGGCGGCGACCCGCTGCTCGCCCTCAACATCGGTGACGTGCTGCCCCCGCTCGCCGTCGGGGTCACGACCACAGCGGCGGCGCTGTCGCTCACCCCCGCCAAGGGCGGCACGGGCCGCGATGCCGCCCTGGCCGCCTTCGCCACGGTCGACCCCAGGGACACCGCGGCCGCCAAGCAGGTCGTTGCCTCGTATGCCGCCGTCGGCCGGGTCCAGACGACCTTCGCCGCCGCCGAGGCAGCCCCCGCAACCACCACCTCGACGGACCTCGAGGTCAAGGGCGGTCTCGACGTACAGCTCGCCCTGGTCGCCAGCTGCATCAAGGCCGGCGCCCCCACGCGGGTCTACGCCGTCTCCCTGGGCGGGTTCGACACCCACGCCGACGAGAAGACGGCGCAGACCATCCAGCTGACCCAGGTCGACAAGGCCCTGACCGCGTTCCGGGCGGCGCTCGCGGGACATCCCCGGGAGAAGGACGTCACGACGGTCGCCTACTCCGAGTTCGGCCGACGCGTCAAGGCCAACGCCTCCCAGGGCACCGACCACGGCACGGCGAGCAACGTCTTCGTCATGGGCGAGTCGGTCAAGGGCGGCTACGTCGGCGACCAGCCGTCGCTGACCGACCTCGACAACGGCGACCTCAAGTCGACGGTCGACTTCCGCGCCGTCTACGGCGACCTGCTCAGGTCCGTCCTCGGCGCCGACCCGGCGCGGGTCCTCGACAAGCAGTTCGCGCCGCTGGGTCTCATCGCCTGACGGGCCCACCCGTCCCGGCCGTTCAACCTGTCCCAACGACCGACCGCACGACAGAGCGACCGCACGACAGACCGACCGCACGACGACCGACCGCACGATCGAGGGCGCCGGCCACACCGGCCACGGCACGCCGCACACACCTCGACCACGTCCTCCGGGCGGGCCGAGGGGGATCAGGGGGCGCCCTCGATCGTGAAGGTCAGCCCGTCGACCCGCGCCCGGAGCTCGCCGTCCGTGGCCAGTCGCTCCCCGATCCGGGTCGCGACCTCGTTCACGGATGCTGCGTCGAGACCGGCGACCAGGACCAGGACCACGCGCAGGACCCCCGCACCCTCCGGGCTCCCCTCCTCGACCCGGTGGCCCACGACGGCGTCCTCGAGTGACACGGCCCGGTGGACCGAGCGGGCGACGAACGGGTCCTCGTGGGGCGGGAGCCACTGCTGTCCCTGCGCGAGCGCCCACACCATGCTGGACCGGATCTCCGTGGTCAGCGGCGACCCGAGGTCGACGACGAGGACGTCGCACCCCTCCGCCACCGCCGACCGGGCTACCCGGACGGCGTCGACGGGGACGGGCCGGGCCGAGGCGTCCCAGCGCGCGAGGGCGGCAGCGCTCGTGAAGACCGGGAGCGCCCGACGCCCGTCGGGAGAGGTGATGGTCACCACGGCCATGTCGGTGGACTTCTCCACGGCGAGGCCTTGCCCCCCGTCGCCGACCTCGGTCGGCGCCGCGACGATCGGCACGATCCACCGGGCCGCCGCCGCGGTCCTCGCCAGCTCGCGGTCGTGGTCCGCGCAGGGGTGGCCCGCTCGCGCGACCAGGGCCGCGACGAGGTCGTCGTCGGGGGAGCCGTCGTCGCCGCCGAAGCCGCTGTCCGGGAGCGTCCGGCCGGCCCACGGCATACCGGCGCTGTCGGTCGCCCTGTCGGTCGCCCTGTCAGTCGCCCTGTCAGTCGCCCTGTCGTTCGCTAGGGACGAATCGTCAACGCTGGCAACGTTCTCAGCGTCATACGCGCCAGTCCTGGGGTCGTCCCGCGGCTCGCGCGTCGTCACGGCTCATCGACCACGAGTGGGCGGAGTGGTTGCAGGGGGCTGGCCACGACGGCCTCGACCTCGATCTCGACCCGCATGTCCGGGTGCAGCAGACCGGCGACGATGACCATCGTCGCGACCGGTCGGTGGGGGCCGAAGACCTGACCGTGGACGGCGCCGACGGCGCCGCAGTCGCGGCGGTGGGTGAGATACATCCGGGTGCGCACGACGTCCTCGAGCCGGCCGCCGAGCTCGGCGACGGCTCCCATCGCGGTGTCGATGGCGACCCGCAGCTGGGCCCCGGGGTCGCCCGGGTGGCGGACCTTGCCGTCCAGCGTCGAGGTGCACCCGGACACGAGGATCTGGTCGCCGACCCGGAGGGCGCGGCAGTAGCCGAACTGCGACTCCCACGTTCCGCCGGAGTCGACCCGGCGCCGATCTCCGCTGTCGGTCACGGGCGACCCGCCACGTCGAGGACCTCGGGGAGGGTGAACGCCCCGCGGTAGAGCGCGGAGCCGATGATGGCGCCCTCGACACCGGCAGCGACGAGGAGGCGCAGGGCGCCCACGTCCTCGAGGGTGGAGACCCCGCCCGAGGCGACGACCGGTCGGTCGGTGCGGTCGCACACGTCGGCGAGCAGCGCGAGGTTGGGACCGGCGAGCATCCCGTCCTTGTTGACGTCGGTGACGACGTAGCGGGAGCAGCCCTCGCGGTCGAGCCGGGCGAGGGTCTCCCAGAGGTCACCGCCGTCCTGCGTCCAGCCGCGCGCGGCGAGGGTCGTGCCGCGCACGTCGAGGCCCACGGCGATGCGGTCGCCGTGGTCGGCGATGGCCGAGGCGGTCCACGCGGGGTCCTCGAGCGCGGCGGTCCCGAGGTTGACCCGGCGGCAGCCGGTCGCGAGGGCCACCTCGAGGGTCGCCGCGTCACGGATGCCGCCGGACAGCTCGACCTTGATGTCGAGCCTCCCGACGATCGCGTCGATGACCTCGCGGTTGCTCCCCCGGCCGAACGCCGCGTCGAGGTCGACGAGGTGGAGCCACTCCGCGCCCTGCTCCTGCCACGCGAGGGCGGCGGCGAGGGGGTCGCCGAACTCGCCTCCGGTGCCGCTCACGCCCTGGACGAGCTGCACGGCCCGACCGCCCGCGATGTCGACCGCCGGGAGCAGCTCGAGACGGGGCGTGGTGGTGATGTCGTTCACGAGCAGGGCTCTCCTTGATGGACGGTGGTCGCCGCCGTCACAGCGAACGGACCCAGTTCTCGAGCAGGTGGGCGCCGGCGTCGCCGGACTTCTCGGGGTGGAACTGGGTCGCGCTGAGCGGACCGTTCTCGACGGCGGCGACGAAGTCGGTGCCGTGGGTCGCCCAGGTGACCTTGGGGGCGACGGCGGCGAAGGCGCCCTCGGGATGCAGGTGCCAGGCCAAGGCGGCATACGAGTGGACGAAGTAGAAGCGCTGGTCCTCGACGCCGGCGAACAGGCGGGTGCCCTCGGGGACCCGCACGGACGACCACCCCATGTGCGGCACGACCGGGGCGTCGAGCCGGTCGACGCTCCCCGGCCACTGGCCCAGCCCCTCCTCGGGCTGACCGCCGGCGGACTCGGAGGACCCGTCGAAGAGGGCCTGCATCCCGACGCAGACCCCGAGGACCGGACGGCCCCCCGCGAGCCGGATGTCGATGACGCGCGGCCCGTCGGCGGCCCGCAGCCCCCGCAGGCAGGCATGGAAGTTGCCGACGCCCGGGACGAAGAGACCGTCGGCCGCCAGCGCGGCGGCGGCGTCGCCGGTGAGCTCGACGTCGGCGCCGACGCGCTCGAGCGCTCGGACCGCGGAGTGGACGTTGCCGCTGCCGTAGTCGAGGACGACGACGTGTGGACGGGCTGCTGGTGCCGTCATGGCCGCCCTCCCGTCTCCTCACGCCAGGACGCGTCCTCGGTGACCATCCGGGTGAAGGCCGCGACGCGGGAGGGCGACGGTTCGACGAGATGGGTTCCCGGCACCGTGGAGGTGGGCTGCGTCGACCCGGGGCTCGCGGGGCGCCGGGGGTCGTGGGGGTCCGAGCGGTCCTCCAGGATCTGGAGCCGCTCGAGCAGCTCGCCCCCCGGCAGGCCGAGCACGTCGAGGACGCCGCGCAACACGGACCGGGCGTCACCGGCCGGGTCGTGGACGATCTCGGCGAGGGCCGCGACAGCTCCGGGACGGACGGCGCCCACGCTGCCGGCCAGGTGGACGAGGTCGGACAGCCGGGCGGTGGGGAGCCCTCCGGGCCGGACCAGCCCGGTGCCGGGACGCCAGGCGACCCACCGCTGCACGGCCCGCCACCGCGCCGGCGTGACGGCGACGAGCGCCTGGTCGCCGACCACGGCCACCCCGATGCACGGACGCATCGAGTGCGGCACGGGTCGGGCGAGGAGGACGCTCACGGAGTTGTCGTAGGGCGGCGGCGCGGCGCTCGTGGCGGTCACCGGTACGACCGCTGTCCACCCGTCGCGCAGCAGGACGACGCGCACCGTCGTGAGGCCGCCCTCGGTCCACGACCGTGCCGCGTCGGCAGCTCCCCTCACCAGGAGCAGACCGCTCGGAGGTCGCTTCACGATCTCACCGGCATACCCGGAGCGCCGCACTCACGTCGAGAGACTGCCCTTGGCACTCGGCACCCCGGTCACGCGCGGGTCGCGCTCGACAGCCGCCCGCAAGGCCCGCGCGAACGCCTTGAACTGCGCCTCGACGATGTGGTGGGGGTCGCGGCCGGCGAGCACCCGCACGTGCAGGGCGATGGCGGCGTGGTGGGTGATGCTCTCGAAGACGTGGCGGGTCATCGACCCGGTGAAGTGGCCGCCGATCAGGACGTACTGCTGGCCCTCCGGCTCGCCCTCGTGGACGAGGTAGGGGCGGCCGGACAGGTCCACGACCGCCTGGACGAGTGCCTCGTCGAGCGGGATGGTCGCGTCGCCGAAGCGGGAGATACCGCGCTTGTCGCCGAGGGCCTCGCGCAGGGCCTGTCCGAAGACGATGGCGACGTCCTCGACCGTGTGGTGGACGTCGACGTCGACGTCGCCCGTGGCCTTGACCGTGAGGTCGAGCAGCGAGTGCTTGGAGAGCGATCGGAGCATGTGGTCGTAGAAGGGCACGCCGGTGGAGACGTCGGACTCGCCCGTCCCGTCGAGGTCGAGGACGAGGTCGACGGACGACTCGCTCGTGGTGCGGGTCAGGTGCGCCCGCCGCTCCGGGCGGGCGGCGGCGGCACTGGCCGACGTCGCTGCGTCGCTGGACGACATCAGTGCTCCTTGCGCTCCGGTTCGGCGGTGGGGGTGGTCGCGTTCGATCGGTGCGAGTCTGGCAGATCGGCCATCGCGACGAGGAACGCATCCGTCTCCTGCGGCGTGCCGGCCGTGACCCGGAGGTAGCCCGCCAGGCCGACGTCGCGCACGAGGACCCCGTGCTCCAACAGCGCCCGCCACGTGGCCGCGGCGTCGGCGAGCCCGCCGAAGAGGACGAAGTTCGCGTCGCTGGCCACGGGCGGGTAGCCCAGCCGGCCGAGCTCGCCGACGATGCGGTCGCGCTGCGCCTTGATCGCCTCGACCGTCTCGAGCAACGACGCGTGGTGGCCGATCGCCGCGAGCGCCGTGGCCTGCGTCGGCGCGGAGAGGTGGTAGGGCAGCCGGACGAGCCGGAGCGCGTCGAGGACGTCGGACGAGGCGGCGAGGTAGCCGAGCCGCGCTCCGGCGAGGGCGAAGGCCTTGCTCATCGTGCGGGTGACGACGAGGAGCGGGTAGTCGGCCAGGAGGGTCACCGCGCTCGGCGTGCCCGGACGGGCGAACTCGGCGTAGGCCTCGTCGACCACCACGAGCGACGTCGGGGCGGCGGCGAGGACGCCCTTGACGACATCGAGATCGAGCGCCGTGCCGGTGGGGTTGTTGGGCGAGCAGAGGAAGACCAGGTGCGGCTGCACGGCGCGCACCTGCTCGATCGCCGACTCGGCGGTGAGGTCGAAGACGCCCGAGGGTGCCCCGCGCATCCCGTCGACCCACCTGGTGCCCATCGTGCGGGCGATGATCGGGTGCATCGAGTAGGCCGGGGTGAAGCCGAGCGCGGTGCGACCGGCGCCGCCGAAGGCCTGCACGAGGTGCTGGAGCACCTCGTTGGAGCCGTTGCCCGCCCACAGCTGCTCGGGGGGGAGCGGGACACCGGTCTGCTTCGAGAGATAGTCCGCGAGCGCCGTTCGCAGAGCAGTGAACTCGCGGTCCGGGTAGCGGTTGAGGTGGCCGGCGACCTCGCCGACGGCGGCAGTGATTGCCGCGACGACGTCGGGCGGGACGTCGTAGGAGTTCTCGTTGGTGTTCAGCCGCACCGGCACCTCGAGCTGCGGTGCGCCGTATGCCGTCTGCCCCCGCAGCTCCTCGCGGAGCAGCCGGGTGACGAGGTCGTTCACGAGACGGGGTGGTTCATGACACCGCGCTGTCGGTGGCCCGGGGGACCGCATCGCCGAAGCGGGCGGTGACCGCCTCGCCGTGGGCCGGCAGGTCCTCGGACTCGGCGAGCGTCACGACGTGGTGGGCCACGTCGCGCAGCGCGGGCTCGTCGTAGGTCACGACGTGGATGCCGCGCAGGAAGGACTGCACCGACAGGCCACTGCTGTGGCACGCGCAGCCCGCGGTGGGCAGTACGTGGTTGGAGCCCGCGGCGTAGTCACCGAGGCTGACGGGGGCGAAGGCCCCGACGAAGACGGCGCCGGCGTTGCGGATGCGGGACGCGACGCTGGCCGCGTCGCGGGTCTGGATCTCGAGGTGCTCGGCGGCATACGCGTTGCAGACGGCGAGTCCGGCCGTCACGTCGTCGACGAGCACGATGCGCGACTGCGCGCCCGCGAGGGCGGTCGTCACCCGCTCGCTGTGCTTGGTCTGCGGGACCCGTCGAGCGAGGGCCACCTCGACCGCGTCGGCGAGCGGCTCGCTGTCGGTGACCAGGACCGCCGCCGCCAGCGGGTCGTGCTCGGCCTGGCTGATGAGGTCGGCGGCCACGTGCTCCGGGTCGGCACTGTCGTCGGCGAGGACCGCGATCTCGGTGGGACCGGCCTCGGCGTCGATGCCGATGAGGCCCTTGAGGAGGCGCTTCGCGGCGACGACCCAGATGTTGCCGGGGCCGGTGACGAGGGAGACGGGCTCGCAGACGACCGGGGTCTGGCCGTCGCCTTCCTCGTCGTCGAAGCCGTAGGCGAACATGGCGACCGCCTGGGCGCCGCCCACGGCATACACCTCGTCGACGCCGAGCAGGGCACAGGCCGCGAGGATCGTCGGGTTGGGGTAGCCGGTGAAGACGCCGACGTTCTCCTTCTGCGGGGGGCTCGTGACCGCGAGCGAGGTGACCCCGGCGAGCTGGGCCGGCACGACGTTCATCACGACGCTGGAGGGGTAGACCGCGATCCCGCCGGGGACGTAGAGGCCGACCCGGTCGACGGGCACCCACCGCTCGGTGACCGTGCCGCCGACGACGACCTGCGTGGTGGTGTCGGTGCGGCGCTGGTCGGCGTGGACGAGCCTGGCCCGTCGGATCGACTCCTCGAGGGCCGCGCGCAGGGCCGGGTCGAGCTGGTCGAGCGCCGCCTGCAGGACCTCGGCGGGCACCCGCAGCCGGGTCGGCCGGACCCCGTCGAACCGCTCGGACAGGTCACGCAGCGCGGTCGCCCCCCGCAGGCGGACGTCCTCGACGATCGGCCGCACCTGCTCGAGGGCGGCCTCCACGTCGAAAGCGGCGCGGGGCAGGGCCTTCCGCAGGGCGCGTACCTCGAGCGGGCGACCCCGGAGGTCGAGTCGGGAGATCATGACCCGATTCTATTCGGCCCTCGTCCGAGTCGCGCCACGCCTCCCGCCTCAGCCCTCCCCACTGAGGTAGTTTGGCGGGGCAGTAGCTGCTCGAGAAGACCTCGAACGGGGACGAAGGTGCCGCTGCTGCGGAGGGGAAACGTCGGCGCATGTCATCCGCGACGCGATCCGGATCGTGAAGGTCCTCCGCCACCCGCCGCCGCAGGCGGACCCCTGTGGTCCGCAGCGCGTCCTCGCGGAGCTTCTCCTCGAACAGGGCCTGGTTCGGACGACCCGTGGTGCCGGCGATCTCGTCGCCGTACTTCGCTCGGCCGTCGTACTCCTCACCGAGGACCCGCGCTCCGTCAGGGAACTCCTGGCCCCCTTCCTTCTGCGGCCAGGCGAAGTCGAGAAAGAACTGTCCTCGCTCCGTCTCGACCGGGAACTGGCATACCGGGCGGGGCAGACCCCGCGAGAGCGCCACCCACCGAAGCCTGCTCTCCCCGGCCGACTCGGCGAACCCGTCGGCTGCCGCCAGCACCGCCCGGCCGCGGGCGATCCCCCGCCACCCTTTCTTCGGCACGAGGCGGCCCTGGATCAGGCGGCGGTGCTCCTCGAGGCGGATCTCGCTGGCCACCCGGTCGAACCGATCCGGCCGAGCAAGAACGCGTAGCCCGCTGTCCGCCACGAGCAGCCCCTCGCGCGGCGTGAGGAAGCGTGCACAGTCCTCGATGGTGCGCTCCAGCGAGGTAACCGGCAGCCCCTCGATCGCGACGACATCGGCCTCCTCCCACTGCG
This sequence comes from Lapillicoccus sp., assembly GCF_025353065.1. Taxonomy (GTDB): domain Bacteria; phylum Actinomycetota; class Actinomycetes; order Actinomycetales; family Dermatophilaceae; genus Lapillicoccus. Next base: position 18,100 of record NZ_JANXRJ010000186.1, read on the forward strand.
CCACGTGACGCCGGAGGCCGAGGACGTCGTTGTCGCGTGGTTTCGTCCTCTGGGTGATGTGGGTGTCCCCGTCGAGCCGACCGACCCAGCAGCCGTGCACCAGCGCCGCCGTCTGGTGGCTGAGGACATGGTCACATCCCAGGGTCCCGACGACCCCGACGGCATGGGCGAGCGCGACCTCCATCTCTCGCTCCCAGGTGTCAGCGGCGTTCGAGGGCGTGAAGTAGGCCCCCTCTCGCACACGGACGATCTCGCCGGAAGCAACGAGCGGGCGGAGCGCGGCATACCCGAACTCGTCGGCGAACAGCACCCTCGGGAGGGTCGGTCGAGAGGGAAAATCGGGAGGCATGGACCACAGCATGCGGTCCGGTGAATGGTGCCGGAAGGGGAGGAATCTTGGCTGTGGAAAGTGGGACGCAGGACGGCCCCCCTGTGGACAACGGGCCGAGAACACACGCGTTCTGCTGAGGTCGTGGTCTGG
>NZ_JANXRJ010000195.1 GCF_025353065.1 Lapillicoccus sp.
AGCCAGCCCGCCGATGGCGAGGGTGCGCAGCTGGTGGGCGCGGACCGCCCGCCGGAACTCCGGGAGCCGTCGCAGCAGGTCGGAGTTCGCGACGGCGACGGTGCCCACCCGGACGGTGCGCCGCAGCAGCAGCCACACGACGGCCGCGACGAGGACGAGCCCCGCCACCGCCGGGATGATCACCCAGCCCTGTTTCAGGTCCACCGCTGGACCACCCCCCGGGCGACGTCGGCCGAGGTGGCCACGCTGGCCTCCCGGTCGGGTCCGAACTCGACGGGATACAGCCGCAGGACGACGTCGGTGACGGGTTCGAGCTGAGCCACGCCGCTGCGCCCGAGCTCGGTCAGGGTCATCGTCGGGGCCCTCAGCCCGGATGCCTCCTGGACGAACTGGCGCACCGTGGTGCTCAGCTCCTGGTGCGCGCGGCGGGACGACAGCTCAGCCGCCTCGGCCAGCCTGACGATCTCGTCGATCCGGGACAGGTACTGGCCCTTGAGCTGGCCCAGCAGCCAGCCCGGGGGCGGCGGCGGGGTCGGCTTGGGGGGCGGCACCGGGCGGGTCTGCCACCAGATGACGAACGCCCACCCGACGATGGCCAGCATGATGACGACCCCGATGACGGTCCACAGGACGGAGTAGGTCATCGGCGCGTAGAACCCGTTGTCACCGGCCACGACGGCGCTGCCTCTCCAGCAGCCGGAAGACGGTGCCGATGACCGCGTCGGTGGAGCCGACCCGGGAGTGGACGATGCCGAGGTGGTCGAGGGTGTGCTCCAGGCTGTCGCGCCGTTCCCGCACCGCCGTCCCGTATGCCGCGCGCAGGCGCGCGTCGAACCGCACCTCGGGAGGGAGCAGGGTGTCGTCGTCGACGTCGTAGGCGTCCTCGCCCGGCCCGCTGTCGGTGGGGTCGGCATCCTCGATCGTGAGCCAGAGGATCTCGTGCTGGACCTGGAGCCGGCGGATGAGCGCGACGTCCTCGCTGGAGATCTCGTGGTCGTCGGCGACGACGATCACGAGCATCCGCTGGCGGAAGTGCTGTCCGACGTAGCGCAGCTGGTCGGCGAGCCGGCTGCGCCCCGACTGCAGCGTCGTGCGGCTCGCGATCTCGCGCAGCAGCCGCTCCAGGTGGGCCTCGGTGCCCTTGCTCTCGTGCGGGCGGGTGTCCAGCACGTCGCCCTCGACGAGACCGATGGTGTCGCCGTGGCGCAGCGCGAGGTAGCCGAGCATGCCGCAGGCCATCACGGCGACGGAAGACTTGGGTTCGCCGCTCGTCGTCCGGGCGGCCATCCCGCGCCCCGTGTCGACGATGAACATGACCTTCTGCTTGCGGGAGGCGACGTAGCGCTTGACCAGCGGGGAGCCGTGCCGGGCGGTGGCCTTCCAGTCGATGTCCCGGATCTCGTCACCGGGGATGTAGTCCCGCAGGTCGTCGTAGTCGAGGCTGCGGCCGCGGAACACCGACGCATACTCCCCGTCGAGCAGCCCCCACGTCTTGCGGTGGGCCACGATGAAGAGCTTGCTCTTGACCTTGGTCAGCAGCGCCGGCACCCGGACTGCCTCAGGGGGTCCGGACGGTCGCCACGAGGGCGTCGACGACCGACTCGACCTGGACGTTCTCGGCGATCGCCTCGAAGCCGAGCACGACCCGGTGGCGCAGCACCCGGTGGGCGAGGGCCTTGATGTCGTCCGGGACGACGTGGTCGCGGCCGGCGAGCAGGGCCCGCGCCCGAGCCGCCTGAGTGAACGCGATGCTGCCACGCGGGCTGGCGCCGAACTCGACGAACCGGGCCACGGCGGGGTCGATGTAGCGGTCGGCGTGCCGGGTGACGTAGACGATGCCCACGGCATACCGGACGATCGCGGGGTCGACGTAGACCCGACGGGTCAGCCGCTGGAGCCGGCGGACGTCCTCGAGCTCGATGACCGCGATCTGGTTGTTCGTGAAGACGCCCGCGTCGATGCGGTAGAGCACCTCGGCCTCCTCCTCGAGGGTGGGGTAGTCGAGGACGTCCTTGAGCATGAAACGGTCGAGCTGCGCCTCCGGCAGGACGTAGGTGCCCTCCTGCTCGATGGGGTTCTGGGTCGCGAGGACGAGGAACGGCTCGGGCAGGGGATAGGCCTTGCCGCCGATCGAGGTCTGCCGTTCCTGCATCGCCTCGAGCATCGCCGACTGCGTCTTGGCGCTCGAGCGGTTGATCTCGTCGAGGAGGACGAAGTTGGCGTGGACCGGTCCGAGCTGGGTCTCGAAGGTCGCCTTGCCGACGTCGAAGATCTGCGTCCCCACGATGTCGCTGGGCAGCAGGTCGGGCGTGCACTGGATGCGTTTGAAGCTGCCCGTCACCGCGTGCGCGAGGGTCGAGGCGGCCGTCGTCTTGGCCAGGCCCGGCACCGACTCGAGCAGGATGTGGCCACCGGTCAGCAGGCCGATGAGCAGGGTCTCCTGCAGCCGACCCTGGCCGACGACCTTGGTGTTGAAGGCGCGCGAGACCGTCCGCAGCGTGTCCTGCGACCAGGCGACCTCGTCCGAGCGCAGGATGTCGCCGGCGGGCTGCCGTGGGACCCGCGGCTGCGGCTGGGGCTGCGGCGTGGGCTGCGGTGGGGGGCTGGTGGGGTGGGACGGGGGGAAGGGTTGCGCCGGAGCCGGGGTGGTGGGGAGGGTGATCTGCTCGGTCGGGCCGGCGCCGTAGGAGCTCCGGTCGGCCGTGCCGGACCGATCCGGAGAGTCGACCCAGGTCGACGTCTCCTCCGGCGTGCCGGACTGCTGATCCATGAAGCGTCTCCCCTGTCGGACGACCCCGCGCGACGGCGCGGCCCCCTTATCGTAAACGGATGACCTTTGACGCTGCCCCGGCCGACCGGGGAGAGGTCGTGGACGGCCCGTGAACAGCCCCCGAACAGCCCGGGTCAGGCGTCGATCCGGGCCCGGTCGAGACCCGCAGCGGAGTCGATGATGAAGTCCTTCCGGGGAGCGACGTCGTTGCCCATGAGTAGCTCGAAGACGTTCTCGGCCGCCTCGGCCTCCCCCAACGTCACCCGGCGCAGGGTGCGATATCGCGGGTCCATGGTGGTGTCCGCGAGCTGGTCGGCGTCCATCTCCCCCAGACCCTTGTAGCGCTGCGGAGGCTCCTTGACCCGCTTGCCACGCTTCTCGATGGCTGCGCGGGTCCGCCGCATCTCGGCTTCGTTGTAGGTGTAGATGTAGTCGTTCTTCTTGCCCTGGTTGATGACCTCGAGGCGATGCAGCGGGGGCATCGCGGCATACACCCGGCCGGCGTCGACGAGCGGGCGCATGTAGCGGAAGAAGAGGGTCAGCAGCAGGGTGCGGATGTGGGCGCCGTCGACGTCGGCGTCGCTCATGATGATGACCTTGCCGTAGCGCGCGGCCTCGAGGTCGAAGGTGCGACCCGAGCCGGCGCCGACCACCTGGATGATCGCGGCGCACTCCGCGTTCTTGAGCATGTCCGCGATCGACGCCTTCTGGACGTTGAGGATCTTGCCCCGGATCGGCAGCAGCGCCTGGTAGTCGCTGGACCGGGCGAGCTTGGCCGTTCCCAGTGCGCTGTCGCCCTCGACGATGAACAGCTCGGAGCGCTCGACGTCGTGGGTGCGGCAGTCGGCGAGCTTCGCCGGCAGCGACGAGGACTCCAGCGCCGTCTTCCGGCGCTGCGTCTCCTTGTGCATCCGTGCGCTGATGCGTGACTTCATCTCGGCGACGACCTTCTCCAGCAGCAGCGCCGCCGAGGCCTTCTCGCCCCGCCTGGGGGTGGTGATGCGGTCGGTGAGCTCCTGCTCCACGACCCGGGAGACGATCGCCCGCACCGCCGAGGTGCCGAGCACCTCCTTGGTCTGGCCCTCGAACTGCGGCTCCGCGAGGCGGACGGTGACCACGGCGGTCATCCCCGCCAGGATGTCGTCCTTCTCGACCTTGTCGGGCCCGACCTTGAGGCGTCGGCCGTTGACCTCGAGCTGCTTGCGGAAGACCTTGAGCAACGCCTGGTCGAACCCCGCGACGTGCGTGCCGCCCTTGGGGGTGGTGATGATGTTGACGAAGGACAGCAGCCGGGTGTCGTAGCCGGTGCCCCACCGCAGGGCCACGTCGACGACGCACTCGCGCTCCATCTCGGTCGGCGTCATGTGCCCCGTGGCGTCGAGGACCGGCACCGTCTCGGTGAACGTGCCGGATCCCTGCAGGCGCCACACGTCGGTCACCGGGGGGTCGGGGGCGAGGTAGTCGACGAACTCGGTGACCCCGCCGTCGTGATGGAAGACCTCCTCGCTCGGCCCGGCCTCCCCCGGCGTGCCCGGCAGGCGACGCTCGTCGTGGACGACGAGCCGCAGACCCGGGATGAGGAACGAGGTCTGCCGGGCCCGGTCGGCGAGCTGCCCGTAGTCGAGCTCGGACCCGGGCTCGAAGATCTGCTCGTCGGGCCAGAACCGGATCCGGGACCCGGTCACCCCCCGCCTCGCCTTGCCGACGACCCGCAGCTCGCTGCCCTTGACGTATGCCGTGAACGGTGCCGACGGGGTCGGCACACCGGAGTCGCTGAAGACACCCGGCTCCCCGCGGCGGAAGCTCATCGCGTAGGTCTTTCCGCCGCGGTCGACGTCGACGTCGAGACGTCCCGACAGCGCGTTGACGACCGAGGCACCCACCCCGTGGAGCCCACCGGTGGCGGCATACGAGCTGCCACCGAACTTGCCCCCGGCATGCAGCTTGGTGAAGACGACCTCGACCCCCGACAGACCGGTCCGCGGCTCGATGTCGACGGGGATGCCGCGCCCGTGGTCCCGGACCTCGACCGAACGGTCGGCATAGAGGATGACCTCGATCTCCTCACCCGCACCGGCCAGGGCCTCGTCGACCGCGTTGTCGATGATCTCCCAGAGGCAGTGCATCAGCCCCTTCTGGTCGCGCGACCCGATATACATCCCCGGTCGCTTGCGCACCGCCTCGAGCCCCTCGAGCACCTGCAGGTGGCGAGCGGTGTAGTCGCCGGCGCCGGCGGACCTTCGTGCGGCCGTGGACAACGGGCCATCCCTTCGTCGTGCGTTCCGATGGCTCGTCGAGCGTCCCGAGGTCATCCCTCGCGAACTCCCTGCAGGCTATCCGTCGCCGCCGACAGTGGTGGGCAGGCACGCCATCCGCCGCCTGCCCCTGCTTCGAACTCCCCTTGTCCACATCACCCCAGACCGCTTCGCGGCATGGTCCGTGGCCTGTCCGCCCAGAGCGAAACATCACGGTTTCGCCCTTGTTTGGTCACGAGACCGGTCACAACCCGAGCCAATGCGAGCGGGGAACGAACCGGCGTGTTTGACTGTTGGTACCGGAAGCCACCGACGCAACCCAGCGGCGGCAGGCAGACGTCATAGCAATATGACCTCGCCGGACCGGCCCCGACCGGACCCGACGACCGACACAGAGAGAAGGCAGACGTGAACACAACACTGGCCCCGAGCCTCAGCGCAGCGGATCGTTGTGACCGCTGCGGTGCCCAGGCCTATATTCGCGCCCGCCTCGTGAACGGCGGCGAGCTGTTGTTCTGCGCCCACCACGGGCGTGAGCACCTCCCGCGGCTTCAGGCTCAGGCGAGCGAGATCCAGGACGAGTCCAACCGACTCGGCGACAAGAGTGGCAAGGCCGAGGAGGGCGTCGCCCGCTGAGGCGGGCACTCCCCCGGCTGGTTCCTCCAACAGGTCGACGTCCTTCACAGCGTGGTGAGGCGCACGGCTTGGCGACACGCATCATGAGGTCCAACATGGTGAGGACGCCGCGACGATGAGCATGACGATCGTTGTGGGGTTGCTCATGGTGGTGGGCCTCATCGGCGTCGTCGTCCCGGTCATCCCCGGACTGGCGATCGTGATGCTCGGCACGGTCCTCTGGGCGGCCGACCGCGGTGACGTGCACGCCTGGCTCGTCGTCGGCGCAGCCACGGTGCTGTATGCCGCGGGGCTCGTGACCCGCTACGCCCTCCCCGGACGACGGATGCGTCGTGCCGGGGTGCGACCCGCGACGTTGGTGCTGGCCCTGGTGGCCGCCGTTGCCGGCTTCGTCGTCGTCCCGGTGGTCGGTGCGCCCATCGGCTTCGTACTCGGCGTCTACCTCGTCGAGCTCGCCGGTCACCGAGACCATGGTCGGGCGCGGGCCGCGACGATGGCTGCGCTCGAAGGAGTGGTCACGTCGGCGGGGATCGAGCTGGTCACCGGCTTCGCCATCGTCCTGATCTGGGTGGTCGGGCTGCTCACGCTCGGTGTCGGCCCGTGAGCTGAGAGGTCACCACTCGTCGTGGCGGCGACGGTCCCAACGGGCTTCGAGGCGCTGCATGAAGGAGCTCTTGCTGCCAGCCCTGGAGGACTTGCGGGAAGCCGCAGCGTGACGGATCGAGCCGTCCTCGCCGACCGCGCCGAGAACCGTCTTCTTCGCCGGCGAGAAGGCGTAGGCACCTCCAGCGACCATCAGGGCGAAGCCGACGGCACCGAGCCAGATGAGGGAGTAGAGCGCGGCCAGGACCACGAGGGCGAGTCCGGCGACGACACCGACGGCCCCGAGGATCATCCGGCGCTTGTTCTGGTGCAACCCGTGGTTGGTGATGTGGGTCGCGAAGCGGGGGTCCTCAGCATAGAGAGCCTGCTCCATTGCTTGGAGCACCTTCTGCTCGTGTTCCGACAGCGGCACAGCAAACCTCCCTCGCACCAGGTCCTTCATCAGTAGGACGTCTGGGGGGCCCGGAAAGTTCGGGACCGCGGCGTCTACTCATGCCCTTTTGGGTCACTCTAAGTCCTCAGGATAGGCGTTCGCCACGGAGAGGACATCGGATGTGCGGAAAGGCAGGACGAAGGTCATGTCACCGTAAGAAAGCTGGGCTCGGGCAGGGGGCGGTGGTGGAGGGCGAGACGGGGGGACGGCGGGTCAGGCAGGCCCTGATGCGGGTGGTCTCCCCGCCCGAGGTCCGGGCCCACGGGACCCCTGCGGGCCACGCTCCGCACGCTGGTTGCGCCCCGCGCCGCCGTTCCGGACCTCGTGGACGAGCGACGCCGGTCGCACCGCGCCGGCGCCGAAACGTGCGCTGGCCTGGTCGACGGCGCGGTCGGCCTCGCGCCAGCCGTGGTCGGGTTCGTCGAGCAGTCCCTGGATCGGGGCCCCCTCCGACTCGACCAGGCCCTCCATGCGAACGCCCACGAGCCGGATCCGGGCCCGCTGCAGGCCGAGCGCGTCGAAGAGGGACCGGGCTGTGGCGTAGATCTCCTGGGAGACGTCGGTCGGGTCACGCAGGGTGCGGGCCCGGGTGATCGTCGTGAAGTCGGCGAAGCGGACCTTGATCGACACGGTGCGCCCCATCATCCCGGCGGCCCGCACCCGGGCTGCGGTGCGGTCGCTGAGCCGCAGCAGCTCGCGGTGGATAGCCACCGGGTCGTCGATGTCGTGGGCGAAGGTCTCGTCCGCGCCGATGCTCTTCTCCCGCTGCTGGCGGACCACGGTGCGCTCGTCGCGACCCCACGCGAGGTCGTGCAGGTGGCTGCCCGAGGCCTGACCCAGCGCCCGACGCAGCGTCTCGACCGGCGTGTGCGCGATATCGGCGACCGTGCGCAGCCCCAGCCGGACGAGCGCCTCCTCGGTGCGGTCCCCGACCCCCCAGAGCGCCCCGACGGGGAGCTGGTGGAGGAAGCCGAGCATCTCGGCCTGCGGCACGACGATCATGCCGTCGGGCTTGGCCAGGCTCGAGGCGAGCTTGGCGACGAACTTCGTCGGGGCGACCCCCACCGAGCAGGTGATGCTCTGTTCGTCGGCGATGGTGTCGCGCAGGTGCTGGGCGATACCCGTCGGTGGGCCGAGTCGGCGCAGCGCCCCCCCGACGTCGAGGAACGCCTCGTCGAGGGAGAGGGGTTCGACGATGTCGGTCACCGAGTGGAAGGTCGCCATGATCGCGTCGGAGATCTGGCTGTAGCGGGGGAAGTCCGGTTCGAGGACCACCGCCTGTGGGCACAGCCGTCGAGCGCGCGCCATCGGCATCGCCGAGGTCACGCCGAACCGACGGGCCTCGTAGGTCGCCGACAGGACGACCGACCGGTTGCCTCCCCCGCCGATGATCACCGGCCTACCGTGCAGGTCGGGTCGCTCGATGAGTGATGCCGACGCGTAGAAGGCGTCCATGTCGACGTGGAGGATCGTGCACCCGGTGTCGTCGGGGATGTCGTCGCCCGACCGCGTCGGTGCCGCGAACTGGCGACGGCTCATGCCGCACTCCCCGGGGTCGGGAGAGCGCGCCGGAGGGGAAGGTCAGCGGCGACAGGCGAGGGCATGGAGGTGGGCGCCCAGGCCGCCGAGGGCCCCGGCGTGGTCGGGATGGGTCGCGACCGCTTGCTCGAGGGCGACGAAGGCTGCCCGGTCGGCAGCGGTGTCGGTCGAGCCCGAGGGAGCGAGGTCGCCGAAGACCCGGATGCCCTGGAGGTGCTCGACGGAGAAGCCGGCGGCCTCGAGGAGCGTGCGGAGCCGGACCAGGTCGAACCTACGCGGCAACGGGTCGGTCGCCCCCCACCGCCCGTCCTCGCTCGTGAGCGCCGCCGTGGCCTGGGCGAAGTCACCGGCGAGCACCCTCGCGAGGACGACGGCGAGCCGGCCGGCGACGGTGACGGACAGGTGCCCACCGGGGGCGAGCACGGCGGCGACGGCGGACAGGGTCGACTCCGGGTCGTCGACGACCTCGAGGACCCCGTGGCAGCAGACGAGGTCGAACCCGTCGTCGGGACGCATCTCGGACAGGATGTCGGCGTCACCCTGCCGGGCCGTGACGCGACCGGCGACACCGGCCTCGGCGGCCCGTCGTTCGAGAGCGGCGAGGGCATCGGGGCTGGGGTCGATGACGGTGATCTCGTGGCCGAGTTCGGCAAGGGGTACGGCGAGCCCGCCGGTGCCTCCACCGAGGTCGAGGACCCGCAGTGGTCGTCCGAGTCGGTCGCGCTGGGCGGTGACGAGGTCCTCCACCGCGGAGGAGACGGCGTGGGTGCGCCAGGACGCGCCGCCACCCCGCCTCGTCGGACGCCGCTCCTCGGGCACGTGGGACTCCCTTCGCGGGCGCTGTCGCGAGCGCCTCCGTCGTTGCTCATGCGCGTGATCGGGTCGTGTGGTGGAGCCGTTGTCAACACTAGTGCCCCGAGCTTCCGGGGCTGGAGTGCCACAGCTTGCGCGGCGGCGCGGCGAGCTCGTGCTCGTCGCTCGAGGCCTCGTGCGGGTCATAGGGGTCATAGGGGTCATAGCGGTGCCCCCCGGGCCCCATGGATGTCGTGGACCCGGTGGATGTCGAAGGCCCGGGGTGCTCGTCGGGGACCACGGACCCGCCGGCGAGCTCGCGGGCGGAGCGGGCATCCGAGCCCGCCGGCTTGATGTCGGCGTAGGGCGACTGCTTGAACCCCGATGCATGCACGAGGACCCGACGGGTGGGGATCCCGTCGACGAGACGGCCGACCCCGATCCTGCCTCTTCCCCGGTCGGCAGCATCACCACCAGCACCGTGGGCCGGGCCGACGGCGGGCACGTCGAAGCCCCGTGACCCGCCCATGCCGCCCGCACGACCCCGGCGGTCGGCGGCACCGGTCTCGTCACCGCCGCCAGTGCGGGCCGCGCCCGGGTGACCCGCCTCGGCAGCGACGTGCTCCAGGTCGAACCCCGCGGCGTCGGTGTAAGCCGCGTCGGTGTAGCCGGAGTGGGGGCCACGCAGATCGTCGTGGGGCTGCCCGGCCTCCCGGTCTCCCCCGGCCTCCCGACCGCCACCTCCTCCGCCGATCCCGGCCGGGAGGGCCCGACCGTCGGCCATCTCGGCTGCCACGAGGGCCGCCTCGTTACGGGCGACTGCCTCCTCGTCCGCGGCTTCGAGAGCGTGCAGGACCGCGTCCAGGCCACCCCGGGTCCACGCCTCCCACAACCCGGACAGCTCCCAGGCCCCGGTGGCCCGGACCGACACCCCACGAGGGCCGGTGCGCCGCAGGACACCTCGCACGAGAAGCATCCACGAGTGGAAGACCGTGCCGGCATACGGGCCCTGGGTGTCCTCGAAGAAGGTCGCGTCGGCGGGACCGGTCGCGTCGTCGAGGGTCAGGAAGACGACCCGTCGGCCGGATCGCACCGGCGGGGTCTGGGTTGCGACCTTGACGCCGGCGATCCACACCTCGCGACGGTTGCGGGCCTGCAGCAGGTCCATCGACCTGGTCACTCCGAGGGCATCGAGCATCGGCCCGTAGAAGTCGACGATGTGGGCACTGGCATCGAGACCGAGGATGTCGAGCTCGGCCCGGACGCGCTCGGGACCGGTCATCTCGGGCAGGCCTGTGCCTCGCTCCAACCGGGGGGCGTCGCCGAGGTCGAGGAGGAGCTGGGTCGGCTGCTGGTCGGCCGGCACGACCGACCGGGCGGCCTGGGACTGCGCCGCCGCCAGCGTGGTGATGTCGCCGTGACCGGATCCGTCGTCTCGGGACGGGCCGAGGTCGACCCGGCTCGTCACCATCGACCGGGCTGGCGCGGTCGCGGCGACGGCTCGGCTCGCGGCGACGGCTCGGCTCGCGGCGCGCGCGGACCCTCGACCAGCGGCCCGCCCCGGAGACCGGCTGAGGGACCGCGACCAGCGGTCGAGCTCCGCGACGTGGAGCAGCAGGTCACGTCGGGTGACCCGGCCCCGGCGACCGAGCCCGGCGCCAGGGGTCCCCCGGATACTGCTCGATCGTCCTCCCGTCGTCCCGTCGCCGGCGCGCATCATCATCGACGGTGCCACCGAGCCGACGCCGTAGATCGAGTCGAAGCCCCCGGCCAGGACGAGACGCTCGACGATCGGCCGCCCGACGTGGGCCCGACGCCAGAAGTCCGCGAGGTCGGCGTAGGGCTGCCCGGCCACCACCCGGGCGACCTCGGCGCCGCTGATCCCCTTGACGTCGGCCAGCGAGATCCGGATCCCGAACGCCCGGCCGTCGGGCAGGTCGGGATGCCGGCCCGCCTGCTGGTCCTGCCCGTCCTGCCCGTCCTGCCCGTGCTGCCCGTGCTGCCCGTCCTGCCCAGCGCCGTCGGAGTGCGCGCCGTCGGAGTGCGCGCCGTCGGAGTGCGCGTCGAGCTTCTCGATGACGTAAGCCCCCGTCGAGGCGTTGACGTCGAGCCCGAGGACGGCGATGCCGAGGCTGCGGGCGTCGTCGAGGATGAGCCGCTTGGGATACATCCCGGGGTCGTGGGTGAGCACGCCGGAGAGGAACGCGGCCGGGTGGTGCGTCTTCAGCCACGCCGACTGGTAGGTCGGTAGCGCGAACGCAGCGGCGTGGGCCTTGCAGAACCCGAACGACGCGAAGGCCTTGAGCACCTCCCAGATCCGGTCGGTGACGTCGGGGGGATATCCCCGGGCGAGCGCCGCCGGGCGCCACCACGCCTCGACCTGGGTCTGGCCCTGCGGCGACCCCATCGCCCGGCGCACCTCGTCGGCCTGGGCCAGCGTCACGCCGGTCGTCTCGGCGACGATGAGCAGCACCTGCTCGTGGAAGACGACGACCCCCTCGGTCTCCTGCAGCGCCGGGATGAGCGTCGGGTGAAGGAACTCCGGCTGCGCCCAGCCCTGCCGGGCGTTGAGGAACGGCACGATCATGTCGGACTTCACCGGTCCGGGGCGGAACAGCGAGATGTCGGTGATGAGGTCCTCGAAGCTCTCCGGACCGAACTTGCCGATGAGCTCGCGCTGCCCCGGGCTCTCGATCTGGAAGCACCCGAGGGTGTGGGTCGTGCGGATCAGCCGGAAGGTCGGTTCGTCGTCGAGCGCCACCTGCTGCCGGTCGTCGAGGTCGATGTGCACCCCCTCGACCCGTCGGACCTCGTCGACGGCGTGGGCCATCGCCGACTGCATCCGGATGCCGAGGATGTCGAGCTTGAGCAGGCCGAGCGCCTCGACGTCGTCCTTGTCGAACTGGCTCATCGGGAAACCGATCCAGCTCGCCTCGACCGGGGTGCGCTGCAGGAGGCTGGAGTTGGACAGCACGACCCCGCACGGGTGGAGGGCGATGTGCCGGGGCAGGCCGTCGAGGCGTTCGACGAGGTCGAGCATCAGGTCGAGCCGGGGCGCATTGAGACCGCTGGCCCGGAGCTCGGGCAGGTCGGCGATGGCGTGCCGCACGTTGCGCGCGGAGATGTGGGGGAAGGCCTTGGCCATCGCGTCGATCTCGGACGGCGGGAGCCCCAGCGCGGCCCCGACGTCGCGGATCGCGTGCCGCACCCGGTAGCTGTCCATCATCGAGACACAGGTCACCCGTTCGCCCCCGAACCGCTCGAGCACACGCTCATAGATCTCGGTGCGCCGCGCCGCCTCCACGTCGATGTCGATGTCGGGCAGCTGCGCCCGCAACGGCGAGCAGAACCGTTCCATGAGCAGGCCGTAGCGCATCGGGTCGACCCCGGAGATGCCGAGGAGGTAGTTGACGAGGCAGCCGGCGCCGGACCCGCGGGCCGCGACCCGGATCCCCATCTCCTTGATGAGGTCGACGACGGCCGCGACGGTGAGGAAGTAGGTGGGGTATCCGAGCCCCCCGATGACCTCGAGCTCGTCGTCGAGACGGGCTTCGATCGCGGCGAGCTCGCTCGGCGAGTGGGTCGGGTAGCGCCCACCGATCGCCGCCCGGCACCGCTCGACGAGGACCGCCTGCGGATCGGTGTCGGGAGAGATGCCGAGCACCGTCTGCTCCGGCAGGTGGACCGCGCCGAGGCCGAGGTCGAGGGCCGGGTCGAGGATGCACTCCATCGCGAGGTCGACGGTCGAGGCGAGCAGGGCCGAGGCCCCCTCCCTGGCCCGGACCCCGCCGCCACTGATGCCCGGCCCGGAGGCCTGGAGGATGTCGCAGGCCACGGCATACATCGCCGGGGTGGGGCTGAGGTGCCCGGCGGTGGTGACCCGGTCGAGGTGTCGCACGTCGAGGGGGACGAGGCGTCGGGCGGCGTCGAGGACGTCGACGGTGGCAGCCTCCTGGGGGTCGGCGTGCCGGACCGCGGCGGTGAGCACGACGCGGATGCCGTGGTCGCGGGCGAGGGCGTAGAGCCGCGCCGCGTGACCGAGGTTGGCCGGGGTGCCTTCCGGCCCCCCGTGGCAGACGACCTCGATGGCCAGGGCGTCCCGCGGCAGCAGCGCCCGCCACCGGGCCAGGGCCTCGGTCGCGAGGTCGCGTCGACGCGCGAGGGCGGCCCGGCCCACATCGGAGTCGGGACCGAGGAGGACGACGAGCGGGCTCGGACCGAGGTCGCCCGGATCACCGGACCGACCCCGGTCACCGGGACCGCCCGCGCCGGGCTGTGGGTGCCCGGGCGGCCGGGCCAGCTCGGCAATGAGCTCGGGGGTGCTGACGGGGTCGCCGCGCTCGCCCGAGAGGTGGGTGCGGGTCACGAGCTGGCAGAGTCGGGCCCACCCCGCGCCGGGATCGATCCCGAGGAGACGCCCGCGGGCGAGGACGGTCACCCGCGGGAGTCGGGAGTCGACGACGGCCCCGCCGCGCACCGGCGTGCGGACCGGATCGGGACGGACCGGGTTGCGGGAGCCGGCCGACGGCGGGAAGGCCCCCCCGGCCCGGTCGGGTCGACGGCCGAGGTCGCCCCACATGCCGACCCCGCCCGGACCTGCTCCACCCCGAGCCCCACCCCCAGACCCACCACCGGGTCGTCCGGACCGGCGTCGTCCCTCTGCCGGGGGGAGACGCACCGCGAGGTCGACCCCGAGGATCGGGGCGATGCCCGATGCGGCGCAGGCCTGGACGAACCGGACCGCACCGTAGAGCCCGTCGCGGTCGGTCAGGGCCAGCGCCGGCTGCCCCCACGCGACCGCGCGCTGGACGAGGGTCGACGGGGTCGATGCGCCGTAGCGCATCGAGTAGCCGGAGGCGACGTGCAGGTGGACGAAGGCGTCGGGGATGCCGGCCATCGGGGACCTCAGCCCCCACGCGGTGAGCTCGTCGCGGGTGACGGGTAGGCCGTGACCGGGGCGATGTAGGCGGGCAGGGGCTCGGCACGAGGCACGCCGATGAGGTCCTGGACGATCTCGAGGAAGACCTCGGCCTGGCGCAACAGGTCGTCGGCCTCACGAGGGGTGGGAGCGCCGCCCCGCTGGATGACCACCCGTCGTCGGGCCGACCCGGCGAAGAAGGCCGCCCACTCGGACAGCTCGGGGGCCACCAGGGGCAGCACGTCCCAGACGCTGCGCGGGCGGGACCGGCCAGTGGCCGTGCTGCGAACGGCGAGGAGGGCGGCCGCCGCCCGCAGGGCCCCGAGGTGGGACTCGAGGTAGCGCTCGGCGGAGTCGCCGGCCCGGCAGGCCAGCAACAGGCTGCCCCGGGACCGGTCGATCAGGTCGAGGCAGGCCGCGGCGACCGGTGGACGCCGCCCGGTGAGCCCGGTGAGCTCGGTGTGCCCGGTGGACCCGGTGGACCCGGTGGACCCGGTGGACCCGGCGAGCCCGGTGAGCCCGGCGGACCCGGCGGACCCGGCGGAGGTGTCGTAGTGACCGGCGGCGAGCTCGTAGGCGCGGCTCGTGTGGTGGGTGCTCATCAGTCGCTGACCCCCACGAGCCGCCAGCTGCTCTCCCCCGGGTGGGGGACGTCGTCGTGGACGAGGTCGAACACCCCGGAGCCGAGCGACCGGCCGGCGCTCGCCTCGACCCGCCACACCTGGTGCTCGCGGGAGGCGACATCGATGCCGGTGGCCTGTCCGGGCACGGGGTCGAGAGCCTCGCGCCACCACGCCCGGCGCTCCCGCCAGTGCGTGAGGATCCGGCGTACGACGTAGAGCCGGCCCTGCCAGATGAAGGCCTGCGGGGTCGTGAGCGGCGCTCCGGGTGATGCCGACGGCGTGCCGGGCGGCACGTCGGTCAGCACGAGGTCGGCGTCCGGTCCCGCGTCGGACACCGCGTCGGACCCCACCCCGGATCCCGTTGCTGCCCGGCCCGGTCCGGGCATCGTCACTTCGGCGAGAGCAGTGACCTGCACCGACCTGACCTCGATCGGATCGCTGTATCGGCGCATAACGAGATCGCCCCTTTCGCGGGCAGCAGGAATCGCGGGATGTCGATCAGCTCCTCATGGCGACGGGGGCGAAAGCCCCCGGGCACGGGCCGGTCGATCGGTATCGTCAAGCCCACAACCTCCACCCGCACCGGGCAGTTGTTCGTACACCTGTTCGATTGAGACCACGGTACAACGACCCTCTGACACCCTGTCAAGGCCGCGTTCGAGAACCGGGCGACGGGCACCCGGCATACCGTCGAGGGGTGAGCACGAACGAGCCCCACGAGCCTCACGAGACCCACGAGAACCTCGGAAAAAAACTTCTTCCGGTCGGGACGACGGGCTGATCGGGCCGCTACCGTTCCGCCATGACGCCACGGCCGGACCAGGGAGCGCGGGACGCCGTCCTCGCCCACCCGGCGGTCGTGCGCGTCCGGGAGGCCATCGCCGCCCACCTCGTCACCACCACGGTGGTCGTCCTCGACAGCGCGGCACGCACGGCAGCCCAGGCCGCCGAGCAGCTCGGGGTCTCGGTGGCCCAGATCGCCAACTCGCTCGTCTTCACGGCACGGTCGGCTCCCGGCGGCGACGTCACGCCACTGCTCGTCCTCGCCTCCGGGGCCCACCGGGTCAACACGGTCAAGGTCGCCGCGATGCTCCAGGTCGCCGAGATCGAGCAGGCAGATGCCGCCTTCGTCCGGGCGACGACAGGATTCGTCATCGGTGGGGTCGCGCCCGTCGGTCACACCCAGCCGATCCGGACGGTCATCGACGTCAGCCTCGCGCGCCACGACACGATCTGGGCCGCCGCGGGTCACCCTCAGGCGGTCTTCCGCACCACCTACGACGAGCTCATCCGGATGAGCGGCGGCATACCGACCGAGGTGGTCTGACCCGCGTTCCTCTGCGGCTCAGCCCAGCAGCCAGAGCCCGGCGTTCACGACCAGGAGCATCGCGGTCTCCCCGTGCACGCCGTATGCCGTGCCGCGCCTCCCCCTGTCGGTGAGGACGAGGCCCGAGGCGACGTCACGGATCCCCTTGACCCGGTGGAAGGGATCGGTCGGCACCGGCAGGTCGGGGACCCCGAATCCCTGCGCGATGGCGACCGGCCAGGTGAGGTAGCTGACACCGATGTTGATGATGCCCAGCGCGGGACAGAACGCTGAGGACAGCATCGCGACCGCAGCTCGTCATCACGACCGCCTGCGAGCTGGCCGAAGCCGAGGGCTGGCCCGCGGTCACCACCCGCCGCCTGTCCGGCATCATCGGATCCAGCCAACCCGTGCTCTACGGACACTTCCCGACGATGCGGGCGATCATGCCTGCGACGGCCATCGAGGGCTCCGTCGAGCTCGGTGTCGACCTGCGCCGACCGCGGCGCGGCGCCAGCGACGTCGGACGGGTGGCCCGGGCACACCTCGACCTCGCGGCCGCACAGCCGGCGCTCTACGAGGCCATGTTCACCTCGGCGCCACCCTCCACGGCCTGGCGACCCTCGACGCCACGGGCCGACTGCGGCCCTCGAAACACGCGGCCCGGCTACGGACGGCCACGGACGGTGACGGACGGAAGGGGTGTCCGGCGGAGGACGCCGCTACTGCGCAGCCGTGACCCCGAGGTTGTCCCACACCTGGAGCGTCGCGGGTGAGCGGTTCATGGTGATGAGGTGGATGCCCGGCGCGCCCTCGGCGAGCAGCTGCTGGGCGAGCTCGGTGGTGATCTCGACACCGACCTCGCGCACCGCCTCGGGGTCGTCGCCGACCGCCTCGAGACGGGACGTCACTGCTGCGGGAACCGGCTGGCCGGAGAGCTGCGTCATCCTGGCGAGCTGCTTGACGTTGGTCACCGGCATCAGCCCCGGGATGATCGGCAGGTCGCGCCCCCGGGCCGCCACCCGGTCGCGCAGCGCGAGATAGGCCGCGGTGGTGAAGAAGAACTGGGTGATGGCGTATTCCGCTCCGGCGTCGGCCTTGCGGACGAGCACGTCCGCGTCGGCGTCGAGGTCAGCGCTCTCGGGGTGCTGGTCGGGGAAGGCGGCCACCCCGACGGTGAAGTCGCCGAGCGACCGGACCAGCTCGACGAGCTCCTCGGCGTGGTCGAGGCCCTCCGCGTGTCGCTCCCAGGTCGCGTCGGGCCCGCCGAGCGGGTCACCGCGCAGGGCCAGGAGGTTACGGATGCCGACGTCGGAGAACGAGCCGATGACCGACCTCAGCTCGGACACCGAGTGCCCGACGCAGGTGAGGTGGGCCAACGGGGTGAGGATGGTCTCCCGGGCGATCCGCTCGGTGACCCGTACGGTGCGGTCGCGGGTCGTGCCGCCGGCCCCGTAGGTGACGGACACAAACGTCGGCCGGGTCTTCTCGAGCCGCCGGATGGTCTCCCACAGCTGCGTCTCCGCCGCGTCGGTCTTCGGCGGGAAGAACTCGAAGCTGATGCTGGGCCGGCCGCTGGCCAGGGCCTCGGGGATCGACCGGACCACGTTGGCCGGGCGGGGCAGGCTGGAGGAGGTGGCGAGCGACATGGGTCAAGCGTACGCAGCCGGACCGCGGTCGGCAGGGACGTCCCCAGCCCGTAGGCTTGCCGTTCACCATGTCGCTCGCCCAGGGAGGACCCGTGAACGACCCTCTCGACCGGTCCGACCTGCGCAGGCGCGTGCAGACGGCGGTCGACGCGGAGATCGCCGGGCAGCGCGGGGTGCTCGGCGTCGTCGGCCCCGATCTCGGCATCCTCGTCGACGCCGTCGCCCGACTGCTCACGGGTGGCAAGCGGTTGCGGGCGGCGTTCCTCTACTGGGGATACCGCGCCGCCGGACAGCCCGACTCCGAGGCTCTGGTGCGGCTGGCGACGGCCATGGAGTTCTTCCAGGCCGCCGCGCTCCTCCACGACGACGTGATGGACCGCAGCGACACCAGGCGAGGTATGCCGTCAGCTCACCGCGCCATCGCCGGCCACCACGCAGAGGTGGGCTGGATCGGCAACAGCGACCGCTTCGGCGAGGCGGCCGCGATCCTCGCCGGTGATTTGTGCCTGCAGTGGACCGACGAGCTCTACTCGACCTCGGGCCTGCCCGCCGAGCACCTCGGGCGCGCACGCCGGACCTTCGACATGATGCGCACGCAGCTCATGGGTGGTCAGTACCTCGACATCCTCGAGTCCGCCCGCGGGTGGGACGGTCTCGATACGGCGGCACGAATCGCGTCTGCTCGCAACGTGATCCGTTACAAGAGCGCGAAGTACACGATCGAGCACCCCCTCCTCATCGGCGCGACCGCGGGCGGCGTGCCCGCGACGGCGATCGACGCGCTGTCCCGCTACGGGCTCGCGCTCGGCGAGGCGTTCCAGCTGCGCGACGACCTCCTCGGGGTCTTCGGCGACCCGGCGCAGACCGGCAAGCCGGCCGGCGACGACCTGCGTGAGGGCAAGCGCACCGTGCTCATCGCCCTGGCCCTCGGCGTCGCGGACGACGAGCAGCGCGCGCTCGTCGACAAGCTGCTGGGCCAGCCCGACCTGGACGCCCACGGCGTCGAGGAGCTGCGGGGGGTGCTCCACCGCACCGGCGCCGTCGACGGCGTCGAGGAGAAGATCGCGGCCCGGGTCAACGAGGCGGCCGCGGCCCTCGACGGGGTTGCCGAGCTCCTCGACCCGGAGGCCACCGAGGTGCTCCACTCCCTGATCGCCTCGTCCACCGCACGCGAGTCCTGACCTGTCAGTCCGCACCCGGGGAGCGCCGCCCCAGCCGGACCCAGAGGACGCAGGTGACCAGGACGAGGGCGAAGCCGAAACCGAGGTCCTCGAACGGCGCCCACGCGAGGCGGCCGTCGCCGACGAAGGGCACGTTGGCGTCGCCGATGATCGCGTCCGGGCCGTAGGTGACGATCCGTCGGCCGGTGAGCCAGCCGTTGGTCAGCAGCTGGAAGAACACGATGATCCCGTATGCCGCCCACCACTGCCGGGTGGCCACGAGCCGGGTGCGCAGCACCAGGACGTCGAGGACGAGCGCGGCCCCGACGCCGATGACGGCGGCAGCGGTGTAGGTCATCCCGGCCCACCTCGTCGACCGGCTCCCGTCGATCGGGGAGGTCGCGCACCTCGGTCTCGTCGTCCGTCTCGTCGCCGGGCGAGGACCACACCGACCGCCTCGTAGGTGAGCAGCCCGGCGAGGGGGATGACGAGGAAGAACGCCAGCTCCTCCAGGGGCAGGCCGAGGACCCGCACGGACAGGGTCTGCCCGGGGTCGAACGCCCAGTGTCCGGCGCGGGTCGCGGCGACGTCCCACACGACGAAGACGACGGCCACGGGAAGGATGCTGAGGGCCACCCGACGCAGCTGCCGCGCGAGGTCCAGCCGGAAGACGCGGTGCAGCGGGAGGGTGCCCACGAGGACGACCGCGAGCATCGCGGCATACGAGAGGTGACGCATCAGCCGACCGCCCGACCCCGGGTCAGAAGGCGAGCGTCTGGGCCCGCCGACGCACCTCGGCCTTGTGACCGGCGAGCAGCGCGTCCATCGGGGCCCCGGGCACGGGCAGCGAGTCGTCCGGGGTGAAGAGCCACCGGACGATCTCGACGTCGTTCATCCCCCCGTCGGCGAGGACGGTGAAGGTGCCCTTGAGCTCGGGCAGCGGACCCTCGTCGCCGATGAACTTGGCCGGGATGCTGACGACCCGGCGCGGCCCCGTGCGCAGCGAGATGACCTCGCGGTCGGCGATCATCTGCCGGACCCGCGCCAGCGACACGTCCATCCGCTCGGCGATGTCGGGGACGGTCGTCCAGTCCGAGACGAGAGCGGTCAGGGCGGCGAGGTCGTCCGCTGCGTCGGGGGTCAGAGCGGGCTCGGGAAGGGGCGGGGTGGCGCTGGACACGGCCACCAGCGTAGGTGAGGGCGGCAGCCGAGCACATCGCACCCCCGGACAGGTATATTCACAAAACCCACATTCGTCGCATACTGCTCATGTCTCACTCGCGCCCCAGAGCCGTCCGGCGCAGACACGCAACCGGAAGGACTCCTCCCCCATGTCACCCGCCGCAGCCGTCCCCGCGCTCCCACCACCCTCGGCCGTCATCCGTACGGGCACGACGGCGCCCGCCGGGTGGAGTCCCTACACGATCCGGTCCGGCGACACCCTCTACGACATCGCGGCCCGCACCGGCGCCTCGATCACGGCGCTCACGGCCCGGAACCAGCTACGCGACGGCGGCCGCCTCATCCGGATCGGCTCGACCCTGCTCGTCCCGGGTGGCCCCCCGACAACTGGCTCCCCGACCGCGGTCCGGGCGAGTCCGGCCGGGGCGCCCGCCGCGCAGGCAGCGAGGGCAGTTCCCGGTTCCGCGGGCTCGACGGGCTCAGGGGTCTCGAGCTATCGCGTGGCACCCGGCGACACGATCGAGGCCATCGCGCGCCGGACCGGCGCCAGCCAGAGCGCGCTCATCTCCGCCAACGGGCTGCGCGCGCCCTACCTGATCCGGATCGGGCAGGTCCTCACGATCCGCAAGCCGGTCGCGACGTCGGCCAACACCTTTACGGGCCGGACGTATCCGGACGCGACGATCGCCGCCGCAGCGACGGCTCGACAGTCGATCGCCTCGGCCCGCCCTCCCTCGCGGCAGCAGATGCGGGCGATCATCGTGGCGACTGCGGCTCGCTACGGCGTCGACCAGCGGCTCGCCCTCGCCATCGCCTACCAGGAGTCCGGCTGGGACCAGGGTCAGGTATCCGTCGCGAACGCGATCGGGGCGATGCAGGTGATCCCCAGCTCGGGCCAGTGGGCATCCGGGCTGGCCGGGCGCCGCCTCGACCTCCTGCTCGCGCAGGACAACGCCACGGCCGGCGTTGTCATCCTGGCCGCCCTGACCCGTTCGTCGTCGTCGCTGGACACGGCGATCGCCGGTTACTACCAGGGTCTCGGCTCGGTGCAGAAGCACGGGATGTATGCCGACACCGTGGGCTACGTCGCCAGCGTCAAGGCGCTGATGTCGCGGGTCTGACCCCCACGCCGGCCCGCGTGCAGTGACCGGTGTGACCGGTGTGACGGCCGGGACCACTGGGGCCAGCCTCCACGGGTTTGGGCCGCTGCCTTCGTAGACTCCGTGCATGACGTCGAGCGTGCGCCAGTCGACCGTCGGGCGGCTGCTCGACGGCCGCTACCGTGTGCTGTCGCACATCGCCGACGGCGGCATGGCCTCGGTCTACCTCGCGGTGGACGAGCGGCTCGACCGCGAAGTCGCCGTGAAGATCATGCGCCGCGAGCTCGTCTCGGACGAGACCTTCGTGTCCCGTTTCCGGCGCGAGGCCCGTTCGGCCGCCCGGCTGAGCCATCCGAACGTCGTCGCGGTGTTCGACCAGGGCGACGACGGGGACGACATGTTCCTCGCGATGGAGTACGTCCCGGGACGCACCCTGCGCGAGGTGCTCACCCAGGAGGGCCCGCTCACCCCGCGGGCGGCGCTCGACATCTTCGACCGCATCCTCCAGGCCCTCGACGCCGCCCACAGCGCCGGCCTCATCCACCGCGACGTCAAGCCCGAGAACGTCATCATCCGCGAGGACGGCGTCGTGAAGGTCGCCGACTTCGGGCTGGCCCGGGCGGTCACCGCCGCGACGACCAACGCCTCCGGCACGCTGCTCGGCACCGTCGCCTACCTCTCGCCCGAGCAGGTCGAGCGCGGCATCGCCGACGCCCGCTCCGACGTGTATGCCGCGGGCCTGGTCCTCTTCGAGTTGGTCACCGCCCGCAAGGCGTTCGACGGTGACACCCCCATCCACGTCGCCTACCAGCACGTCCACGGCACCGTGCCGTCCGCGTCCGCGATGGTCCGGACGGTCCCGACCGAGATCGACCGGCTGGTCGCGCTCGGCACCGCCCGCGACCCCGACCAGCGGCCGGCGTCCGCCGGTGACTACCTCGTCGAGGTCCGCCGGGCCCGGGCCCGCCTCTCGACCACCGAGCTCGACCTGCGTCCCGTCGATCCCGAGCGGGGCCTGGCCGCCGCGACGCCGACCACCCGCATCCCCGCGCCGACCCCGGTGCGTTCCACCTCGGCATACCGGACCCAGGCCCACCCCACCTCGGTGATCGACGGACCTCGCCGACGGCGGCGCTGGCCGGCCGTGCTCGCCCTGCTGGCCGCCCTCCTCCTCGCAGGCGGTGGCGCGGGATGGTGGTTCCTTGCTGGGCCCGGTGCGCAGACCCGCGTCCCGACCGTGGCCTCGCTCGACGAGCACGCGGCGGTCGCGGCGATCGAGCAGGCCGGGCTCAGCGCGAGCGTCAGGCAGTCCTTCGACGAGACCGTCCCGACGGGCCTCGTCATCAGCAGCGACCCGGGTGGCGCGGCGACGGTCGCCAGGCGCTCGACCGTCACCCTCACGGTCTCCAAGGGCCCTGAGCGGTATGCCGCGCCGACCCTCACCGGCACCGCCGCCACCGCCGCGCTCGCGACCCTCAGCGGCATTCACCTCGCCCTCGGATCCAGCACCGACGCCTACAGCGACAACGTCGCCGCCGGCACGATCCTGACCCAGGACCCCACGGCCGGCACCCTCCTCAAACCCGGTGCGACGGTCGCGATCGTCGTGAGCAAGGGCCGGCAGCCGATCCCCGTCACCGACTTCACCGGCAAGCCGGCGGCGGACGCCAAGAACGCGCTCGGCGCGGCCGGACTGACCGTCGTCGAGGGCCCAGCAGTGAACAGCGACACCGTCGCCCAGGGCTCGGTCGTCTCGCAGGACCCCAAAACTGGCACCCTCACCAAGGGCGGCACCGTGACCCTCGTCGTGTCCAAGGGGCCCGTGCTGGTCGCCGTGCCCGACACCGTCGGCAAGCAGCGCGGCGAGGCCGCCAAGCTCCTCCGGCAGGCCGGCTTCGCGGTGTCCTACAACGAGATCCTGGGCGGGTTCTTCGGCACCGTCCGCGGATCCGACCCGAGCGCCGGCACGATGGTGCGCAAGGGCGCGACCATCACGCTGACCATCGTCTGACGCACCCGTGATCTCCCCCGACCCCTCCGGTCGCTCCCCTGCCGTGCGCCGGACCGGTCTGCTCGCCACCGCCCTGCTGGTCGCCCTCACCGCGGTCTGGGGGTCGACCTTCTTCCTCATCCGCGACCTCGTCCGGACCGTCCCGCCGCTGGACTTCCTCGCCATCCGTTTCACCATCGCGGCCGTCCTCATGGTCGGCATCTTCTGGCGCCCGCTGCGCGCCCTCGGCCGCCGCGAGTGGATTCTCGGCGCCGGGCTGGGGCTGCTCTACGGCATCGCCCAGATCCTGCAGACCATCGGGCTGTCCCTGACGGACGCGTCGGTCTCCGGCTTCATCACCGGTCTCTACGTCGTGCTCACACCGCTGATCTCGGCCCTCATCCTGCGCGAGCGCATCACCCGCGTGACCTGGTATGCCGTGCTGCTCTCCACCGCGGGCCTGGCCGTCCTCTCCCTCAACGGCGTGCGCATCGGCGTCGGCGAGGCCCTGACCCTGGGGTGCGCCGTCATCTACGCGCTGCACATCATCGGCCTCGGCCGATGGTCGACGACGGCGCACGCGACCGGGATGTCGGCGGTCCAGATGATCGTGATCGCCGTCGTCTGCTGCCTGGGCGCCATCCCGGAGGGCATCACCTGGCCGCAGGGGGCCGGCCAGTGGGCCTCGGTGGTCTACATGGCGACGGCAGCGGGCGTGCTCGCGCTCTGGGCGCAGACCTGGGCCCAGGCCCGGCTGACCGCGACCCGCGCGGCGATCGTGATGACCCTCGAGCCGGTCTTCGCCGCGTTCTTCGCCGTCCTCTTCGGCGGCGAGTCGTTGACCGCGCGGATGCTCGTCGGCGGCGTCCTCGTCGTCGCCGCGATGTACGTCGTCGAGCTCGGCAGCCGCCCGTGGCGACGAACCCTCAACGCCGGCAAGGCTGCTCGCGGCAGTGGCCGGGCGGACGGCTCAGAGGTGCCGATCGAGTCCCGGCACCACGAGGTCGGCTGACGCATCGCAGGTCGGCCGCACGTGGATCCGGATCAGAACGCGTAGTAGCCGGCGAGGTCCACGAGGACGTCCGTGCTTCCGGCGGCGTTGGTGATCACCATCGCGCCCCGGGCGTCGACCGCGACCACGGCGGCATTCGCGACGGTCCGGCCCGCCGGGAAGTTGACGGACGACGACCCCGGGAGCGGCGTACCGGCCGGGTAGGCCACGAGGTAGCCGCTGGCGGTCGGGCTCACCGCGGTGAGGTTGACCGCGACGGCGCTCGTGCCACGCGGCAGGCCCGGCACCGTGACCGTGATCGACTGCCCGGCCCCCACCCTGACGCGCGGTGCGCCCGTCCCGTTGCGCGTGTCGACGATCCGGGCCGGCGGGACTGCCGTGAACGCCGCGCCCCGGGACCCGTAGGAGCCGGCCAGGTCGGCAACGACCTGGACGGTGCCCGACCCGCCGTTCTGGAAGGCGAGCGAGGACGAGCTGTCCGCGGCCAGCGTGACGAGGTTGGCGACGTCCTGCCCGGCTGCGAAGTCGAGGTTCGACGTCGCCGGCGCCCCGGCGAGGTAGTCGTAGGCGGTGAGCCAGCCCGCGCGGGTCGGTGCAACCGCGGTGACGTTGAGGGACAGCGCCCTGGCGCCGGTGAGGTCGACGGTCGCCGGCACGAGCTCGCCCACGGGGAGGGTCACCCCGATCCGTGCGACCGGCCCGGTGACCCCGCCCCGCCCCGTGCGGGTGTCGATGATCCGCGTCGGGGACACGCTCGCATACCGATATCCCGTGCCGGGCGCGACGTAGCCCTCGAGGTCGGCGATGACGTCGACGGTGCCGGCGCTGTTCGTGATGTCGACCTTCCCGCCGGGCCCGACCGCGACCGTCACGAGGTTGGCGATCGCCCCCGCCGTCGGGACGTTGAGGCTCGAGGTCGCCGGGCGGGCCGCGCCGGGCGGGTATGCCGAGAGGTAGGTGCCCGTCGTCGCACCCACCGCCGTGAGGTTGAGGGTCACCGCCGTGGTGTTCGCCGGCAGTCCGGGGACGGTCAGGACGATGGTCCCCGCCGGACCGAGGGGCGACCTCGTCGCTCCGAGACCGCTTCTCGTGTCGAGCACCCGCCGTGCCGACAGCGGGGTGTAGGTGCCGATGCCGACCGACCAGGTCCGCGCGCTCACGGCGCGACGCAAGGTGCCGGGTTCGGTGCCGGTGACGACGAGGGTGTGCCTCCCGGTCGCGAGCACCGGCGCCGTCCACGACGAGCAGGGGGTCGCCGCCGACCCGTCGAGGGCGCAGCCGAAGCTCGTCGCCGGGTCCATCCCCCCGGGGGCGATGGCGAATCCCGTGATCTGCGCCGAGCTCGTGAGTGTCGTGAGGACCGGCCGGTAGGCCTGCCAGACGCCGGTCCCGTCACCTCCGGTGCTCGGGACCGGAGCGAGCGGCCCGATCCCGCCGCTCCCGTCGACGGAGGCCTGCAGCAGCCCCGGCGAGCCGGCGGCTGTCGCCGTGAGCACCCTCGTGCCGTCCGACGACAGGTCGAACGCCTTGGTCGGGTGGAGGCTCTGGGCGACACTGCGCCCGAGCAGCGGACCCACGACGCGGGAGCCGGGGTCGAAGGCGTAGGCGGCATACACCTCGTCCGCGCCGTAGAGCACGAGCAGGTGACCGTCGGACGTCAGCCGGGGAGTGCCGCGCAAGCCCAGATCCGTGGCGGTGTCGCTGAGGACGTCGACGAGGAAGACCTCGTTGTCGTGCGACACCGTGAGGAGGGTCTGCGAGTCCGGCAGCCAGCCCATCGGCGACAGTCCGGCTGCCGCGCCGACGGTACGGACCGCGGCCCCGGTCGGTGACCCGAGGACCAGCTGCGTCGTCCCCCGCTTGGCCCCCGCCACGGCCTCGGTCCACGCCAGCGTCGAGCCGTCGGGGGACCAGGTCAGCCCGGAGATCGGCTGGTCGTTCGCATAGAGGATGTCGAGGTCGCGGCCGCTGCCGCCCGCCAGGTTGTAGAGCACGACCTGTGCCGCGCCCGGGCTCTGCCACGCGGTGACGACCTGACGACCGTCCGGCGAGACCGCGACGTTCTGGTGACCGGGGTCGGCCGCCAGCCCGACCGGGTCGCCGCCGCCGACCGGCAGGCTGACGAGGGCCTGGTCGGGGTCGGTCGCGATGATGCTCTCGCGCGGGGACGTCGCCGTCGCGGGGGTCGACGGGGGACCGGCAACCGCCGGGCTCCCGCCGCTGAGAGCGGTGACCCGGTAGAGGGCAGCGGCCCCGGGAGTGAGGGCGAACAGGTCGCCGTCGTGCCGGCGTGCGGTGCTCGCCGGGTCGGTGGTGAGGGTCGTCACGTCCTGCCAGCTCGTGCCCCCGTCGGTGCTGCGGCTGACCGTCGCCGCACTCTCCCCCACCGCGTCCCATGCCACCGCGACCCCGAGCGCGCTGGCGGTCGCCGTGACCCCGGTGGGCGCGGGTGGGGCGGCCGTCGCGGCGGGCAGGAAAGCGCTGCGGCCGAGCTCGACGCGGGCCCCGAGGGCGGCGGCCGGGACGGCGAGCGCCGAGAGGGTCACGCCCAGCGTCGTGACGACGACGGCGGCACCCCGGACGAGTGCGGTGTTGCGGCGCATCGGTGGCGTCCTTCTCCAGACCTCGTCCGTTGGCGCCCAGCGGTCGTCGAGCGACTGCCAGTATGGCGGCGGCTCGCGCCGTCGAACCGTTCTGGCCGCAACGTCGGCCGAACGGACGACCTCGATCCGGCCGACCGGGCGATCAGGAGGTCGGGCCCGACCTCAGCAACCGGGTGACGACATCGATCGCGTGGTCCGTCCCGGCGTCGTCGACGTCGAGGTGCCAGACGAGCCGGACGGCCTTGGCGCCGACGGCGTAGAACCGCACGCCCTCCTCGAGGGCGGCGGCGACGAGGGCGGCCGACGCCCAGCCGGCGACGGAGACGTCCATCACGAGGATGTTGGTCTCCACGCTCGTCGGGTCGATCGACCCCGGCGCCACCTCGGCGAACGCGACCGCCGCACGCCTGGCCCGGGCGTGGTCGTCGGCGAGCCGCTCGAGGTGGTGCTCCACGGCATACAGGCCACCGGCGGCGAGGATCCCGGCCTGACGCATCCCGCCGCCGTAGCGCTTGCGCCAGATCCGCGCCTCGTCGATCGCGTCCCGGGCTCCGACGAGCACCGAGCCGACCGGTGCCCCGAGCCCCTTGCTGAGGCAGACCGACACCGTGTCGAACTCCTGGGCGTAGTCGGCGAGCGGGATCCCGGTCGCGACGTGCGCGTTCCAGAGCCGCGCACCGTCGAGGTGCATCGAGACGTGCACCTCCCGGGTCGCCGCGCGGACCGCGCGGATCGCCTCGAGCGGCTGAACCGTCCCGCCGCCGAAGTTGTGGGTGTTCTCCAGCACGACGAGCGCGGTGTTGACCTGGTAGGCGCCGGCTCCGGTGATCATCAGGTCGATCGGCTGCTGCGGGTCGAGCAGCCCGCGCTGCGAGACCCAGGTGCGAGAACTGATACCGGAGAACACCGCTGCGGCGCCGAGCTCGGCCCGGACCACGTGCGCGAGCGAGTCGCAGATCATCTCCTCGCCCGGCCTGACGTGCAGCCGCAGCCCGAGCTGGTTGGCCATCGAGCCCGTCGGGGTGTAGAGCCCGGCCTCGTGCCCGAGCAGCTCGGCGACGCGGTTCTCCAGGGCGTTGATCGACGGGTCCTCGCCGTAGACGTCGTCGCCGACCTCCGCGGCCGCCATGGCCTCGCGCATCGCCGGCGTCGGCTTGGTGAGGGTGTCGGAGAGCAGGTCGGCACGCACGGGACTCGTCACGCCGGTCAACTTACCGACGCCGGGGCGACCACCACGCCGAGGTCCGTATGCCGGGTGGTCACCCGCGCGCGACGAGGGCCCCGACCAGAGCCACCAGGCGCCTCCGGGCCACGCGAGGACCGATCACCCCGAGCATCACCTCCTCACGCAGCGACCCCGCGACACCGAGCACGGCCGACGCGACGGCCTCGACGTCGACCGCCGGCACGAGGTCGGACACCTCCGCCGCCACGGCCGCCCGGGCGCGCGCGAGCCCGGCGGCATACTGAGTGCGCACAGCCGCATCGTGTCGGGTGACGACGAGCAGGCTCGTGGCCGCGAAGGCGAGGTCCAGCTCGTCGGGTGTCCGCGGCAGCGCGGCAGCGAGCAGCGCCACGAGCCGCTCCTGAGGGTCCCTCGCCGCGACGAAGGCGCGATGCACCCTCGCGTCGACGTGGCGCAGGAGGAGCCCGGCCGAAGCCCTGAGCAGGTCGGCACGTGCAGGAAAGTGATGCTGCACAGCACCTTTCGACACCCCTGCCTCGGCGGCCACGAGCCCGAAGGTGACGGCGTCGAGGCCCCGCTCGGAGGCGAGCGCCAGCGCGGCGCGGGCGATCCGGTCTTCTGGTGGCATCTGGTTCACGATACGATCGTATCGTGACATTCACCATCGACGATCCGCAGATCGGCCCACCCGAGAGCTCCGTCGGCTACTTCCGCTCCCGAGAGGCGTTCACGGCCTTTGAGGACGTCTACAGCTCCGGTCTCGCTGCGCTGCCCCCCGCGCACTCGCGCGTCGCGCCGACTCCTTTCGGCCGCGTGGCCGCCCACCGCTTCGAGGCTCAGCCCGGGGCAGATCCCGCAGCAGCGCCCCTGGTGCTGCTGGCCGGGCGAATGGCGTCCACGCCGATGTGGCGCGCGAACCTGCCCGCACTGACCCGGGACCGGACCGTCTGGTCGCTCGACAGCCTCGGTGAGCCCGGCGCCTCGACACAGACCGCGCCGATCAGGACCCCCGACGACCAGACGGCGTGGGTCGACGCCGCCCTCGCGGCGCTCGAGCTCGACACCGTGCACCTCATGGGAGTGAGCATCGGGGGATGGCTGACCCTGCAGGTGGCGATCCGCCGTCCCGGGCGAGTCGCCTCGGCCATCGTGCTCGACCCCATGGCCACCTTCGCCCCGATCGGCTGGAAGATGATCGTCGTGTCGTTGGGCAGCGTCGTGCCGGGGATGCCCACCCGGCTGCGGGACCGGCTCCTCAGCTGGACCGCGGGAGGGGCGAGCACCGGTGACGTGCCAGAAGCCCGGCTCATCGCGGCCGGCATGGCCGGTTACGCCGGCCGGCTGCCGCTGCCGACGCGACCGACCTCCGCCGAGCTCGCCGGCCTCACCGTGCCGACGCTCGCGCTCCTCGCCGGCCGCACCATCGCCCACTCACCTCGCACCGCCATGTCCACAGCCCGCACCGTGCCCAACGTCGAGGCGGAGCTGTGGCCGCAGGCGACCCACGCGATCAACGGCGAGTACCCCGAGGAGCTCGCGGCCCGCGTCAACCGGTTCGTCGCCTCGCGGGCGCGGTGGAGCTGACTACTGCTGCTCTTTCGGGCACCACCACGTCGTCCGGCCCCCGACGGTCGCCCGCTGCATCTCGGCCCCGCACCGCGGGCAGTGCTCACCCGACCGTCGGTGCCGGATGATCTCGCCCGTGTGGACCCCGCCGTGGCGGATGGCGAGGCGGGTCGCCTTGCGCAGCTGCCGTCTCAGCTCGTCGAGCTCAGCGGTGTCGAGCTCACCCGTGCGTCGTTGCGGCGAGATCCCGGCCTGCCACAGGGTCTCGTCGGCGAGGAGGTTGCCGACGCCGGCGATCGCGTGCTGGTCGAGCAGCCGCGCCTTCACCGGCGCACGGCCCCTGCCGATCCGGGTGCGGAAGTCGTCGCGGCCGATCTCGGCGGCGTCCGGTCCGAGCGCGTCGAGGTCGGGTTCGAGGCGCACCCGCCCGAGCCGTCGGGTGTCGAGCAGCCGCATCGAGCCGCCGTCCTCGAAGTTCAGCGTGAACCGGAACCACACCTCCTTGCGCGGCCGCCCCCGCGAGCGGCCCGTGCCCACGTAGTCGCCACCCACGTGTTCCTTCGCCGAGTCGCCGTCCGCGTCGGCCGGGGGGGCCACGAGGATCCGCCCGCTCATCCCGAGGTGGATCCCCAGGCGCGGTCCGGGGGCAGGCGACCCGTCCGGTCCGGACGTCTCGCACCACATCGTCTTGCCCTGCCGGTGCGCCGACGTCAGCTGCCGGCCGACCAGGGCGTCCCGGATCTCGCCGGGTCGGTGGGGTCGGCACTCGTAGGTGTCGGTGTCGTCGACGTCGGCGATCGTGCGCTGCAGCGCCGCCTTCTCGATGACCTTGCGGGCGGACTCGACCTCGGGCAGCTCGGGCACGGACCCAGTCTCTCCGAGCGGCCGGAGGCGCGCCACGGACCCCGGGCACCCGGCATACGGGCGGGGGTGGGGCGAGAGCAGGCGACGCCCGTCAGTCGCGGCCGAGCATCTCCGCCACGAGGAACGCCAGCTCGAGCGACTGCTGGTGGTTCAGGCGCGGGTCGCAGACCGTCTCGTAACGGCTGCCGAGGTCGGCGTCGAGGATCTTCTCCGCGCCCCCGAGGCACTCAGTGACGTCGTTGCCGGTGAGCTCGACGTGGATCCCGCCGGGCACGGTGCCGAGGTCCTGGTGCACGTCGAAGAACCCGCGCACCTCCTCCACGACGTCGTCGAAGTTGCGCGTCTTGTAGCCGCTCGTCGACTCGAAGGTGTTGCCGTGCATGGGATCGCATACCCACGTCACTTGGGCGCCGGACGCGGTGACCGCCTCGACGATCCGCGGCAGCGCGTCGCGCACCGTGCCGCAGCCCATCCGGGTGATGAGGGTGAGCCGGCCGGGCTCGCGGTCGGGGTCGACCTTGTCGATGATCTTGAGCAGGTCGTCCGGTTCGGCCTTCGAGGAGACCTTGATGCCGATCGGGTTGCGGATCCGCGAGACGAAGTCGATGTGCGCGCCGTCGAGATCGCGGGTGCGCTCCCCCACCCACACGAAGTGCGCCGAGGTGTCGTAGGCCAGGCCGGTGCGCGAGTCGATGCGGGTCATCGGGCGCTCGTAGTCGAGCAGCAGCGCCTCGTGCGAGGCGAAGAACTCCGTCGTGCGCATC
This sequence comes from Lapillicoccus sp., assembly GCF_025353065.1. Taxonomy (GTDB): domain Bacteria; phylum Actinomycetota; class Actinomycetes; order Actinomycetales; family Dermatophilaceae; genus Lapillicoccus. The sequence continues at coordinate 30,952 of NZ_JANXRJ010000195.1, forward strand.
GTGTCGAAGTCCGCGCCGCACGCGGCCATGAACTTCATCGCCTTGTCGATGTCGTGGGCCAGCCGCTCGTAGCGGGAGTTCGCGGCGTTGGTGACGAAGCCCTTGTTCCAGTCGTGGACGTGACGCAGGTCGGCGAAGCCACCGGTGGTGAAGGCTCGCACGAGGTTCAGCGTGGAGGCGGCGGTGTGGTACGCCCGCACGAGCCGTTGCGGGTCGGGCACCCGGGCGACCTCGTCGAAGGCGAAGTCGTTGACCATGTCGCCGCGGTAGGCCGGCATGGTGACGCCCTCGCGGGTCTCGGCGCCCGAGCTGCGCGGCTTGGCATACTGCCCCGCGATCCGCCCGATCTTGACCACCGGCACCGAGGCGCCGTAGGTAAGGACCGCCGCCATCTGCAGCACGGTCTTGATCCGGTCGCGGATGTTGTCGGCCGTCGCGTCGGCGAAGGTCTCGGCGCAGTCGCCGCCCTGGAGCACGAAGGCCTCGCCGCGGGCGGCCGCAGCCAGCCGCGTGCGCAGGACATCGCACTCACCGGCGAAGACCAGCGGCGGGAAGCTCGCCAGTGTCTCCACCGCAGACCGCACCGAGGAGGCGTCCGGCCACTCGGGCTGCTGCGCGGCGACCAGCGTGGCGCCGGCCTCCTCGAGCTCAGCCTGGAAGAGGGCACTGTCCTGCGGGGTCACCCCAGAAGTCTAGGAGGGGACGGCAACCGGACCGCGCAGGGTCCGTATGCCGAGCGTCGAGCTCTCGTGCAGGCCAGCTCGGTCGCTACTAAGGTCAAGGCCCATGACCTTCTCGATCGCCGTCAGTCATGGGGACGCGGTGGGCGTCGCCGTCGCCAGCAAGTTCATTGCCGTCGGGGCCATCGTCCCCGAGGTCCGGATCGGCGTCGGTGCCGTCGCCACCCAGGCGTCCGCCAAGGTGTCCTACCGTGCCGATGTCCTCGCCCTGCTCGCGGGTGGGCTCGACGCGGAGTCGGCCGTGTCCCGCGTCACGGCGGCGGACGCGGGACGGGAGAACCGCCAGCTCGGCGTCGCCACGTCGACGGGGGCCGCGACCTACACCGGCTCCGAGTGCTCGGACTGGGCCGGCGGTATGGCGGGCGGCGACGACACCGTCGGGCACTACGCCATCCAGGGCAACATCCTGACCGGCGCCGACGTCGTGCACGCCATGGAGGTGGCCTTCGTCCAGACCGTCGGTATGCCGTTGGACCGCCGGCTGCTGGCCGCCCTCCTCGCGGGCGACGCCGCGGGCGGCGACTCCCGGGGGCGGCAGGGCGCGGCCCTCGTCGTCCACGCACCCGGCGCCGGCTACGACGCCGGCGGCATCCTCGTCGACCTCCGGATCGACGACCACCCTCAGGCGCCCCAGGAGCTGGCCCGTCTGCTCGACCTCCACGACCTCTACTTCGGGGAGCCGCAGGACGTCCAGCCCCTCACCGGCGAGCTCGCGGACGAGGTGACCCGACGCCTCGCCGCGCTCGGTCACACCGGTGACGACGTCGACGCGGCGCTCGAGTCGTGGTCGGGCGTGGAGAACTACGAGATGCTCCTGGTGCCCGGAGGCATCGACGCCCGGGTGCTCGAGGCACTGCGGGCCGCGACTCCCGACGTGGCCTGACCGCGGTTCTACCTCGACGGCCGGCG